>CAUZIZ010000147.1:0-13564 GCA_963579905.1 Acidobacteria bacterium UBA6911 | reverse complement strand
GCCCCACTGCCTGTCGTAGCTGATCTCCATCCCTTCCTTGCCTTCGCCGCTAGTGGGGGCAATGGTCCCATCTACATCAATCTCCGCCCGTTGGAAGAAACTCGCTGGTTGTTGGGCCCAGACCTTGCCCGCTCCACTTCACGACCTGCTGCATCAGCCCCAGCCCGCCGTAACTGACGGCGTGAATCTTCTCCGAGACTTCGTAGCTGATCCCGTCGGACGAAAGGACCGTTTTCCGAGCTTGATCATTCCAGCTGGGGCTCACCCGAGTGGCCACCTCTGCTTCCCGTTTTCGGAGGATTGCGCTATGCGTTTTCTTCACCCGAAATGCCTCCTTTCGGGCCTCTCTGAAGATTTTTTGTCGAACTCCAGAATACCCGCCAGGTCGGGAATTTCAGGTGTTTACACGTGGTTTAATCCACTTCCATCTACTTGTTTTAGGATTAGAGTACTCAGGAGGGTGGGTTGCAAGGGAAGTTGGTCTTGTCTGACCAACTTTCTGGATACCGTCTCTCACTGCTCACTGCTCCGACGGATTGACTTCGAATGGGCTAGAAACTCACAATTGAAAGTCATCCAAGTTGGAGTATATGAGCATCGACAAGATCCTGCTGCAACTGCAGATTGACGGATGCTGCATAGTCGACCGGGTTATTCCAGAAGATCAGGTGGGAACTGTGCGAGCGGAGGCAGAGTCGGTAACTACCGCAAAGGGGGTCAGTCGAACTTACAAGGGCTTGCATAGTGCTCGAGGTGTCCTGGATTCCGTTCCCTCCTTCTTGCCCCATCTGGCCGATCGGCGAGTTTTGGGCGTCGCCGAAGAATGGTTCGGGCCGCACGTACGCGTGTCCTTCACCAATACCCTGGTCAACTCCCCTGGCAACGAACGCAGCGGCTGGCATGCGGACTGGCCTTACAACCAGGAAAAGGCCGGCCATATCCCGCACCCTATGCAGACTTTCCGGTTCAGTTGTCGACCCTGTGGATGCTCTCGGACTTTACTGTCGACAACGGAGCCACCTGGATCGTACCCGGGAGCCACCGGACAACGGATAACCCCACTGGCACCATGTCCGTGGACCGCTTCGAATCCTATCCGACCGAGATACAAGCCACCGGCCAGGCTGGTAGCGTCCTGCTTTTTGACAGCCGCCTCTGGCACGCGACCGCCAGCAACAACAGTGACGGGCCTCGGGTAGGAATGGTCATGCGCTACGCACCCTGGTGGCTGGATCTGGAAGTACTCATGCCGGGCTCCGACATGCGTCAGCGCATGGTGGAGGAACCAGGTCTGCCGGAAAACGAAGTTCCGTCAGTTTCGCCCGAAGTCTACGAGTCCCTGCCCGATAAGGTGAAACCTCTCTATCGTCATTGGGTACGATAGAGGACGGGCACCCGTTAGATTCGCAACCATGGAGTTAAAGGGAAAAACTGCCATCGTTACTGGAGGAGCCCGAGGCATCGGCCGGGGCATCGCCGTGGCACTGGCTCATCAAGGCGTGGCTGTGGCAGTCGCCGATCTCTACACTCCGACACTGGGAACCGGCGGATATACCCTTTCCACCGAAGCCGACGTGCAGGAAACCGTCGAGATCCTCACCAGCCAGGGTGCGAAAGCCATAGGCGTCCAAGTCGACGTTACCCAGGCCGACCAGATCGAGGCGATGGTCACCTCGGTCTCCCAGAAACTGGGCCCCATCGATATCCTGTGCAACAACGCAGGGGTGGTCCACTTTCACGCTATGGCGGAAATGACCGAGGCAGACTGGGATGCCATCATGGACGTCAACCTCAAAGGCGTATTCCTCTACTGCAGAGCCGTACTCCCTGACATGATGGAGCGACGACAGGGGCGAATCATCAATACGTCCTCCGTTGCCGGCAAGACCGGAAGTTCGGGACCTGCGGCCTACGCCGCCTCCAAGTCGGCGGTGATCGGATTCACCCAGTCACTGGCACTCGAAATGGCACCCTACGACATCACGGTCAATGCCGTGTGCCCGGGAATTCTAGGCACTTCGATGTGGCTTGATCACATCATCGAGAAGCGCTCCCAGGACCTCGACGATGATCGGGAGGCGGCGCTTCAGAGATTCGTCGCGGACCGCATTCCCCTCGGCCGTCCTCAGACACCGGAAGACATCGGTCAGGCAGTTGTCTGTCTGGCCCAGGCCGACAACGTCACGGGGATCTCCCTGAACGTCGCCGGCGGCCTCGTCATGCATTGATCATTCCCCGCTGAAGACTTGTTCGGCGCGCACCCTTGACTCATATTGATTGGATGGCGACATCCTCGAGCCAGCAGCAAAAACGCTGGTTGGAGCAGTGGCAATACGCGGCTGCGAATCTGCCCAGATTGGAGTATGAGGAACTGCGGGCGCTGTCGAACAAACAGCTCATGGCGCGTATTGACGCGGTCTTGTCCTTGGCCGGCCATCCGAAATATCGTGATCACCATCGTCAATCGACTTCCGGTCTTGTTGAGTAGCAGGCACTGTTTCAAAAGCTACGGGAAGTATGAATCCGATCTTCGAAGCAGCCTGGGAATTCGAACAGTTCCTGGACTCCCAACAGTGGGGTTTCTGCTTCATTGGAGGACTGACAGAAGGCTTCCCTGAGGCAGCGACTTCAAATGCTTCACACCGGCTCCTCTTGCTCCTTGGGTTCAGCTTCGGGCCGAAGAAGGCTGGCGACGTATCCCACCAGGAAGGTCACCGCTGAGCTGGCAGGGGCGGTCCACATCCAGTTGACCTCCTGACTGATGGGCGTCCAGGCCACCAACACGGAGGTCGTGAGGCCACAGAAGGAGCCCAACAGCAACCCGAAGGTGTTGGCGCGGCGGGTGAGAACACCCAAGAAGAACATACCGCTGATGGGACCTATGAAGGTCGAAGCCAGCTTTCCTACCGTCTCGATAACCGTGGACTGCATTCCGCTCACGAACACGGCACCTAGAGTTGCCAGGACTCCGGCCACCAGAGTGAAGAGACGCCCCATCCGGAGCAAGTGAGCCTCGCTCAAATCCCGGGCCCAGCGGCGGTACAGATCCATGCTCCCCACAGTGGCAAAGGCGTTCAGAGCAGAATCCACGCTGGACATGGTGGCGGCCAGGAGAGCCGCAAGGATAATGCCTCTGACCCCGACCGGAAGGACGTACGCAACAAAATGAGGCACGAGCATGTCGGGGCGCGTGATGCCAGCGGCCAGCTGCGGGTGCTTGTCATAAAAGACCACCAGCAAGAGACCCAACGAGGCCAAGGCTAGGACCAGGATGATGGTGATAATTCCCCCACTCATGACCGCCTTGGCCTTGCCCCGAAAAGTGTCGACCGTCAGATATCGCTGCACGATCACCTGATCGGTACCCAGAGTGCCCACGTTGTAGAAGAAGAGAAAAAAGAGAATCGACCACACGGTGGCCTCGGCTCCCAGGTCGAAGGTCCAGTCCACCATGGTGGTGTGAGGGGTACCACTCACCGAACCCGTCAGCTCTCCTGCCCGCTGCCAAACGCCGGAGGCGTCCCACTGGAAGGAGGACATGAGAAAGACGATCATGAAGGCGAGTCCACCTGCCAGGACTATGAACTGGACGAAATCGGTCCAGATCACCGCCTTCATTCCGCCGAGCACGGTGTAGAGGGTAGCCAGGGCTCCCAGGGTCAAGATGCAGCGCAGCATTGAAAACCCGCTAACCGTGGAAAGCGCCAGGGACGGGGCATAGATGGCAGTCGCAAGCCACACTCCCCTCTGTCCCAAAAACAGCACCGAGGTTACGGTTCTCGCTATCGGATGAAATCGGTGCTCAAGATACTCGTAGGTCGTGAAGACCCGGAGACGATGAAAAATCGAGATAAAGGTAACCAGAATGAAAAGAAGAACCAGGGGAAGCAGGAAGATCCCCATCGTATACTTGAGGTCCTTGGCCCAGATCCAGGCGGGCACACCGGTGTAGGAGATGGCACTCAGATCGGTCGACACGATCGACAGAGACACCACCAGCCAGGGCATGCTTCGGCCGGCCAGAAAGTACTCACTCACCGTTTTCTGGCCTCTACCTACCCAGCTACCGGCGACGACCACGATCAGCAGATAGACCACGACTACCACGTAGTCGGTGGTAGTAAAGAGACTTGCAGGCTCAGTTGTCATGCGAGGACCTCAAATCGCCTGGAGCCTGGCAAACGCTTCCGGAGTTGTGGTACGGGATACGCTCATCCACTAACTGTGGGCAGCGGCGAGAGCGGCAGAGTCCAGGAACTCCCGGAATCGGACCACCAGATTCTCTCTTATCGTGAATATATGGACGAAGTTGCTTTCGAAGACCTTACCGGTGGATCTGACCTTCCATCGGTAGTGACCGATCGCAACCACCTGTTCGCCCTCACAAACGTATTCCCGTGGATCAAACTCCAGGGATTCTTGTGCCTCTACGACCATTGTGAAGAAACTCGCTACCTGATCTCGGCCTTTACGATGACCCGAGAAGGGAATACCGTCTATGGCAGGAAGCTCTCACTCAATATCAGCCGAGAACAGGCTCAGTAGGCCCTCCATGTCTCCGGTCTTGAAGCATTGATAACCTTGCTCTACCAGACTCCGATTCTGTTGTTCTCCCATGTCTGCTCCTTCGAATGAGTTGCGAGGACTGCCCAGTCGCGGCTCCGCTTTAGATTTCACCACGTTCGCTCCAGGAAACTCTTGGCGGATCCAGTGAGCATCTCTTTGACGTGGATACTCGCCATGGCATCGCGCCCGACGTGCCGTCCGGCCTGCTTGATTCGGGTGTAGACCGCCTCCATTGCCTCAACCACTGTCTCGTGTCTTGCCCCACCCGGGTAGCCGAGACCTTGAGCGAAGTCATTGGGTCCAATGCTGAAGTAGTCGATCCCGGGAACGGTAAGAATTTCGTCCAGGTTCTCGACCACATCCTCGTCTTCCAATAGGGCTCCTACCAATATGTTCTGGTTGCACTGCTCATAGTAGGCGCCCATGTCGGGGATCCCGTAGCCATAGTCTGTGCCTCGATTTCCACCGAAGGAGCGCTCCCCAAGCGGACCGAAGTAACAAGCCCGAACCAGCTGCTCGGCGTTCGCCTTGGAGTTGATGTGCGGGCCCAGGATCCCCTGGATGCCTCGATCCAGGTATTGAAGAATCGTCGAGGAGCGGGTATTAGGTACGCGAGCGATGGGAGTGACTCCCACCAACTCGGCGGCACGGCAGATCTCCTCAATCTGCTCCAGGCTAAAGGGTCCGTGTTCTCCGTCGATCCAGACAAAATCGAAATCCAGGGGGCCGAGAATCTCGATGATGTGGGTGGAGGGAAAATGCAGATCGTATCCGAAAGCGACGCGGTTCTCTCGGATAGCGGCCTTCAGACGATTCGACTGTTTCATCGGCATCTCTCCAAACTTGCGAGTCGAGGGATCCTAGCAGGTTTGGGTTTGGCCCAAAAGGGCTTGCTACCGTCCCCTCTTGCCCTTGCCTTCGCCCTTGCCCAGATGCAAGCCTGCAGCTCCACAGAAAGAGCACTCCGGCCTTTGCCCTCGGCTGGGAGCCGGATTATTCAAGAGAAGAAAACTTCTTCTCACTTCAAAGGGAAACAAAGCTGCGCTCGCCTGAACTGAATGTTTTACTACAGCTAGCCCTATCCAGGAGCCCGCTTCAGCGGGCTGGCGCGAAGCGTAATAGACCGGTCCTTCAGGGCCGGGTATTCGCGTGACGTGATGGGCAGAGCCTGCTTCAGCAGGCTTCTCGAGGAAAGGCTTTAGCCAGGATCCGTTCCGATCTCCACGACCAAGGCTCGATTCAGTTCTCAAGGCGTCCAAGATTCCCTGAGGGTTGTCATCCGATGTGCCAAGGAGTGTCGGACCGGACTTTGGCTGAAGCCCTCACTCGAGAAGCTCGCTGAAGCGGGCTCAAGTCTCGCCCCACCCCGATACCCGGCCCTGAAAGGACCGGTCTATTACGCTTCGCGCCAGCCTGCTGAAGCAGGCTCCGAGAACCGTTAGATGCCCGGACCAAGCGACTGCTGCGAGCCAGATCATTTGAGAAAGAGTTCCCATCCGAAGCCAGGTTTCGACGCAATCTTGGGTTAAGTCCTTTTCCCAATCCGCCGCTCGACCGATTCTTGCAGTTTCAGGACCGGACCATGTATCCTTTCCCGCTGCCAAACGGGAGTCTCAATTTCGAAACACAGTGCTTCCTGAGGAAGACGGGAAATGACACAAAAACCTAAAGATCGCAGTGCGTTGGCCACTTTGGTGCTCGCCTTTTCGCTGCTGCCGATGGCGCTTCAATGCGGGGGCTCTGCCCCCGACTCCAGCGGCCACAACTGGCCGGTCTATGGTGGTGATCAAGGGGCGACTCGCTATTCGCCGCTCGACCAGATCAATACTACCAACGTGGCTCAACTGGAGCCGGTCTGGGTACACCACACCGAGGACGCGTCTCAGCAACCCTCGACGAGGATTGAGTGCACCCCGATCGTAGTCGATGGTGTGATGTACCTCAGCACGGCACGCCTTAAGCTGCAGGCACTCGACGCCTCCAACGGCCGATTGATCTGGAGCTTCGACCCCTTCGCTGGGAAGGAACTGAGAAGTTCCCCTGGAACCAATCGCGCCGTCACCTACTGGAAGGATCCCTCAAAACCAGAACACAAGAGGATCTTCTTTCCGGTCAAAGATTCGCTCTATTGCATCGACGCGGGCAGCGGCGAGCGGGTCGTTAGCTTCGGTGAAGACGGGATGATCGACCTCAAGCAGAACTTCGATCACGACATGACAGGGCTCTCCTTCTCACATTCCAGCCCGGTCGTGGTTTACCAGGATGTGGTGATCGTTGGCGGCGGGGGAGGCGAGGGCCCTTATCCGGAGGCCCCTGGACACATCCGAGGTTACGATGCCCGCAGCGGTAAACGGAGATGGATTTTTCACACGGTCCCCAAGCCGGGGGAGTTTGGGAACGACACCTGGGAAGGAGATTCCTGGAAGACCTCTGGGGGGACCAACAACTGGGCCGGCATGAGCCTCGACACCGAGCGCGGCTGGGTCTTTGCTTCCATCGGCTCACCGGCCTTCGACTACTACGGCGGAAACCGCAAGGGTGCCAACCTATTTGGTAATTCCGTCCTCGCTCTGGATGCGCTTACAGGGAAAAGAATCTGGCATTTTCAGACGGTACACCACGATGTCTGGGACTATGACCTTCCGGCACAGCCGGCCCTCGTCACCGTCATTCGTGACGACAAACGTATCGACGCGGTTGCCCAGGTCACCAAGACAGCTATGGTCTTTCTCTTCGATCGTGAGTCGGGCGAGCCTCTCTTCCCTGTGGAAGAGAGACCCATACCCCCTTCAGAGGTACCAGGCGAGGAGTTGTGGCCGACCCAACCTTTTCCGGTCAAGCCTCCACCTCTCAGCCGACAGGCCTTCACCGAGGACCAGATCACAGACATCTCACCCGAGGCTCACGCCGCCGTCAAAGAGCTTTTCGACCAGAACAGGGCAGGCGCGATGTACGAGCCTCCCAGCCTACAGGGAACGTTCATACACCCGGGATTCCGGGGTGGTGCATTATGGGGAGGCTGCAGTTTCGATCCCTCGACAGGCCGCCTCTTCGTCCCTACCAGCGAGTGGACGAATCACATCACCCTGGCACCGGCAAGGGAGGATCAACCCTTCGACTACGAGCTACCGGTGCGGCGTCTAGTCGGTGATCCAGAGGGCTATCCCGGGATCAAGCCTCCCTGGGGATACCTCACCGCAATCGATCTCGGAGAAGGGGAATTCGTCTGGCGTGAGGTCGTCGGAGAGTTCACTGAATTGACGGCACGGGGTGTTCCCAAGACCGGGTCTGTGATAACCGGGGGCGCGATCACAACCGGAGGAGGACTCATTTTTCTGGGGGGTACCCTCGATAAGATGTTCCGGGCATTCGATTCCAATACGGGCAAAGTGCTCTGGGAACATCAACTCAACGAAGGAGGATTCGCGACACCCTGCACCTACGAGGTCAAGGGACGCCAGTATGTCGTCATTGCCGCTGGCGGCGGACAGGGAGGCTCGAGTTCTGGAGATGAGTTCGTAGCCTTTGCCTTACCTTGAACAATGTGGATCCTGGGATTGCTCTTACTGCTCTGTTCCCTGCCAAGCCTGGAAGCCCAGAGGGTGTCTTCCACCTCTGCTGAGACCCTTGAGTCTCCTCCTCCGCAGCCAATCCCCTTCAGCCACAAGGTTCATCACAAGCTTGGCCTCAACTGTCTTACCTGCCACACTGTTGCGGCCCCCGGGTTTGAGGCCGGTTTACCCCCCGATAGCCAATGTATGCTCTGCCACGCGAGCATCAAGAAGGAGAGCCCAGCGATCCAGAAGCTGGCGGCACATGAGGCCTCCGGGAAACCCCTGAAATGGGCCAGGATCTATACCCTCCCTAGATTCGTCTGGTTTTCTCACCAGTCCCACCATCAAGACGCAGGCCTGGCCTGTGAGCAGTGCCACGGACCGGTTTCGGAGCGCGACCTGATCGTCAAGGAGAAGCCGACTTCGATGGGGTTCTGTATGGACTGCCACGCCCAGCGGGACGCGCCCAACGGCTGCGATTTCTGCCACAATCTTCAGTAGGCGGTCGTTTGTTCAGTTAGGAGGTGACACAAGAGTCGCCATCTGACTGAGCCTTAAAACTCGTAGGATGGGACTCTTGCCCGTCGCAATCGTCGACGGGCAGGAGTTCCCATCCTACAACCAACACAGTGCTATCGATCTTAACCATACGGGGGCAGGACTAAGGAGAAGACGCTGAGGTCAGAGCCGCCGTGGTGAACGATCCCAGACTTCCGTAACTGGTAGCGCTTCCATTGATGGCTACCACGCGGTAGCTGTAGAGGGTCGCAGGCTCCAAGTCCTGGAGAGAGGCGGAAACCGTCCTCGATGTCTCCTCGAGTCTTTCGTATCTGAGCGCCGTCCTGTCCCCCAGGGTCGCGTCCCCTCCGTATTCGAAATAGTAGTAGCCGGGCAGTCCCAGAGGATTGACTCTTCCCTGGACCCTGGCGCCCGACGAATCGATGCGGTCCGCCGCTCCCGTTAGCACGTACGGTTGATTTGTAGCTGGCAAGGTCAATGCTTGATCCTTGCCGTAAAAGGTTCCGTGCTCGTTGACGCCGACCAGGCGGTAGTGGTACACCACGCCCGCCTCCAGACCGTAGATGTCGTCGTTCACATGGTAGAGATCATCATCGGGGCGCAGAGTAGCGCCGCTGCCAAAGACTTCGATCTCCCCAAGTCCCCAGTGGCGGCTCTGGTAGCCGGATGTGAGTCGAGTCTTCAAATAACTCGCTCTTGCTGCCAGCCCCTGATCCAAGGCAAAAGCGAAGTTCGCCGTGGGGCGCCCGGTTTTCGGTAGGACCTGCCTCAGAATGGATTGGTAGGAGGAGCCATCCTCCGATACCAGTACTTCGACGTCTTTGCCTGGCCACTCCGGGTTCTGATGTACCTGAACGGTGTCGATCGTCACCGGCACTTTGAAAGAAAAAGCGAACTCCTGTGGCTGGGTCGGATTCTCGGCACTGTGCCACATCCGGCCCTCGCCGTGGCGCCATCCGTCGGTCAGCTTCGTCGGATCCTGTTCGGAATCCCGAGGCCAATCGATCAGACTCCCTCCGTTGCTGGGAATGGCCAGGGACTCGTTGCGGTAGGCGATTTCGAGTTCATCGAAATCAACCGATCCGCTGGGTGGGCGATGGGGGTCGACTCCGGCAACCAGATGGAAGAAATTGCAGTTGATGTGAGCCTGAACCTGATCGATGGTCCAGTAGGGCCACTTCTTCTTTCCATGCAGTCCGTGATTGCTGCCTCCATAGGTACACTCGGAGGTGTCATTGAGCAGTCTGTACTCGACCCTGTTCCACTCGCCGTCCAGGAGATAGCCGGTGAGGCTGAACCCGGTGTAGCCCCAATTAGCTCGCATGAAGCCCTTCCCATTCCCGAGCTCGATATTGCTTTGGCTCTGGGTCCACCAGATCAGTTCGGACCCGTTGGGCTTCCACTCGTTTCCGCGCACCCAGAGCTTGATCCGTGCGTCTCGAAAGTCGGCATCTCCACCACCCAGAAAAGCGCTGTGGGTATCCGACGGACCTCCATAGAAGAAGCTCATGAGATGTAGGACGTCTGCCATGGTGTGATTGAAATCATTGTTGATGGTGGGTTCCGACACCCTCAGAAACCCCTTTGAGTGCCCTCCAGTCGAGTGATGCGTCTGCTCCAGCCCCCAGGTATCCCAGCCTCCGAAGCCCTGGTCCCAGCTCTCGTGGTAGTAGGCAGACAAGCTGGGAGGTAGCTCGCGCAGGTCGGTCCGGTGTCCGTAGGACGGCGACGTGCCGTACTCGAAGTAGTATCGGGTCGCGACCGCGTGTGGGTTGATGCTGCCGTTGACCGTCATCGCCGACAGCCCCATGGGAGCCGCCGAACTGGTCGTGACCGTCGCGCCGGAATTGCTACAGGAAGCTGACAGGAGCAAACGCGATAGGGAGACACCCGAACCAAACAGGGACTTTAGGCCGCTCAAGGGTTTTTCATCACCTCGCTATAGCTGTACAGAATCCCCTTCACTCCAGAGTCCTTTTCGAAGGCCTGGATGAGCCTCTCTGTCTCCTTGGGATCCTGGGCCCCCTTGCCATAGCTGGGATGTTCAAAGCGGAGATTGAAGCTGCGAGGCGAAAGGTAGAGTCCGACACCATGCTTCTGGCAAAGCGGGCCGTAGTCGTCTCGCACGGCTTCCTCGATGGGTGGAAGCCCCACTCCCTCCTCCTGATTGTGGATATACCCCATCGCCCTCTGGGTGCGACGCGGATAGCGGGCTCTTTCGTTGGTAATGTGACCGATCACCAGACCATCGACTATTCCTTGGGATACCCACTGGCGCCACTGCAGCTTCATGTTGCCAAAGGGAGGACCGACGTAGTCTCCCTGGGCTACCCCGATAGAAAGGGTCTGTCCCTTACTCTGAATGTGCTTCTTGACCTCGCTGAGGAAGGTAGTGAAGTACTCTCCCCTGAGATCTCTCCACTTCTCGAGATCGAAGCTGGTCTGGAGAATGTTCTTGCCATATCTCCGCTGGAACTCCTTGACCACCGGTTCGTTGAAGCCAAACTGGTCGGCATGCTCGGCAGGAGGCGCATGGGAACGCACGCTCAGAAAGACCCCATCAAAGTCAAAAGGGTCGGAGAAGGCACGAATCACGCTCAACATATAGCGCCTCGCCTCGGGATAGGCCCACTCCAGTTCGCCCCAGTGGTGCTTGCGTTGATTCGGGGTGATAGACCGATCGCTGGCAAGGTATTGAGGGTTTTCCTTCGTGAAATGGGATTGCCAGGAGAAAAATTCGGAGTCTGAATAAAGGACATCGGGGGGACATCCTTCGTCGAAGATCGTGACCCACATGTCGACCTTCATGCCCTCCCGATGGATCGCCTCAACAGCAACCTTCAGGAGCCCGTCATCCCAGGCTTTCTTGGAAACCTTGGCCCATTCTTGAATATAAGGGTTGTTGGAGGCGACTTTAATCTCGTGGAAGAGGATGATGCGGAAGTCATCAACCCGGAACAAGACCTTTGTGACTCCCCGGGCCTTCCAGATCCGGGCCGCTTCGCGAACCTTCTCAGGAGTGTCCAACTGAGCGGTTCCCTCTCCACGGTGCTTCCATATGACATCACCCCAGCTCAGGATCATGAGCTTTTCCTTGGCTTGGAGCGGAAGCATCATGAAAGCAAAGAAGGCGGCTGTGAACAGGATCTTGTGAATCATTCTCGCACTCTATCCAGCGATTGATCGAGCGTCAACCTTGGCGTTCGTGGCGGTGGTTTCCAGACCGTCTTTTCAGGTTAGTGGCCCCCCAGGAGCCCTGGCCCCATTCAAGAAAGAAACTTTCGGTTGTCTCGAACCACGAACATCGATAGCACTCTGTCCGTTGTAGGATGGGCACTCCTGCCCGTCGATGAAAGTGACGGGCAAGAGTGCCCATCCTACGAAGATAACTTGGAGTCGGCCGTGGCGGCGGTCTCCAGGCCGCCGTGAATCAGCCAAAGGCTCGAAAAGAAGAATACTTCGGCCTGGAGACCGAACCCACGTAGCCCTTCCGAAGCCAATTGAAGTTTCAGCTTAGTGGACCCCCAGCGGTGCGGCACCTTCGGAGGACAGGAGACGTACGACGTTCAGACGTGCGACGAATTCTTGAAGTTTCAGCTTAGAGCGAGTAGGGTATCCGCACAAAGTACAATCGCCCCCGAGAGAGCCATCCAAACCAACAGCGGGAAAGCAAAGAGAGAGGAGTGATAGATGACAGACACCCCTTACAAAGCAGCCATAGTCGGCCTCGGTTACATCGGCGGTGCAGACCAGGTTTCCGGCGATGCCCTGGGCCAGCTGGTAGAAGATTTGGACGGAACCCACATCGAGGCGCTAGCCAAACATCCCAAAGTCGACGTAGTTGCCGGCAGCAGCCGCGACCTGGGCCGGCGCCAGCGCTTCACCGAACGGACTGGAATCCCAACCTACGCCGATTGGCAGGAGATGTTGCAGAAGGAAGATCTGGACATCGTCGCGGTCGCCACGTACACGCCTGTACACGAGGAGATCACCGTGACCTGCGCGCAGCATGGGGTCCGGGCCATCCTCTGCGAAAAGCCCATTTCACCCACGGCGGCGGCAGGCGCACACATGGTCGCCGCGTGTGAGGAGGCAGGATCGCTTTTGGCGATCAACCACAACCGGCGCTTCAATCCCAACTATCGGCGCCTGCGCGACCTCATCGCCGATGGGGGGCTGGGCGAGCCGACCTCGGTTACCGCACAGTGGCCCAGCGGACGACTGGGAAACGTCGGCACCCACGTCTTCGATGCCATCTATATGATCACCGGACTTCGGGTCGAAGCCGTTTCAGGGACGTTGGATCTGGCGGGAAAGCCCGACTGCCGAGGGTCAGAGTTTCAGGATCCGGGCGGGTGGGGTCTGATGCGCCTGGAGGGCGGACTCATCACCACGGTGGATGCGTCGGACTACGCCAGGGTACCCATGCTCATTGCACTCAATGGCACCGAGGGCAGCGCCTCTACAGGGGGGGACGAGGTGAAGATCAAGTATTGGGACGGACGCCAGGACCACTGGCCCAGCCCCCGGGCCCAGGCCACCTCGATGGACGTAGCCGTCGTAGAAATCGTCCAGTGGCTCGACGATGGGACGACTTTCCCCTATCCAGCCATCGAGGCGGTCCACACACTCGAGGCAATCGCTGGCTTCCACGTCTCCCACGCCCGCTCCGGTGCCTGGGTAAGCCTTCCGCTGGAGGGTGAAGATCGGGAGCTGGTGGTCCGCACCGGTTGAGTTATGAATGTTCGCCTTCCGCGGTGATTGAATGTCGATTCGGATCAAACGGGTGTACGAAAAACCTGAAACGGACGACGGCCTTCGCATTCTAGCCCCAAAATAAGCGCAATTTCAAAAACAGGATCATTTCCCGGCTCCTAGGAGTCATTTTGGAGGCCCAAATTCTAAGTTTATGCACCAAGCCACTC
>CAUZIZ010000146.1:0-13724 GCA_963579905.1 Acidobacteria bacterium UBA6911 | reverse complement strand
GCGCGCTGTGGAAACCGTGGAAAAACGGCGACATCAAGCAGACGACTCTTGGCGTCGAGTTTTTCCACCGTTCCCACAACGCTTGGGAAACTCCTCCGGACGGAGTTTCCCACCGTTTCCACCGCTTCTACGACGAGATACACCCACCGAAGAATGAAACTCCAAGACTCCAAAAGTGTAACCTATGTGCCCGGGAGAAATTGTTGCCTATGAATCGGAAGCTACAACGGTCATGGCTCTGTCAGGGTTGCTAGCGAAGATCATGGCAGCGGCAATCCAAGTTTTTTCCTGAATGATCCGGCTACCAGCCGGGGGCCGGACTGATTCTTGTTGGCCTGTCGTAGTAAGATGGTCACTTAGAAATTCTGCTTAGCAATCAAAGGAGAAATACCACGTCATACTATTACGACTTCGATTCCACCGGCTCTACGCTCAAGCGCATGGGTGAACGCCTGCTCGACTTGAGAGAAAAGCTTACCGAGGAAGTTCCTCCCAGAAATCTGCAGGACAACCTCACGCTACTAGCCACCTGGAACATCCGCAAGTTCGATTTCAGCAAAGGAGGCAGGTGCAGCGAGGAGTCCTTCGCCTATATCGCCGAGATCATCTCAAGCTTCGAGCCGATTGCCGATTTTCTGGCTCGGAGAGCAGACGAACCGGGCAGCTGGTCCAACAACATCATCCTGCTGGGTGACTTCAACATCTTCCACAACGCCAGCGAGACCATGCAGGCAATTACCGATGCCGGTTTCCTGGTGCCCCCGGAGCTGCAGCCGGTCCCTGCCTCCAACCTGGGAAAAAAGAAGCGCCGCTACGACCAAATCGCTTTCAAAGTGCGTGCGAATCATTTGAAACCTACTGGACGCGCTGGGGTATTCGATTTCTACAAAAGCGTGTATCGGCCTGAGGACGAGGCCATCTATGCGGACACCATGGGTCCTCTATATCAGACGACTGCCAAGGGTGTGGTAAAAGACCCTAAAGAGCAGAGCCGCTACTACCTGAGCGACTGGCGAACTCATCAAATGTCCGACCACCTCCCGATGTGGGTGGGACTGAAAATCGACTTCGGCGGGGAATACCTTGCGGAACTCGTCGACCAGGGATGACTCAACGTGCCTGGCGTACAGCGTCCTACCACCTGCTCACCCGAAGATCTGCCGCAAGTCATCGCGCTGGTCGACTCTGCGATGCGAGAAGGGTCGGACCAGACGATGCTGGACGATTACCCTCTCGTCTACCTGAATTCGAACCTGGATAACATCAGAGTCATAAAGTCCGAAGGAAGGGTGGTCAGTGTCGTTCCCTTTCTGCCTCGTCCCGTGAAGATCGATGACTGCAATTTCAGCATCGGAATTATCTCTCCTACCGCAACCTATCCCGAACACCGCCGAAAGGGAGATGGCCTGGGCTGCTTGAAGAGCTGCATCGAGCGCATGGCCCAGGTCGGCTGCGAGTTATCCGTACTGTGGACGCAGGTTGCCACCTTTCCCTTCTACGAATGTGGTGCCTACCAGGCGGTACGCCACCAGGGCTGGAAGTACTCCTGCCGGCACCAGGATGCCACTCTCTTCCGGGACAATGGAGAACAGATCGTCTTCTACGACCCCACAACCACGCGCTACCTGAAAGATATCGGAAGGCTCCATAGCCAGGAAGTCTTTGGCGTGGAACGAAACCCAGTGGAGATGGAATTCCTCTTCAGCCTTCCCAAGATGACGACCCTGATCGCCCTCGAAGAGAACACGCCCGTGGGGTACCTCATCTTCAGCAGGGCCAGCAACAAGCACGGACTGATCGAGGCGGGAGGACCTGCATCCGCAGTCGAAACGCTGCTCCACCACTCCCTCTCAAGGTTGCACCCAGAGGAGTCCATTGAGGCCTACGACAATTTGACTCGTACCGAGCTCGGTGCCGTGCTCCAGAAGAGACTCTCAGATCGACGCCTCGTCGACGAGAAATCCATGATGATTAGAATCAATCACCCCTCCGCTTTTCTCCGAAGAATCGCGCCCTGGATCGAGAGCAGAAACGCCGGGGTCAATCGGGAGTTTTCGCTCGGGGTGACCGATGCCCAAGAGCAGATCAGTTTTCGCTTCACCGATGCCGGACTGCAGCTCGGAGAGGAACACCTGAGCAACCACCTGGAGACAACACGTCGAGAGCTGACTTCGTGGATCTTCGGACCCCATCCAACACGTCCCAACTCGCCCCCCAAGGTGCTCTCAGTAATCTTCCCCTTCTACTTCCCCATCTGGGTCCTGGACCAGAGCTAACCTGAAACTTCAATCACGAGGAAGCGAAGCAGCCGTCGCCAGATGACAGAGCCGTGACTGCGAAGGAGCGGTACCGGCATACCGATTCCGGCAAACAACGGACCCGTAAGACAGTGACCCGAGGTCCCTCTTTTTATGGACTCCCCACCTGTCCCGATCGGTGATCGGGGCCCGCTCCCTCACAGTCACGGCTCTGTTAGCACGCCGAAGCAACAGCGAGGCGGAATCTTAGCCCTTCCAATCTCCAAGGGATTTTGCGACACCCTCTATTCTGGATCATTCGAAGTTTCCTTACTCGAATAGGGCCAGCGCTTCCTGGGGGCGGGACTAAACTGCATCCTTTAGCTTGGCTGAGTTACCTTGTTTGAGCCCTAAGTCCAGTGACTCAACACGAGAACTCCCGTCGGAAATCTGAGGCATGCATTGACTGAGCGAAATCGCGTGGGCTAGCATTAGACATTATTCTATACTACAGAGTGCTTGTCAGACAGGTCACGGCCGCCTCCGTTTTTCTAGTGGTGTCTCTCACTCACTGGGCGTTTGGCGGAGCAAGCCTGCCGGCCCCTGCCGATACGACCGTAGATTTCACACAACAAATCCTGCCCATCTTGAGTGGCCAGTGCTATGGCTGCCACGGGAAAGCGGTCCAGATGCACGGTCTGCGTCTGGACCATCGTCCTGGAGCCCTCAAGGGCGGCGAATCCGGCACACCCGCTCTGATTCCAGGCAACAGCGGCGGGAGCCGATTGATACATTACATATCCGGAGCAGACTCATCGATTGTGATGCCGCCACAGGGTGACCGTCTTCCAGAAGCCCAGATCGGCCTGCTGCGGACGTGGATCGATCAGGGAGCGCACTATTCCGAGGAGGAATCGGCCGACAAAGGACAAGCTGGGCGCTCGTCGCACTGGTCGTTTCAGCCCGTTCTTCCTGCTGCGATCCCCGAAGCGAGCGATGGGGAGTGGGTCCGCAATCCAATTGACGCCTTCGTCCTGGAGAAGCTGGAAGCACGAGGCTGGAAACCATCAGCTGCGGCCACTCCCAGGGTTCTTCTCAGACGAATCTACCTGGACCTCATTGGACTACCCCCGACGCTGGACGAACAAGAGCAGATTCTGGACGCTCCTACACCCGAACGCTTTGACGAACTGGTCTCCGAGCTTCTGAAGCGTCCAGGTTACGGGGAACGATGGGGCCGTCACTGGCTCGACCTGGTTCGCTATGCGGAAACCAACGGATACGAACGGGACGCCACCAAACCAAGCGTCTGGAAGTATCGTGATTACGTCATTCGTTCCTTGAACCAGGACAAGCCCTACGATCGCTTCATTCTGGAGCAACTGGCGGGGGATGAGCTTCCCGATCGCTCCGCCGAGACCCACATTGCCACTGGCTTCGCGCGACTCGGTCCCTGGGACGACGAACCAGCGGACTTCGCCCAGGACCGATTCGATCAGTTGGATGACATCGTCAGAACCACTTCAGAGGTCTTTCTGGGCATGACTCTGGGCTGTGCTCGCTGCCACGACCACAAGTTCGACCCCCTCACCCAGCGCGATTACTACAGCATGGTCGCCATCTTCGACGGCCTTCAGCGACCCCGGAACGGCCGCCGGGAACTGGACTTGCCGATCGGGACACGAGAGCAATTAGCTCGATTGGCAGCCAGGGATACCGAGATCGCCCCTCTGGCCCAGGAGATAGAGCGCCTCCGCGAAGACTTCCGGTCCAGCTTCCTGGCGAGCGGTGAGAGCAAACTTCTCGAAGAAGCCAACCAGGCCTTTCTGACTGCTCCCAAGGAGCGGACAGAGGAGCAGAAGAACCTGGTCCAAAAACACTTCGAAGAGTCGGTAACTGAAGTCACGGCCGCAATGCCTTCAAAAACCCTGGAGGAGATTCACTTCCTCGAAGAGAAGATCGGCACTCTGAAAATGGCGACTCCCGATCCGGAGCGCGCCTACTTCATGCACGAGCCTAAACTTCCAGGTCCCACCCACCTCCTGTTTCGGGGCAGAGCCGCTACGCCCGGACCCGCAGTGCCCCCCATGGTTCCGGCTGTACTCGCCGATCCAGAGCCCGCGTTTCCGGACGCTGGAGCTACCAGCCTTCGCCGACTGACGCTGGCACGCTGGATCGCCAATCGCCAGAACCCCCTGACCGCGCGCGTCATCGTCAACCGGGTTTGGCAGTTTCACTTCGGGGCGGGGCTGGTCCGCAGCGCCAATGATTTCGGCGCGATAGGCCAGAAACCGACGCATCCCGCGCTGCTGGACTGGCTAGCGAGCTGGTTCGTCGAGCAGGGGTGGTCGCTCAAGAAGCTGCACCAGCTGATCATGACCAGCAACAGCTATCGCATGAGCAAGAACGGTCTTCCTGCCTATCGCGAGGAGGACCCCGAGAACCGGCTGCTCTGGCGATTTCCCTACACTCGCCTGGAGGTGGAGGTCATCCGCGACTCGATTCTCGCCGTCAGTGGACGCCTGAACCGTAAGATGTTCGGTCCCAGCATCCTGCCGGAGGTCCAGCCGGCGGCACTGGAAGGCCATCCCGACCCCGACAAGATCTGGAAAGCATCGGAGGAGGCGGAGGCATCGCGCCGTACCATCTACGCCTTCATCAAACGGCTCATGATCATTCCGATGCTGGAAGTGCTGGACTTCTGCGACACCTCCCGCAGTTCCGCCAAACGGGCTGTGACCAGCACCGCTCCGCAGGCTCTGACACTGTTCAACGGCGATTTCATTACCCGCCAGTCCCACTACTTTACTGAGCGCCTGATCCACGAGGTAGGTCTGGACTTCGATAAGCTGATCGAGCGGGCCTACAGACTGACCCTGTGCCGTCCCCCAACCAGGCATGAGCGAGAGTCGATGCTGGACTTCCTCCGCCGGGAGATGGAGGCAAGTCTGTGGGAATCGACCAAAGTCAACGATCGTGAAGAAGTCCGCCGTGCCGCTCTGCATCAGATGTGCAGGGTAATGTTTAACCTCAACGAGTTTGTCTACCCTGATTAGGTAAAGCATGTCCCAAGAAAGCAAGCGTTATCGTCCCAATCACACTCCCTGCGGCCGCACCCGAAGGGAGTTCTTGTGGGAAGTGGGAGGAGGTTTCGCCGGTCTTGCCCTGATCGATCTGCTCTCCAGCGATGGATTCTTTTTTCCGTCGGCTCAGGCTTCCTCAACTCGAAAGATGCCCGCGGCACTCCTCTCTCCCAAACCCTCCCATTTCCCGGCCAAGGCCAAGCACGTCATCTTTTTCTTCATGAACGGGGGGCCCAGCCATATAGACCTGTTCGATCCCAAGCCCGCCTTGACCAAACACGATGGGCAGCCCTACCAGGGAGAACTGTCCGTCGGCTCCAACAATCGTCCCATCGGCTACTTGATGCAGTCGCCCTTCCCTTTCAAGAAACATGGTCAGAGCGGGCTGGAAATCAGCAGCATCTACCCACATCTCTCTCGGCACGCTGACGACCTTTGCGTGGTGAGATCCCTGTACACAGACACCGCGGCCCATGCTTCTGGGGTCATGCAGATGAACACAGGCAGCGTGGTTATCGGGAAGCCCAGCCTGGGCTCCTGGCTCAGCTACGGATTGGGTACGCAGAGCGAAGATCTGCCCAGTTTCGTCGTAATGACTGATCCCAGGGGAGGGCCCATCGGCGGCTCTGCCAGCTGGTCGGCGGGGTTCATGCCCGCCGCCTATCAGGGCACGCTATTTCGCAGCAGGGGGAGTCCCCTTCTGGACCTGGCAACTCCCGACAATGTCAGTGAGCGTCGGCAGCGCCACTCCCTGGACCTGCTGAATCGCCTGAATCAGGAACATCTCAGCTCCCGGGAGCAGGAATCCGAACTGGCCGCTCGCATCTATTCCTACGAACTGGCCTATCGCATGCAGACTTCGGCCGCCGAGGTCGTGGACCTCGACAAGGAGGATGAGAAGACCAAAGACATGTACGGCTTGAACGACAATCTAACCAACGACTTCGGCCGCAAGTGTCTGATTGCCCACCGTCTGGTCGAAAAGGGGGTACGCTTCGTCCAGCTCTACTCTGGGGGAGGACACGGTCCGGAAACCTGGGACGGGCACGTCGACTGCATTACCAATCATAAGCTTCACGGCTACGAGACCGATCAGCCCATGGCAGCCCTGATTACGGATCTCAAGCGCAGCGGTCTGTGGGACGAAACCCTGGTCATCTGGGGAGGTGAGTTCGGCCGGACTCCCACCAGCGAAGGTGTCGGAAAGCCGGGCCGGGATCACAATTGGTATGGCTTCACCATGTGGATGGCAGGTGCGGGAGTCAAGGGCGGCCAGGCGATCGGGGCCACCGACGAGCTAGGATTCAAGGCCATCGAAGACCCCTATCACGTCTCCGATTTCCACGCGACCATTCTTCATCTGATGGGCCTTGATCATAAGAACCTGACCTACTTCTACCATGGTCTGCAAGAGCGCCTGACGGGCCAACGAGGCAGCCTGATCCAGAAAGCGCTGGCCTGACCGGCTGAACCCAGGGCACAAGATACAGCCAGATCCCCAATCAAGCGTAGCCGATCCAACAGAGCCGCGCACGGCGTGACCTGGCAGCAATATGAGGCCAGGTTTCGAGGAGAGAGCGGACAACAGCCAGTACCCTCTCCCCAGCCAACTCAAGACCCCATCCGAATGGTCCAGCTCGGAAAGACAAAGCGAGATCAAAACATGAAGACTCTCAAACTCATGGCCCTACTAGCCCATCCCGACGATGAGTCCCTGGGCTTCGGGGGAACCCTGGCGAAATATTCCGCCGAAGGTGTCGAAACCCACGTAGTCATAGCCACGCGTGGACAGGCCGGACGCTACGGCGACGAGGGCTTCCACCCGGGCCCCGAAGCACTCGGTAGAATCCGTGAGGCCGAGCTCCAGGCTGCCGCCCGGGAACTGGGTATCCATTCCCTCTCCGTTCTCGACTACATGGACGCAGCCCTCGATCGAGCCGAACCTGCTACTGTCATCTCAGAACTCGCTTCGCTCATCCGGCGCGTCCGCCCCCAGGTCGTGCTGACCTTTGCCCACGACGGTGCCTACGGACACCCGGATCACATCGCGATCTGCCAGTTTTCTACGGCGGCAATTATCGCTGCCGCCAAGCCATCCCTCAAAGACAGGCGCTCACGCCCCCATGCCGTGTCCAAGCTCTACTACCTGGCCTGGGGACGCGAAAGCTGGGAGGCATACCAGAGAGCCTTCAAGAAGCTCACGAGCACCGTGGACGGCGAGGTCCGAGAAGCATCCCTATGGCCGGAATGGTCGATCACGACCCGAATCGATGCACGTGAGTACTGGCCCACCGTGTGGAGAGCCATCCAGTATTACAAAACACAGCTGCCCGGTTACCCAGGTCTCGCCGATGTCTCGGACAAGCAGCATGAGAGCCTCTGGGGCCTGCAGAGCTACTATCGCGTCTTCAGCAGCGTAAACGGCGGACGCACCCCTGAAACAGACTTGTTCGAGGGGCTACGGGACGAGGAGTCCACATGAGCACCAAAGTCCCTCCAGCACCGCTTCGACTTGGCCGAGGTTCAGATGATGTCCCCCTTGGCTTTTTCCGCCGCGGAATTTCGAGCAGCCGGGCACAGACTAGTCGACCGTATCGCCGAACTACTCGTGAGTCTTCCCGCGCGTCCGGTGACACCTGGCGAGGGACCAGAGGCGGTTCGGAACAAGTTGAGAGCGAGCGCTTCCCTTCCCTGGAAGGCTCAGGAGGCGTCCGCCGTTCTGGAAGAGGCCACCGAACTGCTGATCGAGAACTCTCTCCACAACGGACACCCCAGTTTCTTCGGATACATCACCTCGTCGCCGGCACCGATCGGCATGTTGGGCGACCTGCTAGCCGCGGCGATCAACCCGAATCTGGGGGCATGGACACTTTCTCCGATGGCAACGGAGATCGAGTCGCAGACCATCCGCTGGATCTCAGAGCTGATCGGCTACCCTTCAGACTGTGGAGGGCTCTTAGTCAGTGGTGGCAACATGGGCAACTGGGTGGGACTTCTCGCAGCTCACGCCCCGGCGGGTTCCGCTTGGAAGGTTCGGGAATCGGGCATGAACGCCCCCGGAGCCCGTCACTTCAGCGTCTACGTCTCGGGAGAAGCCCACACTTGGCTCCAGAAGGCCTCCGACCTCTCGGGCATCGGGACGAACGCCATCCGTTGGATCGAGACGAACGACCACCTCCGCATGAACGTCGACGCGCTGCGGACCGCCATTACACGGGATCGCGCGGATGGCTTCGAGCCGTTGATCGTGGTGGGCACCGCCGGCTCGGTGAGTACGGGGGCCGTTGACCCTCTTCCAGCGCTGGCCAACATCTGCAGGCAGGAAAAGATCTGGTTCCACGTCGATGGTGCCTACGGCGGCTTTGCTGCCGTAGTGCCCGAAGCTCCCGAGGAGATCCGCGGGTTGGCGGAGACGGACTCGGTCGCGGTTGATCCGCACAAGTGGCTCTACTCTCCTCTCGAAGCAGGTTGTGTCCTGGTCCAACGAGCCGGGGCACTCCGCGAGGCATTTTCGTATCATCCCCCCTATTACTACTTCGGTGTCGAGGCGACCAACTATGTCGACTTTGGCCCCCAGAACTCGCGCGGCTTCCGTGCTCTGAAGGTCTGGTTGGGTCTGCGCCAGGCGGGACGCGAAGGCTGCCAGCGCATGATCTCTCAAGACATCGGACTCGCCCGAAGACTACACGACAACGTGTCAAAGCAGGAAGAACTCGAGCCGATCATCCAGGGACTCAGCATATCGGTCTTCCGCTATCGCCCCACGGAGCTCCTGGAGAAGGTGGGAGATCCTGCAACGGAGACCTACCTCGACCAGCTCAATCAGCGGATCCAGGATCGGTTGGAAAAGACTGGGACAGCATTCGTGTCCAACGCAGTCATCCGAGGCAGGTACGCATTGCGCGCCTGTATCGTAAACTTCAACACGACCGTGGAGGATGTGGACGCACTCCCCAGGGTGATCGCGACCCTGGGACGTGAGCTACACGAAGCCAGCCAATCCCCCTGAAGCCCGTTCGTATGGCGGCGGTCTCCAGGCTGCCGTGGGTCGAGCCAACGGCGCGACAGAGGAATACTTCGGACTGGAGACCGAAGCCACGTTCAGTTTTCAGGTCAGCCCTGGCCCCATTCGAGAAAGAAACTTGGAAGGATCCAGAATAGAGGATGCCACGAAAGCCCTTGGAGAATGAAAGGGTTAGGATCCCGGCTCGCTGTTGCTTTGGCATATTTACAGAGCCGTGACCGTGAGGGAGCGGGCCCCGATCACCGATCGGGGCATGTCGCGATTCTATCAGAAGAGGGTCCTCGGATCACTGTCGGCCGGGTCCGTTGTTTGCCGGCATCGGTATGCCGGTACCGCTCCTTCGCAATCACGGCTCTGTCAAACGGCTGCTCCTGCATGATTTCCTATCCAATGAAGTTTCAGCATAGCCCCGCCACCAGCTGCGCCGGATCGTACATGAAAAAACTGGTACCCCCAGGACAGGCATTTCCGATTCATGGAAGCCTGCAGCGCAAGCGAGGGGTTGGGGAACACCGCGAATCGTCTTGACTCCCCTGCTTCGCCAAGCTTCGAGCCCTTTGTCCGCGCATCTTACTGCACCCCAACCCCTCGCTCGCGCTCCAGGCTTCCATTACCTAACAATCCCAGAGTCAATAGGTTACACCCTTGTGGCTAAGGAACAGTCAAATCAAGTTTCAGCTTAGCGTTTCCGAACCCCGGGCAGACAGTACCGCCCACTGATTTGAACCCTCTGAAGGGATTGTGGCCACAGACCCGAAAGAAGACGGGAACATCAGAAGAACACCGATCGGGGACGCGAAAACGGTTCTGTTGTCCAGCTCTCTCCTCGCGGCTGGGGTTTATATTGCTAACGAGTCAAGTCGTTCGCGGCTCTGTCGGACTTCGCCGTATACGGACAGTGCCGGCACCCGGAGTCGCAGCAGTAGCCACGGCGCTTGAGGAATTCCGCGGTCATGACTATCAGACCATTCTCCCAATAAAAATCACGCCCTTCGAGAATCTCCGTTGAGGAGGGTTCAGTGTGCTCCCCCGTTTCTTCGGATTCGTCCGACATCCTCTGAACCAGAGTGCTCAGTCTGCGTCTCTGTGAACCGTCTCCGGAGAGAAGGCGGGGAGACACACCGCAATGTATTCAGCCCCTTCCGGCGTGCTGTACCGCACCCACTCACCCGGCGCCGTCACGACCGCCTGGCCCGCTCTCACCTCGAGCACGCCGCCGTCATGCTCTACCCGGACCAGTCCCTTCAGCACCACCGTAATCTCTTCGAACTCGGCCGCCTGGCCTGGCTCCAGCCAGCCAGCCGGAGCCTGCATCCGCGCCACACTGACCTGCCCGTTGCCGGACGCTACTCTTCCCGCATATTCTTCAATCCTCTTGGGCTTGTTTCCGGCTCCTTCAATCACAATGGGCTGCTCAATCAGCGTAGGCATCTTCCACGATCCTTTCTTCTCTTGCCCGTCAATATTCTCGACGGGCAGGAGTGCCCGTCCTACATTGGACACACTGCTTGTTGGTCTGAGTCGATGCCTCACTAGCACACATTCGATAGCTATTCCGGCTGCATGGGATTAGTCCACAGGGTGCGTCGCGGCAGAAAGTTCCCCTGATAGCTTCTGGCGAAGGACGACGACCAAATCCTTGCTACCCTTGGGGAACTCCTCTTCGACCGATGGAGCAATCTTTGCGTAGTCCTTGCGGAATGCCGCCAACTCCTTTTCGTTGAAGTCCAGCTCGACCGTCTTGGAGAACAGGAAGCCCTCTCCGATGGGTTGACCGTCATCGTTGAATGGGCTCCCGAAGATCTCGAGGGTGCAGCGGTTGCGGGCGTCCGCGGAGATGAAACTGCGATCCTTGGTGGCAATCACGGTGCGCACCACTAGCTTTCCCGATACGGTATCAATCGATGCCTCGAACGGAAAATCCTCGTAGAGATCGGGAAACTTGAAGGCATTGGCCAGGTCTGTGGTGGCAGCTTCGGCCGGGTCTCGATCGGCGTAGCCTTTTCGGTATCGGACCTTCAGGCCCTTTCTCTTCAAGTTGAGCTTGATCTTGTAGAACTTCCCCGCCTGCGGCTTTGTCGTGGGGACATAGCCCAGCAGGTAGTAGGCTCGGCTGTCCAGATACGCCTCGCGAATGGGATTTCCCAGATCGTTTTTGTTGGTATACAGGACTCCCCCGGTATCCTCCGACAGGGTGGCAAGGAACTCCTGGGGGGACTCCATGTCGCCTACATCGTAGAAGACACTCAAATCGAAGGGAACGACCATCAGTACCCAAGGATCTATGCTGTACAAGGAGACCTGGTTCCGATTAGCCTGGTTTACGGCGGATCGTAGCCTCTTCGTCAGACGCGAGAGGCTGCCACTGGTCCCGGATAGGTACTGCCCTATGGTGTTCCTTCCTCGGGTCACGAGTGTACCTCGGATCTCCATATTCTTTCGTCGCTCAATGATATCACCCGCTCGAAGGGCTGCGGTCAGAGGATACCCGCGGGAAAAATAAAGCACATGCTTCCGGCCAGGGAGCGACCCCAGGTAGCGGGAAAGTGCAGAGAGAGCCCGACACGACAGATCCAGACGCATCGCCAGATCTCCAAGGAACTGTTGCGCCTCCATGACGGCCATCGACTCAGCCAGAGCGGGCGAGGCCCGCCGGTTGAGAAGATATAGTCCACCCTTTCTGCAAATCTTTCCAAACTCGCCTTCTCGTGGCGGTAGGAGATCCGATCCAGCGCTGCCTCCAGTTTGGAGAAGTCCTGAGTCATCGCCTCGTCTACCCTGAACTGGGGACGAATCGTAGCCAGCATGGTCTGATCTCGTGAGTCGATCTTTGAATATAGAAACTCTCGAATGAACTCCTTGCTCCTCTCCACTGAGTTGTGATCCATGGTCTGTAGATCCAGCAGGAAGAGGTAGTAGCCACCCACTACCGCCGACGTTTCCTGCCCACCCTCGGGCTTCTGGAAAGGGTCTAAAACTTGATCCTTCTCGGGATCTTGCTCGGCGGTTCTCCTTCGCTCCAGCCTGAAGAATCGGATGTCCTGGACCTTTCCATCCTCGAGGATCTACACATCCTCGAGCTTCAGGTCGTCGACGAACTTGCCCTTTCGGTCGGTGACTACGAGGTCCACCAACACCAGATCCGATTCAGCTCGAAAGGTGGGAGCTTGGTCCTGCGGAGCAGTTGCCCCGACCTTTCCTAAAAAGGACACCAACAGGATGGGAACCAGTGTCACCATCGGGACGAGTGGCTTCCTGACTCGGGAGATCGATTCATAGAACCTGTGTCGCTCTACAGCTCCAGGCTTCCCTTGAAAACCATATCTTTCAGCTTGAACTTCCGGGAGATCTTCTGCTTCGAGATCTTGCTGATAAATTCGACCCTGTTGTCCTTGAGGCGAATGTCCTGGGAACCCCTTCTGGGAAAGAGGATACGGAGCTCAGCCCAACCCTGCTCCGCGCCTATCTGGACAACCTCGGCAGCCAACGGCGGTCGTCCTTTGATCTGGAGGAAGGACTCGACCCGGATTTCTTCCAGAATGCGGTCCTTCTCCTCGGTTGCGAGCCGTGCCATTTGGGGTGGCAAACCGGCCACGCAGATGACGAAATGATCTCACTCCGGCTTGAGAAACTTCTGTGCCTCCGGTGAAGCGAGACTCGCACCCCCGTAGCGTAGGCGCGCCAAGGCCTGCCTCATCGAAAGGGAGGTGTCCCAGCGCACAAACAACGGGTGAAAGGAGCCGAAGGCGCCGCCAGTGCTGTCAAAGTCACCTCCGCCAGCCGATGAGCCGACCTGTGCGGGCCCGCTCCACGTCATCGGACGACCTATACCTGACGAGCTTGGCACCTCACCAGCTCCTCGAGACAGCGCCCGAATCTTCTCCGGCCGGATGTGGACTTGACGTGCCCAGGGGGACTTGGACAACATTTGAGCGACCTGCTCCCAATTCCACTCCTGAAACGGAAGCTCCTCCCAGAACTTGCCCGCCTGGATTGTAGACGCTGATAAGACTAAATCTGTCGTGGCCCCAAGGATAGCACGTCTCATTTAGTGGACTGCCTCTTCAAACTGATGTAAACGAGGGCCTACGGGTTCAAAACGCGGAAATACCCACCTACCCGGCTGAGTCCCCCAAAAGGACCTCCCCAGGACTCAGCACTTTGACGGCAGGGCTCGAAGGAAAAAAACGGCGGCCTGGAGGCCACCCCCACGTCGCTCGACTGAAGTTTCTTTCTCGAATGGGGCAGCACCGCTGGGGGGCCACTAAGCTGAAACTTCATTCGGAACTCGCACCTCCAGGTCGCCCAATAATGCGAAACGTGAGGAAGCCTGAAGCGCGAGCGAGGGGTTGGAGGGCAGCGCAATGGGGGAACGAAGGG
>CAUZIZ010000145.1:0-13898 GCA_963579905.1 Acidobacteria bacterium UBA6911 | reverse complement strand
TGGAAGCGGTCTGCCCAGAAGGGGAGAAACTTCATGGTTGGTGCCAGGGTGAGGACGAAAAACAGGCTCCCGAAAAGGATCACTTGGGTGTACCGGTGCGAGATCCAAATCAGCGCGGTCAGCACCAAGACCAGCCCTGCAGAGAGCAGCAAGGTTGGATGCGACAGAGGGACTCGATGAGGTGCGAAGTTGATAATGGATGGTGGAACCAGTAGCAGTGCCTTGCCTAGTGCCAAGCTCACCGCCCAGAACAGGAACATTATCTGCTTGATGGCGATGCCTGGTTGAAGCAGCGAGGAAAGGCGGCGAGTAACTTGCTCCAGAAGATCGTCTCCGGTCCTTGGGTCGGGCTGCTCGGTAGAATTCTGGGGCTCTCGAGCCAGCGGCGGACGACTCCGGGGTCCCTCGGAATCTCCCACGATTTCTTCAGGAGAGTGTACCTTCTGTTCCTCGGAGACAACCGGCCTGGGAGCCTCGGCACCCGTCCACCATCTGAAATTGTGAACGAGTAGGGCTCCAAGGCAAACACCAGGCTCAGCAGGAAGAAGGGTAGCTTTTCGACGAAGACTCTCCGTGTCCAGGCTCGGCCCACAAGAAAATCGCACAGTAAGAGCACGAGGGGCAGGGTGATCGCCATCTGTTTGCTAAGAAGAGCGATTACGAACAAGGCAAGTGAGACGTAGTAGAAGACGGATCTTTGTTCCCTCCGAAATCTCAGATAACAAAGTAGCGCCGTCAGGAAGAAAAGCGTGGAGAGTACGTCTTTTCGCTCTGTTATCCAGACCACCGACTCGACATGCAGAGGGTGGACTCCGAACAACAAGGCCGCGACGAGGGATGGCAATCGATGGTTTGTGAGACGCCAAATGAACAGAAAGACGAGCAGAGTGTTTGCCAGATGCAGAAGCAGATTGGTCAGGTGGTAGCCGAAAGGATCCAGGCCCCAGATGGCATGATCCAGGCTTAAGGAGAGTAGAGTGAACGGAGTATAGGCCCGACTCAGCGGAGCGGAAAAGATCTCTTGGACTGAGGGCCAGGTGAGATCCTGAATCTGACGATTATTCTTGACATAGACGCCATCATCCCAATTTACGAAGTCGTTATCGAGCGATCCCAGGAATGGTACCGCTGTCACGACCACGATGAGGAGGACCAAGGGGGCAAGTTGCCAGGTTTGTCCTCGGTCCCGCAGCAGCTGTTGAACCATGGGCTCAGTTCAAGGATGGGCTAACCGCTTTACGAGATCCAGCGCGTTGTTGGTAACGGGATACCAAGTGGCACTGAAGTCTGGCTTCAGCAGATAGCCAGAGAGGAGAAGCGTCAGTACACGGCATACTATCTAGTGACCGCAAGACCAAAGCCAGATCACTTGGCCCTCTTACACAATGGAAGGCGACGTCTGCCCGGTTGTGCTATCATCTAGCCTTAGCTTGGAGCCCAGTCATGAGTTCCTTTAAATACCTGATTCTAGTGCTTCTTCTCCTTCCAGTGCAGGTCTGGGCTGCCGACGAAGACAAGGATAAAGGTCCCTCCGAACCCAAGGTCCTCTCGGTCTTTCCGATGGGCGGTCGGCAGGACTCGGTTGTGCGGGCAGACGTCAGAGGCAACGACCTCGGTGGAGTCTATGCCGTCTGGTTTGAGTGCAACGATCTGGAAGGCCACCTCGAGCAAGTAGAAAAGGTGCACGAGAAGGAGGTTGAGGGGCTGGTGGAGCGGGACCCTCAGGCGCGGCAGGCTGATACAGCAGGCTACCGGGCTCGTATTCAGGTTCGGATTACCCGAGATTCCAAGATCGGCCTCCACGTGTTTCGTCTGATCACACCCCTCGGCATGTCCAATTCGCTCCTCTTTCAGGTAGTAAACGAGCCGGTGTCCGTCGAGAAGGACTCCGAGAAATTTCAGGAGATCGAAACGCCGCTGGTGATCAACGGAAGAACCGAAGCCAACGGCGACCTCGACTTCTACGCCTTTCGAGCTTCCAAGGGGCAGCAATTCCATTTTCAGGTACTTTCTTCATTTCCCATCTACATACCCTACAGCGCCGAATCAGAATTGAATCTCTACACTCGTTCCGGAAGCTGGTTCGACCCCGAGCGACTGCTGAGGCTTCCCTGGCAGAGCCCGGCCCTCTCCATGGCTCCCGTTCATCGCCTGCGAAAACAGGGGTGGGGCAGCCAGCTTACCGTGTTCCCAACGCCGACCCACCGGTTTCGAGAGGACGGGACCTATCTGGTTTCGGTAGGATCCTTTCTGGGAGAGGGGAATCCCGACTTCGTCTACCAACTCAGGATCTCTTCGGAATCCCCACAGCCGTCCACTCTCCTCGGCCGCGATGCCCACCCAGACCCAGCCGATTGGGTGGAGCGGGATTCTGGCTCCTATAGCCAATCGGGGAGCTTTCCCCGGCCTCTGGAGGCGACCAGACTCAAGGATTTGGCCCGTCGCGGTGTGCCGTCTCTTCTTTCGGAAAAGCCTGCCGTCGAGCAGGATCCTACGTCCAAGGACGTGATGGGGCCGGAACCCGACGTCGACCTGTCTCAGCCCCTCACCCGGGTTACGGAACTCAGCCCTGATGACGGCACGATTCGCGAAGTCCCCAACTACGCGATTCTGGAGGGGACCATCGATCCTCCTGGGGACGTGGATGATTTACGGTTCAAGGTAACTCCAGGACAGAGCCTCGTCTTCGAGGTCGAGACCCCCCAGGCAGTGCCGCCCCAATTCAACCCCTGGCTGCAGGTGGCGGGTCCCGACGGTAGGGACGTTTTGGACAACATCCACATGGAGTACGGAGGGGATGGGGACGACGTCAACAAGACCACGGAGCGCAAGACGGTCTTCACCTTTCGGGAGGGAGGCTCCTATCGGCTAAGGATCCGCGATTTGACCTCTCGCCGAGGTGGACCTGATCTGGCATACCGGGTGCTGATCCGGCCGAAGATACCTCATCTGGGACGCCTGGAGGTGAGTCTGGGCGTGAGTGGACGCCGTCTGGCCCCTATCACGGATCGCGTCAATATGGTTCCTGGGAAGGCCAAGACTTTTACGGTGGTGTGCGATCTGGAAGAAGGCTTTGAGGGGGACGTCGCGGTCTCGGCTACGAATCTACCGGAAGGTGTGAGCATGCTTTCGGCAACTCCTGCGTCCTATACCAAGGGATTGTTGCAGGGTGCCTATTACACCCCGATGGGGCTGGAGAGTGGACATATTGGCGATCACACCCGATACCGTCCGATTCGGCGAGCCGTCAGTTTGGCGTTCGTGGTGGCGGATCATGCCCAGCCCATAAAGCTGCCGCGGTTGGTTGAGTTGACCGCCCGTCCGATGTTTTCTGGAAGGACGGGAGCTTCCCTGGCGGTGGGTAGAGTGCCCCTCATGATCCTGGCTCCCAGGAGCGGAGGCGAGAGCTCTTTGCCGAAACCGGAGTACAAACGATGATCATCAGGGTCTTAACCAGCTTGCTCGTCCTGCTGCAAACCGGTCTTCTCTGGGCAGGGCCAGCTCCCATTCCCTCTCACGAGCCTCAACTCTTGTCGCTGCGGTTAAGCCCCGAGGACATCTTGTTGGTAGGTGCTGATTCCTCCCAAAAACTGGTGGTGCTGGGAATATACTCGGATGGTTTCGAGAGGGATGTGACGGCAGGGAGCTGGATTCATGTCGAGAACTCCATCGTGGCGTCGCTTTCCGAGAAGCTCAGTCTGACAGCGAAAGCAGATGGGAAGACCCGTGTCACGGCGGAGTTCGGCAGTCAAAGCTCGCAGGCGGCCGTTCGCGTCGAGGGAATTCAAAGGACGAGTGCCTTTAGCTTTTCCCGGGATATCGGAACGATTCTCACCAAACGAGGATGCAATGCATCCGAGTGTCATGGTGGGGTCAAGGGGCGAGGTGGCTTCAAACTGTCCTTGGCTGTCCTCCACCCGAAAGAGGATTATCGCTGGATCGTCGAGGGCGGCGGTTACCAGGTCTTGAGCGTTGAGGCAGCCGAGCCCATCAAACCACGGGTAAGTACGAGCAGCCCGGAGGAAAGCCTGCTGCTTCTGAAGCCAACCGCATCTCTACCTCACGGGGGCGGGATGCGGTTCGAGGCGGATTCGTCCGATTATGAAACGATTCGGGAATGGGTGCGCTCGGGCGCACCCTATGAAGAAGTCAGTGGGGCACGGATCGAGAGGGTCGAGGTTTTTCCCGAATCGATGACGCTGGAGCCGAAGGGAGGGCGCCAGTTGTTGGTGACCGCCCATCTTGCAGGAGGTGGACGGGAAGATATCACCGACCAGGTTCGGTATTCGCCCAGCAACCCGGAAGTGGTTCGCGTCACCCCAGAAGGCAGGGTTGAGGCGGTCTCGGCGGGGCAGACAGCCATCCTGATTAGAGCGCCTGGGCATGTCGCTAGTACCCGCGTGGGGGTTGTCGCCGACCTGGTTCCCGATTATCCGCAGGTTCCCGAGAAAAACCTGATCGACCAATACGTTTTTTCCCGGCTCAAAGAACAGCATCTCGTGCCCTCTCCAGGATCTTCGGACGAGGAGTTTTTGCGCAGAATCTGCCTGGATTTGACCGGGACTCTTCCGCCGCCTTCTCGGGTGCGGGAGTTCCTGGCGAGCCGAGATCTGAACAAGCGAGAGAAGCTGATCGACACCCTGCTGGAAACACCCGAATACGTGGACTACTGGACCTACCGTTTCTCGGATCTCTTTCGGGTCGCCTACGGGTCCACCGGGACGCCCGCGCACGCCTATGCCTACTGGGCCTGGATCCGCGACAGCATCACAGAGAACAAGCCCTACGATCAGATGGCCAGGGAGAGACTCTCGGCGCAGGGCCACGACGGCCCCTCACGCCATTTCCTGCCTAACGGCGAAGCGCCGCGCCCCGAAGAAATAATGCCGGAGGAGCTTCGGGTCTTCCTGGGGCAGCGTCTCGATTGTGCCCAGTGCCACAATCATCCCTTCGAGCGCTGGTCGCAGAAGCAGTTCTGGGGACTGGCGGCCTTCTTCGGTCGCATCAGCCGCACCGAGTGGGTCTCGGAGGGTCCCATCGTCGTCTTCGACGATCCCTCTGGACGTGTGCCCGACTACGGGGAGACAGAGGATACCGTCAAGGTGCTTCATCCCCGCACCGGTGAGGAAGTCGCTCCGACGTTTCCTGACGGAACACCCCTGTCCCCCGAGAGATCTTTCGACCCTCGCCGCGCATTTGCCGAATGGACGGTTGCGCAACCCGACTTCTCGAAGACCATCGTAAACCGCATGTGGGGTTATGTGATGGGGCGGGGAATCGTAGATCCAGTAGACGACTTCCGTGCCACCAATCCACCCACCCACCCTGGCCTGTTGGATGCATTGGTCGAGGATTTCGTCAACCACGGCTACGATCTCAAGCACCTCTTGCGCCGAATTACGCGCTCTCGCACCTATCAGCTTGCGGCCCGACCCAACCCGTCCAACCGAAACGACCTCGTCAATTACTCTCATCACTATCCCCGAGCACTGGATGGGGAGGTTCTGCTGGACGCCCTCTCCCACGCCACTGGCGTACCCGAGGAATTCAAGAACAGCTGGATGGGAACGGCTCCTCGCGGAACTCGGGCGATCGAACTGCAGGTACCCGACCTGCACGCATCTCGATTCTTGACCATTTACGGTCGACCAACCCGTGCGATTATTCCCGAGAGGAAAACCGAGGCCAGCCTCAAGCAGGCCCTGCATATCCTGGTGGGCTCGACCTATCAGGAAAAGATTTCTAGCCCTGGAAGCAGTCTTGACGTCCTTCTCAAAGGAAAAGGTTCCCATGCTGAAATTGTCGAGGAACTCTACCTGAGAAGCCTCTGTCGTTACCCTACGTCCTCTGAAGAGGGGGACCTGGAGCATCTGATTGCTTCTCGGCCCTCGCGGCGTGAGGCTTTCGAGGATGTTCTCTGGGCGTTGGTCACATCCCGTGAGTTTGCTTGGAATTAACGGAGCAAGAAGGTCATGAGCGCACCGATAGTGGGAAGAAAGGCAGGTTGTCTAACCTGTACCGGGACCCTCCTGGGCCGTCGACACTTTATCCGAACCGGTGCCCTGAGCCTGCTCGGAATGAGCCTCAGCCAGTATCTCAGGGCCGAGAGTCTTCTCTCCGAGGCGGGGGTGGACGTCAAGGGCAAGGCCTCGGCCAAGTCCTGCATCCTGGTGTGGCTGGAGGGAGGGCCTAGCCACATCGACATGTGGGACCCCAAGCCTCACAGCAGCTTCAGAGCCATCTCGACCAATGTTCCCGGCATCCAGGTATCGAATCTGTTGCCCCGTATCTCGAAACAGATGGACAAGCTGTCGATCATCCGGTCCATGCGCACCGAAGAGAACAATCACGGCCAGGGAACCTACTATGCCTTCACCGGGCATCGTCCCACCGCGGCGATGAAATTTCCCTCTTTGGGTTCAATCATCACCAAGGAACGGGGTCCCCGAAATCACGTTCCCCCATATGTCGTCGTACCGGGCTTCGAGGGGGGGCCTCGGGAGGAGTATCTGAAGAGTGCCTTCCTGGGCGCCCAGTACGATCCCATGTCCCTCATGTCCAACCCCAACGAAGAGGACTTCAGGGTCGAGGATCTCAGTCTCCCCAAGACCCTGACGCCGGAGCGCCTGGAGGATCGGAGGTCACTGATGGCCCTCCTGGACCGATCCTATCGCCAGCGTATGGAGATCGCAGAGCGCTTCAAAATGGATCATTTCGCCGAGCAGGCGCTGAGCATGGTCACGTCCCCCGAGGTGAGAAACGCCTTCGACCTGACCCAGGAATCGGAAAAGACGCGAGAGGCCTATGGCCGGACCGGTTTCGGACAGAGCCTGCTGCTGGCCCGCCGCCTGGTCGAGTCGGGGAGCCGCTTCGTCACGGCGGCCGGGCATGACCTCAACGGTTGGGACGCCCACGCCGAAAACGACTACAAGCACAAAGAGAAGCTGGTTCCAGGCCTGGATCACGCTTTGCCTGTTCTGCTGGATGATCTCAAGGAGAGGGGACTGCTCGAATCCACCATCGTGATCGCCATGGGCGAGTTTGGTCGCACCCCTCGTTTCAACTCCAAGGGAGGGAGAGACCACTGGCCCCACTGCTGGTCTCTGGTGCTGGGGGGGGGCGGAATTCGCGGCGGATCGGTGGTAGGAGCCAGCGACGAAAGAGGTGCCCATGTAGCCGAGAGAAGGGTGACCATGGGCGACTTGTTCGCCACCATCTACAAAGCTTTTGGAATCGACTGGACCAAGGAATACATGAGTCCCATCGGTCGACCGATAAAGATTGCCAACTCGATTGATGATACCACCGGCCAGCCTGTCACGGAGCTGGTCTGAAACTTCAAGAATACGTCGCACGTCAAGAATACGTCGCACGTCTCCTGTCCTTCGAAGGTGCCGCCAACGGGTGAACTACCAGCGTTGCGAAGCCAAGTTCGACAGAGCCGCCAACGACTTGAGCCGCTAGCAAAATGAGCCCAGGTTCCGAGGAGAGAGCCGGACAACTCTTCCCCACGCAGTGACGCATAAATCCCCAGTAGCCGGAAGTTTCTTTCGCGAATGGGGCCAGGGCTTCTTGGGGGTAGGACTGATCTGAAACTTCAGCAGACCTGGATTGGAACTACGAGTTTGTTTCGACAGGATCTACGCTAAGGGCGTTACTGCGTGTAGCCCAGGGCTGCAATGCGAAGCGAGCTACCCTGGGTCTAGGTTGCCCTCTATGTTTTCTACGCTGAAGGCGTTATTGCCAAAACGTCCTCGGTCGGCAATAAGCCCTTTTGGGTAAGTCACACTACGGACCCTGACTCAGGGTAGCTCGCTTCGCATTGCAACCCTGGGCTACACGCAGTAACGCCTTTGGCGTAGGCGATGGAGAAGTTTCCTCCGAATGATCTAGGTCGGTTCGTGCTGGCACTGATTCCCATCTTCTACCGACTCTGTTTGAAACGAAAACGATAGCTGATACCTTTATCTGAAGAAGGTTTCAGAGAGGAAGAGCCGTGAAGGGTGTGGTCAAGTACGCGCGGGGCGAAGGCTTCGTCGAGTTCCGGGACGTCGAAGAGCGTCCCCTCGAGTCCAACCAAGTAAGGATCGAGGTCAGAGCGACCGGTATCTGTGGCTCGGATCTGCATTTGTACCATGACACCATCAACTACAACATCCGGACGCCAGTTGTCCTGGGACACGAGTTCAGCGGGGTCGTAGTAGAGAAGGGATCCCAGGCTGGGGATGGGGTCCAGATCGGAGACCGGGTGACCGCCGAACCCACCATCTTCAATTGCGGGAGGTGTAGGTACTGCCTCAGCGAATACTACAACCTCTGTGGCGAGCGCCAGGTCATGGGATACTGGCACCATGGGAGCTTCGCTCCCTACTGCAATGCCAGGCTCGTACACAAACTCCCTGAGAACGTCAGCTTCGAGGCGGGAGCCTTGACCGAGCTGCTGGCTTGCTGCGTCCATTCGGTGACGGAGCAGGCTGGTGTCACAGCGGGCGATTTCGTAGCCATAACCGGACCGGGAGCAGTTGGCCTCTTTGCGGCGCTGGTAGCCCTGGCGGAAGGCGGAACCGTGATCTTGTGTGGAACCAGCCGAGACCGGGCGCGTCTAAGGCTGGCCGAGGAACTGGGCGTCCACTATAGCATCGATGTCCAGCAGCATGACGCAGTTAAGCGTGTGCGGGAGCTGACAGGAGGCTACGGAGCGGACCTGGTGGTGGAATGTGCTGGGACAGCTCCAGCAATGCGTCTCGCACTGGAGCTCGTGCGTAAGCGCGGCAAGTACTCCCAGATGGGACTGCCAGGCGTGCCGGTCGAGATTGACTTTGAGAAGATTGCCTACCGAGAGCTTCAGGTCAGCGGAGGGATCGCGCAGCGGCGTCCTGCTTGGAAGCGCGCACTCAGGTTGATGGAGTTGGGGCTGATCCCCAGCGAGAAGCTGATTTCGCACGAATTCGGCCTGGAGGAGTGGGACAAAGCCTTCGAGTTGGCAGAGAAGCAGCAGGGAGTCAAACTGCTGCTGCATCCCTAAGGGTCTGCGCAAAAATAACTTGGCATTTTGGCATCTCATCTTCACACCATCTTCGGCCGCTCCTCAATCGCGAAATTCTCAACGTAGACCCGGCTACGCCTGCGGTTTTGCTCAATCGTTCGCGGCTAAATCTGGTGCAAATCTGAGCGCTAATTCTACCAAGTTATTCTTGCGCAGACCCTGAGAGAGCGATGCTGCGATCGACTACTCGTCAGCCAGGGTCGCGATTTCAGCCCGCTGCTCCGGACTCAAGTGAAGCTCGATGGCAGCCAGGGCATTATCTATGTGCACCTTTTCCTTGGCACCAATGATTACCGAAGTCACCTCTGGATTGGACGCAGCCCAGGCAACCCCAAGGCGGACCATTGGCACTCCCATTTCTTCTGCCTTACGTCTCAGACGCTCCATCAAGCGGAAGTTCCGATCCTTGAAATAGATATTCTTGAAGTCGGGGACGATATCGAATCTAGTTCGGCTGGGGGGCACGCTCTGGGCAGAAGTATACTTCCCGGCGAAGAAGCCTGCACCCAGGGGACTATAGGTAGCCACTGCTATCCGTTCTTCCCGACACAAGGGAAAGAGGTCTGCTTCATCCTCGCGGAGAGCCAGGTTGTAGGGAGGTTGAGTAATCTCAAAGCGAGCGTAACCACGGGAGCGGCTGACCTCCAAGGCCTCACGCATCTGGTCTCCCGAGAAGTTACTGCCGCCCAGCGCCCTGATTCTCCCGGCATCTACCTCTTCATTTAGAGCCGCCAACGTCTCCTGAATGGGTACCTTGGGATCGGGGGAGTGGAGCTTGTAGACGTCCACCCAGTCAGTGCGAAGTCTCTCCAGACTAGCCGCCAGGGCGCGTCTGATGTTCTTCGGGCTGGCTCCGCTGCTGACCTTGGTGCAGAGTGTGATCTCAGTGCGGCAGCCTCGAGCCTTCATCCAGCGTCCCAGGGTGCACTCGGAGGAGCTCATTTCATGGCTCGCCTCGCGAGTGTCGTCAATGCCGTGGTTCTGAATGCGGGCGAGGCGAGCGTTGCCTCCCCCGTAAGCCTCAGCGGAGTCAAGAAAGGTAATCCCTCTGTCCAATGCGTGGTCCAGGACCTGCCTCGAGGTATCCTCATCGATCTCCCTTCCCAAGGTCGCACATCCTAGAGTGATAGCGCTGATAGTGAGGTCCGACTTACCCAGAGGTCTTTGCTCCACAACATTTACCCTCGTAGTGAGGCGCGATCCGCCTGTCTGGACAAACCACCCCGATTCCTTCTGGTACTGACCCAACCTACTTTAGTCGCCGGAATAGAACTCAGTCAAGCGGCGCTATCCGCCCCTTCCTGCGAGGGATACATGCCTAGTCGGAAAGAATTATTGATTCTTGCCGATACTAAGGTATAGACGAGCTTAATGTTATTAGTTTAGTATTTAACAGAGGTTCTATCTGGTTAGGCCGAGAAGACAAGAATGAACTCCCTAGCCACGGAACGTTTGAGGAATTGTCAGACCTTGCTCAGTCCACCTGGGATAGCCCTCAAGATCCTGGACCTGTGCCGTGAGGAGATTCCAGAGCTCCAAGGAATAGCTGCGGTGATCGGCCACGATCCAGCTCTCGCTGCACACGTGCTCAGGCTGGTGAACTCTCCCTTCTATGGACTGCGGAATGAGGTGGAGACCATCAGCCATGCCATGACACTGCTGGGTGCCAATTCGGTGCGTACCCTGGCGCTCAGCTTCTCCCTGGTTCAGGGACTCCGGCGCAATGATGCCGCTGCCGCGGATCTTCCCAACTACTGGCAGCGCTCCCTTGTCTCGGCCGTCGCCTGCCAGGCTTTGGGTGATTGGTTACATATGCCCAACGGGGAAGGGTTGTTCCTGGTCGGCCTTCTGCCGGACGTGGGAATGTTGGCTTTGAGAGAACCTTTCGGAGAGACCTACACCGAATTGGTGAGGCAGGCGGAGGGATCACACGAGCGGCTTATCGAGCTGGAGCGGTCAGAGTTCGGGTGCGAGCATGGAGAAGTGAGTGGCTGGTTGGCCCAGGAGTGGAATTTTCCCGAGATCTACCAGTGCTGCCTGAGGTTTAGCCACCAACCTGATCACCCTGAGGCACCGGTGCAATTGTTAGACTTCATCAAGCTGGTGACACTCTCAGGAGCCGTGGCCGACATCTGGGTAGTGGAGGACAGCCCCGCGGCAGCCCAGAGAGCGAAGACAGGAGCCCAGGCGCTGAGTGGCATCAATGAGCAGGATTTTATGACGGTCCTATCGAAGATTGCGGAGACCCAGGAGGATGTCTCTCAAGTTCTCAAGGTGAAGCTGGGGAACCCCGTAGGTCTGGAACTGAACTAAGCTGAAACTTCAACTACGAGGAAGAGCAGCAACCTTCGCCAGTTGACAGAGCCGTGACTGTCAGGGAGCGGGGCCCGACAGGGACCATACCCCTAGGCGCTTCGTTGAAGCACAGGATCCCACTCCCTCACGGTCATGGCTCTGTCAGCTCTGCTAGCGATGATCATGGCAGAGGCAATCCAAGTTTCTTTCTCGAATGGGGCCAGGGCTTCCTGGGGGCCCACTGACCTGAACGTCTCGGCCAACTATTCTGTCTGGGTGCGCAAGGGATACTTTCTCGGAACGGTCCAGATTCCCAATAGCGCCAGTCCAAGAACCAGAGATACCCCCCTGGGCGAAGCTGAAGGTCCCGATCCACGACCCTCGATGGTCGGCTCTCAGGAACTCTGTCAGGAAGCGAAACAGTGCATAGCTTCCCATCAGGGTCAGGAACACTGGACCCTCGTAGCGGCGCCGGCGAGAATCTAGAGTCCCAGGAAAAACATGGCTCCGACGAAGGCCGCTTCGTACAACTGAGTCGGGTGGACCGGGAGCGAGAGCGTCGTGATTGATTCCAGCAGACCCGCCTTCAGCTGCTGGGAGTACGCAGGACTGCCCATGGGAAAGCAGACTCCCCAGGGCTGCTGGGTCACTTGGCCATAGTTACAGCCTGCCAGGAAGCAGCCGATCCGCCCTGTCACCAGACCCAGGCTGAGCGCCAATGCGAAACCGTCAAGATAGCGACGGATGGGGACACAGTAGTAAAGAGACGTCAGTGCTCCAGCCACCAATATCCTCAGGAGGCCTCCGTAGAGGGCCGCTCCCCCTCCTAGCCAGAAGCCTCTGCCGCGCTTCGCGATCTCCGGAAACTGAAGCCAGAAAACAATCTTGGCGCCTATGAAGAGGGAAGGGATGGCCCAACACAGAAATGAATAGATGGCCCGTTCGTGGAGCCTGTATTTGTGCTGATACAGGATCAGGACCAGGCTGGCCAGCGTGATCGAAACGACCAGCATGAAAAAGTAGGTGGGGAGTGGAATATCCAGGCCGTACCCTTGAAGCCAATGTTCGAGGCGGGATTCCAAGACGGCTCCGGCGGGAAATTCCTTTCGACTCTGATGGTCGTGGAACCCCTCTGCCTGCGGCGCTCTCCCTCCAGGTCCAGGAAAGAAGCCTCTACTATCACGGCCTGGTCCGTGCCCTGGTGGAAGACGAAATCGATCGGGTCCAGAGGAATTTAGCAGCCCGTGGCTACCAGACCAAGCCATGCTTCCGGACGCTCTTTTGATACCGAATCCACTATTCGCACGAAGGTGATAGTTATCTCTGCCGCTGGTTTGACAGACACATCCAGGCAGGGCGGGTTTTTGCCCTGTTCGCAGAGCAGATTGTTGATGACGGCTGATTTCAGCAGCGTCTTATCAAACGAGGCAACGCTCCACTCGGCCTGTCGCTCCTCTCGTCACACACCACCCTGAGCTCGATACTTCGGACCTGGTCGATACCCATCGTCAGCGAGTTGGGGTTGAATGTGATCTGGCACTCTCCCTCGGCACCTACGGCTACCAGGAAGAGCGCAGCCAGACTGCAGACCAACAGTCCCTTCTGCAGTGGCGTTGCCTTGGAACTGTCCCTGCCGTGTGGGATCGGGTCCCGATCTCGCAAAGCACTTGAATCTGACATCGCTGTATTCGAGAAACCTTCGCTCATTGGCGGGCGCATTGGAAAAAGCAATTGAACGCATCATTTCTGTAGGTGACGAACTTGGTGGAGGGGCCGCCCCCCTCATCACCGAGGTTTTCGTCACACTCATCGACCAGGGAAGGCCCAGTTGAGGGAGACTCACCTGTGCTCCGCACCCTGGAGTGTTCAACATTCCTACGTTTGTTCTCCAATCCAGTCGAAACGACCGGGTCACGATCTGTGGAGTCGCGGGTTCATCTTCGACAATGTTCTCGATAAGAACTCCCCCACCGTTCTCGGAAAGCCTGAAGCGAAGATCGTCGGAATTGGTCAAGATGACTTCACCCCCCCCCGAGGGATTCCACCGTAAGCTCGAAATCTTGGGTAAATCCCCGATCCCAGCTACCCGACCCGACCACCTGCCCTTCCGAGAGCCCTCCCAGCGAAAGGCATAGGCTGTTTAATTGGATGCTCCAGTTCAAGAACATGAACTCGCCTGCCTCGTGTCCCAGGCTGGCGCTGCTAGTGAGGCCGGGTAGCTGCCCGCCGTTTTGCGTTGCCGGGACAAAGGTGTCCCGTGGAGCGAAGGCGACGTGGTAGAGGTAGCCGTTGCTCTGCTGACCGTTCTGCTCCAGGATTTCCGGACCCGTCTTGATTCCATCCGGTACTGCTGCTATGAAGAGATCGTCCTCTTCTTCTCCGCCGTTCAGCTTGCTGATTGCGCCGTCGGGGGGGAAGTAGCTGACGACGGCGCAATCGCCCACCGGTTGAAGTGGGATGTAGCTCCCGATTCATAGGCAACAATTTCTCCCGGGCACATAGGTTACACTTTTGGAGTCTTGGAGTTTCATTCTTCGGTGGGTGTATCTCGTCGTAG
>CAUZIZ010000144.1:0-14081 GCA_963579905.1 Acidobacteria bacterium UBA6911 | reverse complement strand
TGAAGCGGCGGCGCGGATTCGCGCCATGATCGAAATGGCCCAGTCGGAGGCTTCGGTGGTGGCCAGTCCGGCCGACTTCGATTCAGAGCCCTGGCTGCTGAATGTCGCCAACGGGACCCTGGATTTGAGAACCGGAAAGCTCCAGGAGCATCGGCGCCAGGATCTGATCACGAAGCGCTCACCGGTCGAGTACGCCGAGCACTCGGCTGCTCCTGTTTTTCTTAAATTCCTCGATCGGATCATGGAAGGGAACGAGCGAGTTCTAGGCTTTCTGCGCAGATTAATAGGCTATTCGATGGTCGGGACCACGAGGGAGCAGGTGCTCGCCGTTCTTTGGGGGAATGGCAGCAACGGGAAGACGACCTTCCTGGAAGCGGTAAAGAAAGTCTTCGGCGACTATGCCCAGCACACGCCGGCCTCGACCTTCATGCAGCAGCGAGGCGACCGAATCCCTAACGACGTAGCAAGATTACAGGGCGCGCGGCTAGTGGTCGCGTCTGAGAGTGAAGAACAGAGGCGGCTCTCAGAAAGCCTTTTGAAGAACCTAACTGGAGGAGACTCGGTCAGCGCGCGGTTTTTGCACAGAGAGTACTTCGAGTTCCGCCCCGAGTTTACGCCATTTTTAGCGACGAACCACCGGCCGATTATCCAGGGGGTCGACCATGCCATCTGGCGCCGGCTCAAGCTGGTGCCGTTCACCGTAACAATTCCCGACGAGGAGCAGGATAAGGAGCTCCCGGCGAAGCTGGAGGAAGAATTTTGCCAGGGATTCTATCCTGGGCGGTTCTGGGGTGCCTTGAGTGGCAGCATGACGGCCTGAGGGAACCGGCAGCAGTCCGGGCGGCGACCAATAGCTACCGGGCCGACATGGACGTTTTAGGTGAATTCCTCGAGGAGTGCACAGAGGCTGATCGTGCGGCGGAAACAACCGCCTCGGAAATCTACCAAACATTCGGCCAATGGTCTGAGCGATCTGGCGAGAAACAGAGGAGCCAAAAATGGTTAGGCCTACGCCTTTCTGAGCACGGATTCCTGAAGGATCGAAATGGGATGGGACGGGTCTCGTGGCAGGGAATTAAGGTAAGGACTGTGGGATGAGCCACCAATCCTTCAGATCCTTCAGAGAACAAAGTGCGATGGTTCAGACATCTAACCGACTACATTTCAATGAGTTAACGAGACTGTGACGAACATTCCGAATGATCGAATGATTCTAACGGGTTTTTTTACTATATCCGCTCATGTGAAAAAAACCTGCAAGAAAGGTTCGATCCTTCGGAAGCTTCAGAAAACGCAAATTAGACGGAGTTTAAAGCCATGCGCAAGGAGCGAATGCAATTGTGATTCGACAAAAGTCTAACCTCGATCACTTCCCTGTAGTCAAGTTCTCCGACGAGTTCCAGGAGGTGTACGGACGGTCAGTCATGGCCTTTGCCGAGGTAGTCCATGAGATGGCGAAGAATGGCGATTCAGCGGCAGTGCAAGAGACGATAACCGCTCTTTGCTGGGTGTTCGCCGGAGCCCGCGAGATCGTCAGGCAGAAGAAGAAAGCCAGACTGAATTGACTAAACCTAATGGGGCTGCAAACCCGTGTTGAACACTTCCATGATGCCGTCCCAACTGATCCTGAGGACATGTGATAAACTATAGATATAAAAGAACTTACAGAGGGTGGGGCTCCAATCTCTGGGAGCTGATGCGCTGCGGATCATAGAGTCGACTGTGTCTCTCCGCCCTAGGTTGGGAATGCCCTAAAAGACAATAGGTGAAACTACATACTAGTTTGATAATAGGAGGAAAGTCATTATTTTAACGCGTCCTGCCCGTCCTTGGGCATTGCAGGTCTCCGCGCGGATTTACTGCTAGAAAGGTTGCCGCGCCGCAAACGCCCAAGGGCGGCCAGGACGCGTTAAAAACAATAAAATTCAACAGAGGCAGTGCCTGCGCCGGCGCCAGAGCGCCACCCAGGCGGCGCTAAAAACGGGAGCTCAAGATCAGATTGATTTGGCAGCCGGCCTCTTTGAGATAACGGTCCAGCGACGCGCCGGGCCTCCAAAAATGGTCAATTTCAACAATGCACGCCTGGCTAGTACGCTTCGCGCCGATTCCTGTGGATCACCCGGAGCGAAAGGCCAAGGCGCAAATAGAGGAAAGAGAAGATGTTAGAAACAAATGAACGAGAATTGAGGCAGTTAAGAAACAGGCTCGGGACTCTGGAAAAGAAGGGGCAGGACTTGACGGAAAAAGAATGCGATGAAGTTCACTCCACCGTGGAGCAAATCAAAGAGCTGGAAGGGATGGTGGTCACTTCACGGGGCTCGGCTGATTCTTATAGCCCCCTCCCACCGGGATGCTTGCCCATGCCGGAGGCACGGGAGCCTTGGGGCGCCAGCGCATCCGCGCCGAGAGGAATCGGTGTGGCTCAAGGCGCCGAATTCAGAAAGATGTTTCCGACGGAATCGTTGACCCGCGACGGCTGGAACAACTTTGGCAAATTCGTCTCTGCTGTTCATGCAGGGCAGGCGGATGTGCGGCTGCGCGCACTCGTTAGCGGAATCCCCTCCGATGGTGGATTCTTGGTGCCAAGCGAATACAGCTCCGAGCTTTTCAACGTGTCGCTCGAATCTGAAGTAGTGAGGCCGAGAGCTCGCGTTTTCCCGATGAGCTCTGGCTCGCGCAAGATTCCTGCTACGGCAATCGGCAGCCATTCCAGTCACCTCTTTGGGGGACTGGTGGCCACCTGGTCGGCGGAATCCGCAACGTTGCCGGATAATGCTCCAAAGTTTCGCTCGATGGAGCTAAATGCGTCGAAACTTACGTGTTACACGACCACTAGCAACGAATGGCTTGATGACAGGCTGAACGCCGAGCAGATTATCAGCGAGACGTTTTCAAGCGGTCTGAGCTGGTTCCTGGATAGGGCGTTCCTCACCGGTGACGGAGCCGGCAAGCCACTTGGAATTCTGAATTCTTCTTGTTTGGTGACGGTGGCCAAGGAGTCCGGGCAGGCGGCTAATACGATTGAATACGCGAATCTGACAAAGATGAGCGCTCGATTACATCCGGCCTCCTGGAGCAACTCGGTTTGGGTTGTTCACCCGTCGGCCATTCCCCAGTTGATGCAACTGTCGGTCGTGGTCGGCAGCGGGGGCTCTCACATTCCCGTGCTGCGGGACGATCGGGGAGATTTCTCCCTGTTGGGTCGGCCTGTGGTGGTCACCGAGAAGCTGGAGACCCTGGGAGACGCGGGAGACATCCTGTTCGCTGATTTCAGTCAATATGCCATCGGCATGCGGCGGGAATTGCGGCTAGATTCTTCCGCAGGGCCTCGTTTTCAACAGGACGAGGTTTCGTGGCGCATGATCTCGCGAGTAGATGGGCAGCCGCTCTGGAACGAGGCGCTCACGCCACAATCAGGCTCCGATACGCTGGGTCCATTCGTGACGCTAGCTGAACGGGCCTGAGCCTGATTTCTCTCATGGCGGGAGCCGGACACCGGCTCCCGCCCCTGTTTGGGTGATTGGAGTTTCTGACATGGGCAGTATCTACAAGCGCGGCAAGGTGTGGTGGCTGAAGTATTACGTGGACGGTCGGGCGCTTTATGAGTCCGCCCGGACCCCTGACCATCGGGTGGCCTCGAACCTCCTCAAGGAGAGAGAGGTTGATATCGCCAAGGGTCGACAGCTGATTCCGAGTCAACAAATCACCTTCCGGGAGCTGGCCCAGGACGTTGTCGACGACTACAAAATCAACGGCCGCCGCTCACTGCCCGAGCAAGAGATTCGACTACGGCTTCACATTCTGCCTGCCTTCGGCAATAGGCGGGCTGCTTCTATCGGTCCAGCGGACATAAAGAAATACATTGTGAAGCGCCTGGAGGAAGACGCAAGCAACGCGACAATCAACCGCGAGCTGGGCCTTATTCGGCGGGCCTTCAACTTGGCCATCGAGAATCAGAAGGTCGCGGCAAAGCCACTGATCCGAATGCTGAAGGAAGCAAACGTGCGCCAGGGCTTCTTTGAGCGCGAGCAATTCCAGGCCGTCAGAAAGCATTTACAAAAAGAACTGCACCCGATGCTGACCATCTTCTATGTGACTGGCTGGCGGTTCAGTGAGATTTTGGGGCTGAGATGGCACCAGGTGGATTTTGAAGCGGAACGGCTTTATCTCGAACCGGGGACAACCAAAAACGATGAGGCTCGCTTGTTTCCGTTCACGGATGCCCTGAGAGGCGCCCTGACGGCTCAGAAGGACTACACCGACCGAGTCTCAGGCGCAAGTATGGCGTTATTTGTCCCTGGGTCTTCCACAGGGACGGCAAGCACGTGAAAGGCTTCCGGCGTTCGTGGAAGAAGGCTTGTCGGCTCGCCGGGGTTCCGGGGCGGATACCCCACGACTTCCGACGGACAGCGGTAAGGAATCTAGTACGTGCTGGCGTTCCCGAAGCGGTGGCGATGAAGCTGACCGGGCATCGGACACGGGATGTGTTCGAGCGCTACAACATCGTGAGCGACCGTGACCTGGAAGAGGCAGCAAGGAGACTCAATCAACTACAAGACGCGCATAACAGCCTTGGTGTGTCCTCTTCCAACGAATGAAGCGAATAGCGTCTCTACTCAGAGTGTGAGAGGGCGAGTCCCGTATCCCCTTTCCTGGGTGCCTGGTACATTGCGGCGAGAGAGTGCCCTCCTCGAAGCCCGTCACTCCAGCTGAATGGACAAATCGTTAAAGGTTTAAACACCTTTGTCGTCACGATACAAAATGCTGTAGAGTGCCTTCATCGGCACTTCGCTCGTGCCTTCCTGGGCTCGCGCCCGGATCAACCTGACGGCCTTGTCCCATTTGATCCCCTCGATTCGGGAGATCAAGGCCTTGGCTTGCTGTAGCAACGAAGATAGAGGAGTGCTATTCTGGCTCATCTCTCCAGGAGCCAAGGAATGGACTGCAAGGAGCTTAGACGGAATCGAATGTGGCGTTTTATCTGGAAAGTCCAGCCAGCAAATAGGCTTATCTGGAAACCATTTAGGAGTATCTGCCTAATGTATCGCGCACGGTTCCTTGTTGTGCTCTGGGTAAGGAGCTTAGACGGAATCGAATGTGGCGTTTTATCTGGAAAGTCTAGCCAGCAAATAGGCTTATCTGGAAACCATTTAGGAGTACCTGCCTAATGTATCGCGCACGGTTTCTTGTTGTGCTCTGGGTATTGGTGGGTTGTTCACCCGTCGACAATTCCTCAGTTGATGTAACTGCCGGTCCTAGGGCGAGCGCTGCGCCACAGGATATCTCTAGCAGCTACGTCCTGGCAAACGCAAAACAGCTCCGAAGCCTTCAGGGCTCACGCAGTCTGAAATGCACGTTTCCTTGGGTTTCGTCGGTACTCTGGGACTCGGACAAACCGGTGGTCGAGAAGTTAACTTAGCAGAACTTAGTCTTTCATTTCGACGGGATCGATTACACGACGGGGCATACCCGAATAATCAACAAACTGGGTGCTTTCGACCTGGTGGCCACGAAAGGGAAGGCTTCGGTGTCATTCATCGAAGTGGTTCCCGTCGGCACGCCCAATGTGACAACCATCTACGCCTGGGTGGACAAGACTGGCCGTTTCAAAGCCGTGCACTCCCGCCACACGGAACTGGCTGGCCCCTTTCCTTCCCAGCACTACGGATACTGTGAGCTTTGGTGAGTCTGCTTCTGGGTTTCGCGCCGAAGTAGGGATGTAATATCCTGACAAACGTTCCTTAGTCCTCTCTTAGGATCGCTATCCCTATAAACATAGCTCCCAGCCCAAACACAGTGCAACGACAAAGACCCTTGCCAGACATAAGAAGCGATTTGGATTGTAACCAAAAGTGTCACCATGAGGCACCCAAACCCACCTAATTCCAGCCAATTCTAGCAAGTTACAGCCTGCCTTGATGTACTCTATAACTCTTTTATAATCAGTAAGATAAAGTTTTTTGGCGCTGGTCTACGAAACCAGAGGTCGCCGGTTCGAGCCCGGCCGGGCGCGCTTTCTTTTCAATAAGTTACCCGAATCGCCTTCTACCCGCGAAGGGACCTGTCTCCCACATGTCTCCCACCTCGAGAGCGTTTGCTCCGCCTCAAAAGCCTCTCGCACCGCCTCGAACGAGGGATCCAGGTGCTTCAGATAGCGCAGTGTGGTCTCCAGGCTCCGGTGGCCCAGGAGCTTCTGGATGGTCGGTATTGGAACACCCCCGAGCGCCCACTGGCAGGCATGAAAACGACGCAGGTCGTGGATCTGAAGCCAGGGGACGCCGGCCCCAGCCTGGCGGCAGTCCGGAAGCCCCTCTTGGGATCCACGAGACGCCGACCCTGCTGTTTTGCGTTTGCCAGGACGTAGCCGTTAGTTCCCTTCCCGGCCCGCAGCATCTGAGCCAGCCTGCCAGACATCGGCACCAAGTGGCCTCGCCGTCCTTTTACCCGGTTCAGGGCCGCTGTGTTCTGTGTGAGATCGCAGTCGTCCCTGCGTAGGTGAAGGGCCTCCGACTTTCGACAGCCCGTTTCACCCAGCACGACCACAAAAAGGGTCAGGACAAAAGGATCGGTGTGGGGCACAAAGGCACAGCACTCGATCAGCTTCAGATACTCCTCAAAGGAAAGCAGTCGGCGTTCTTTGGTGAATTCCCTGAAGGGCTTGACTCCCGAGAGCAGATGTCGATCGGTGAGTTCGATTTCGTAGGCCGAACCGTACAGCCGTTTGAGGGCTGTCAGATCGCGATTTACCGTCGATGGCGAGACTTCTGAGCAGCGGTCGTGCATCCACTTGTACACTTTCTGTCATTCAATCTGTTTGAACAGAATCCGACCTAAGTCCCTATTAATAAAGCGAAAATAGTGTCGATACCTTTCCCACGTACTCGGCTTGACCCGTGAGCGGCTCTCCTCCAGAAAACGCTCGCTGAACTCTTCAATGGTCAGTCCCCTCGAGACGCTCTTTTCTGAAATCCCCTCTCTGAGGACCGGCCAGGAGCCGTCCAAGATAGAGACTTCAATCCGAGCCAGGACCGTTTTCTCGGACGTCTTATTTGGGTAGTAACGTCGAAAGGTACTCCCATCCGGCCAGCGCCTGCAAAGCTCGATACGGGGCTTTCCCCGTTTGAAAACCCGGTTAATTCCCATCAACCCTCCTTTCCTTAACCAGGTTTTCCGCCAGCCTCAGTGTAGGCGGGATACTGGTACTCGGGCAAGGATTCGATGAAGTGGTCTAGGTCCTCGAGTGAAAAAACGCGCCGATTCTCAAGACGGCGTGCCTTGACCCATCCAAGGTCTGAATATTTCCGGACCGTATCTGGATGCACTCCCAGATAGCGGGCCGCAGCCTTCGTGCTGAACAGCCGCTGATTCGGAACCTGGATCAGCGCGACGGCTTTACCGATCATCTTCGACTGTCTGATATCCGCGTTGTAGTAACTGTAGTGGGCTGAAAGGGGGGACAGGGGGAAGGGCTCCCTGAGTGGTCTGAGAACTCCCCTTTTCGTGGGGATCGCCCCTCTTCTCCTTTACTACTTACTACAATTACTACAGAGACCATAACTATTACTACTTTCAACAAGTTACGTTGTAGTGGCCTCCTCAGGACCGTTACTACTCGCGTAGCGGTCCACAAGGTCCTTAAGTGTTTTTTATCCAATGTGATATCTGTATTTAGACGTCCCCTCCTTCCTTATGCTCTTGGTCTTGAAGCCATACTTTCTGAGGGTGGCCGAAATGTCGTAGTAGGTGAGCTCCCTGGGCAAGTCACTACAGTTATCGCGCAGTTCTGTGGCATTGCCGATCAAGGGGTTCTCGCCTTCCGCTGCCACCAGCAGTACCCTTAGAATAAGGTGGTCCTTTGATTCTTCCTGCTCCTCTTCTCGACTGATGGAAATGGCCCGGACGAAATCCGACCGTACTTTGTCCAGACGAGGATTGTTCTTGTAGGCCAACTCGAGAATGACGGCTAGGGGCTCTGTAATATCCATTGTGCGGTCTTGGAAGGGTTCAAGATAAGGGAGATTCACTTTGTCGTATGCTTCAGAGACTGCGTCCTTGTTCTCTAACCACCAGTTGATGATGTCACTGAGCAGAACATCGATTTCGGCTTTCAGATGTCGCAGTCGGAACTTCTCCCGTCGTTCCGGGTTGGTCTGACGGACCATTTGGATCGGGAACGTCCGATCCCTGGTAGTGCCATCCAGGATGCCCACCCCAATCCCGGCCAGGGCGCGAAAGGCAAAGACCGGGAAGCGAACTGGTGTATACCCACCTTTGAGGTTCTGCTGCATGCGGGTCACATTTCCACTCTTCTGGTTGCCGGCGTTGAGGACACTCTGCAGTTGCTCCCGGTTTTCCCAGCTATCAACTTCGTCAAGTAGCTGCGTTGTCCCCTTGGCTGTTCGAAAGAGAACCGCCTCCGTGGGCGAAAGCATGATGCCGCTTGAATCACAAACGAGCTGCTCCAGCACCTCCAGAACCCTGGTCTTTCCACTCTGCCGTTCAGGTGAGTGGAAGAACAGATATGGCGCGTAATCAAAAGACTCGACAAAGTACGTCGCCACCACCCAGAGGGCTATCAAGCGGTAAAACGCAGGCTCCTTGAGCAGAACGAATCTTCGGATGAAATTGGTCACTTGATCAATGATCGTGTTGTGAGGGCCTAGCGCTTCAATCGAACTCCGGGGATCATCCGCCGGGTCATTCTCACACTTCGGCTCAGGAACGGCGTCTGAAGGCTTTATTGACACTGCCATGTTTTACGACTCTCCCACCCCATTCTCTTGAGCGTAGGCACGAATCATGTGTCCGTAGAACCGATCTAGGTGGTCCAAACAACGCTCGCGCCAGTACCCATGTGACATCTGCCGCGTCAACTCCCAAATCTGGTGTACGATCTTGCAGGCATGTCTGATCCCAGCCGGACCCCATGGGAGATGGAAGCGGACCACCGATGCCAACCTAGTGGTCAAGACCTGGTAATAGTCCGCCCCTTGCTCGAAATCTCGAAGAGCTTTTCCGATATCTGGTTCTGCCAGGAGCTGGAGTCGCAAGGAGCCGATTGCGTGGCGCAGAAACTCGGCCCGGCTGCGATAAGGGGACCGTGGTGAACGAACCAGTTCGGCTATATCGTTGGCCCAGGCTTCCGGTATGGCTACCTGAACTAATTTGGAGCGACCATCGGGACCCAAAAATGGAACATCCCGACTATTGATCGACGACAGCTTCGAGTGTGTTTCGTTCACCGGACTGTGGCTCCTTCTGAAGGCTGAATCGAAACGATCGGTTGCAGACTTCCAGGTCTGTGGCGGGCCTTCGACACCAGCATCGGTACTCTAGATCCGTTTCCCTGGCGGTTCGTTCTGAGCGTCCTGAGACGCTCTCAAGCGAGCTTCTAATTGGGCTTGGATTGCCCTTGCCGGGATTCGCCAGGAGGTGCCCACCTTGCGAGCTCCCGGAAGGCGTTCCATGTAGATCAGGTCATACACGTACTTCATCGTGTATCCCATTTCTAAAGCGGCTTCACGGACTGTAAGAGTCTTCCTTAATTCCATTTTATCCTCCATTCTATTGACTCTAGCGCTAAGAATAACTACAGTTAAATAAAGTGAAATCCTCCTACACTTCTTTTGTCTTTTTTACTCTAGCTGATGTCAGTAAAGTCCGGTTGGTCGAGGAGGGGAAGATAATCTGCGGTCGGTGGGAAAGTCAGCTCCGAAAGCTCACCGAGGCCAGGGGACGAAAACTAGTGCAAGACTTCGTCAACTGGCCTAATGTTCCATCGGAAGCGTGCAGATTTGTAAAACTATACGGCCCGATACACGGGACAGCTAAAGCAGGAGAATCCTTCCGCACACACGCTGATCTAAGTGGCGACCAACAGCACTTCCGATGGCTTTGGGAACATGCCAACGAGTTTCCCGATTGGCAGGATCCGACCGGTCGCGGAAAACTGGTCTATCGGAATGGACGGCTTGAGTACCAGACGTCGACGCTGTACGACTTTCTCTATCTTGAGCTAGTGACATGCCCTGCGCACAGTCTGAGAAAGTGCCGTCAACCCAACTGTGAGACACCCTATTTCATCGGCCATCATCGAACGCAGTACTGCTCTGACGTCTGCGCGGGGTCGGCTCAGAAGAAGTGGAAGCGCGAGTGGTGGGCGAAGGAGGGTCGTGAGCGGAGAAGGCATGCTCGGGAAACGGAATAGAGAGTCTAAGGAACTGACCGCTCCCAGCCGCCTATGCTGCCGCGTAGCTCTTTGCTCACTTGCGATTTGTGACTGGGTCGAATCGGGCACTTCCGAGAAGCTTTAGCCGACTAGGAAGGTGCGGCAGTACGGTGATCGCGTCCTCTCTGAGCCCGCTCCTTCGCTGAGTGCGGGAGAGCTGAAGCATTGAAAACGGGGCATCCAATCAGGGCTCAATTACCTGCTACCATGGCTCGACACCGCGTCGCCTTGGAGAACCTTCTCTGCGACCGTAATGACCTGCTCCAAAGACTCCCAACCCCTGTGCTCCCGTTTGATATTGACCTGGACCTCGTGAGCCCCCTTGCCGTCGAGACCCACCAGCTGAAGGAACTGCTCGCGGGCATGCCGATCCCCTGGCTCGCAGACTTGATTGCTGCCTTTGCAGACCGGACATACCCGGGAACCGATCTCACCTTCGACATCCCGCTCGGGAAGCTCACCAAGGCCATCGCATCGCTTGCAGGAGATCACCTGGTTTTCGGCGTTGTCCGCAATATCTTGGACGATCTTGGGCGAGGCAACACAGGCTTGAATCAAGGCGACGGTGATCCGGTAATCACGGGAAGCCACAGCCAGATCGCCGAAAGTAATACCCGCCTTGTCGAGGATCTCCGGAGCCAAAAGCTGACAGGTGGGGTCGTCAAGCATTCCAAGAGCCTGCCTTGCGCGGGAATCGCCCAAGACCCAGAAAACATTCGGAAGGGACTGTCCGATACCAGCGCAGAGCTTCTTTTCCAGGGAGCCCTGCTCGGGGGCAGGCATAACTTGCGATCCTCCCTCCGAAGCCGTCATAACGATTGGATCACCTCCCAGGCTTGCTCCCAGGTCAATTGCCCCTCGGCAAGCCGTTCTTCGATGCCCTCGGCCCATCGCCTTTTGTAGGCCCTGCTCCCCTCCTGCCATTGCTTCATACTTCGCACCGCCACACTTTGGGAAGATTTTCGATATTGGGAACGATAGGCGGCTTTCAAACAAAGCCTGCAACTCCAGCGGCCGTCGTCATCCTCGGCCAGATAGAGCTTCCTCATACGCTTGCCACACTCGGGACACAAGAGCCAATACCTCAAGCCACCGTAGTTTGGTTTAGTGCTAGTCAGCCGGATCAAGGTCGTGGTCTTCTTGACGTCGGGGATGGTAGTGGTCACGTCGATCCAGTTCCCAGGACCCAGCTGAGATCGCAGTTGGGAGGCGTCAACGCAGGCGAGGTCTTCGACCAGGGGACGATCCGAACATCGGGGACGGCCTCGGGAAGGCATGGCTCAAGAATAACAAACCTGGGGGACGGTTCGGGCCGAAATATCTAAATGATTAGGAGTGACCTACTGCCCAGGATCGAGTCGCAATGAGGTGTTTGGTAACGGAGTAGGATCATCCAAGGGATCTCGCCAATTACCCCACTTCCCCCCGCTGGCTTTGTCGAGGTGCTCACCCAAGAACACCCAGGCTCTTTCCGGGAGAATCTTAGAGAGTGCGCTGACGTAGTTTGTTCCTTCGACGTCGTCTAGACCGCACTCCCTGAGCTTCTCATATCTGAGGGAGTTGAACTCTTCGATCACTCCCAGAGCGGGTATAAAAACCCCGAAACACAGAAGCCATCCCACGGGTGGGCAGAAGAATCCCAGTTTCCAGCTTAGCCAAACTGAAAAGACTACAAGGATTCTTGTAAGTAAAGACCATGCTCGAATGTACACGAGTATGTCGATGGCAAGGCCGACATACAGGGATACAGAGATCTCTAGAAGACGGATCAAGTAGATTGCAACCAGGACGAGCACTACTCCGTGGAGCACAGTTGTGAGCCAGTCAGGAAGAGATGCAGATAACCCTACTGCTGACCCCGCTTTCTCTAAGCCGTAAAAGCTGGCAGTGATCACTAAGCAGCCCAGAGAGTAGGTCAAAAAGGTCTTGACCAGGGACCAGGCTTCTTTAAGGGAAAGATCGGAGAAGGAGAAATCGGTGTCTTTCATGGGCTTGGATACCTCAAGGATGGACCCACGTACTCCCGCTGCGTCTGGCCGTCGACGATGTACTCCGACAGCAGAAGGCCTGCCACCGGATGGTATCCGAATCCGCCCGAGCAGAAGTTGGTACCCAGGTAGAGTCCGGGGAGGACGCGCTTATTCGTGGTAGGCTCCTAGTTGGGTCCCAAATAGCGTCTTGAAGCCAATGCTTGCCTTCTTTATGGCGGGGTTCCACCTAGTCATGGACTTGAATGGGCTTGTCTGCCCTGGCAGAAGCGTGGTGTATTCAATCAGGGTGCTATCTGAGGTGATGAAATCACCGCCAGCGGTCATATATTCGACGACCACCTCTACGTTCTCAAGAGTCTCGGCGGCTCGGCGAAATCTGTCGAAGCCAAGACCGCCGTTGCCGACCATCTCCAACTACCCGACGACGTTCTTGAAGAACGACTTAAGAGCGGTTCTTCACGCCAACGTCGGCACTGAATTCCGGGACGACTTCCATCGGGTCAAAGACGTTGTAGCCGAGGGCATTGATAAAGGGCATCACGAGGGCGTTCTTCGTGGCCTCCTCGGTCTTAAGGTGATCCAGTTGCTTATCAATCCTCGCAGCCAACCCTTGGATGGTTTCGATGAAGTCCATCGCCTGTCCTCCTTGGAGAAAACGTTCCAACTGTCGAGAGATATCAAGAGCCCATCAGAATGAAGATCCCGCCCTTCTTGTCGATCAGAATAGCTACCCTCTTGGAAGCCCTGTCGAAAAACAATACGTAGCTATTGTGCGGCAGCCCTAGCTTCCATCCTGCCCCGCTTTTGGTAAAGCGTGGCATCTCCTGCTCGAAGAAGCTTCGTATCTGTTGAAAGGAAGCCTCAATCGTGTAGCGCTCACGGGGGTCTGCATCTCGGGCAGGATCGCCCTACACTCGTTCGGACAGCTTGGCCCCTTTCGGCAGAACTACCCCGAGAAGACCGGTCTTGCTCGAGCGAGATAGGGTGCTCTCTGATGAGCTACGGGGATTATCTTTACACCAAGGGATCGTGAAGACGATCGAAAAGACGACCAGGAGCGCAATGGACGTCAGGCATCCATACGTAAGAATTCCGAATTTCTTCTTCTTAGGAGGAGGAGGTTCAGCGACCCCGAATTGGAGGGATACGTAATCTCGCTGTTCCCGGTTGAGCGCGTTCCACAGTCGTCTCTTGTGGGGATCTCCAGCTTTTCCATACTCTTCAGAAAAGTGGCGCCAAGGCTCGGTATCCACCTCATTACTGACAGGGTCCGTCTCCGTTTCTTCTACAGCTGGTTTGTCCAGGAACTCTCCGCAGTAGCGACACTTGATAGCCTCGTCCTGGATCTCCTCTGAGCAATACGGGCACTTCTTTATCTCAGTACTACTCCTACTCTTGGCGCCAAGTAGCGCCCCTCCGGTTGTAGACACTGTCCTTCGGATCTAGGCTTGAACCTACTAGAAGATTCCCGTAGTTTCTCGATTAGAACCGTTTGGTATTAGCAATCTAGCACCGAGCAGAAGGACTGTCGAACTGGAGGGCGTGATGAGATTGCGGCAGGTAACTTTGGGTGTTCTCCTTTTTGGCCTGGTAGTCTCCGTTGCGCTCGCCGAGACGGACATGGTCACCAGGGTCGTCGACGGCGACACCGTCGTCCTGCAACGCATCGGCAAGGCCAGGTTGATTGGAGTCGACACCCCCGAGACGGTCCATCCTCAGAAGCCAGTGGAAGCCTTCGGCAAGGAGGCGTCCGAGTTCACCCGAAACCACCTCGAAGGCAAGACGGTCCGGGTCGAATACGATCAGGAGAAGCAGGACCGCTATGGCCGCACCCTCGTGTATCTATTCCTACAGAATGGCAC
>CAUZIZ010000143.1:0-14091 GCA_963579905.1 Acidobacteria bacterium UBA6911 | reverse complement strand
CCCCTCCAGATGTTCGGTCATCAGTTTCACTCCTTCGCTCATTACATACGTCTCTTTCCATGACATGACTCCTCTTGTAACCTATGTGCCTGGGAGAAACTGTTGCCTATGTGCCCGGAACATACCAATCACCAGCAACCCCTTTGGGGTTGACTTCTCTTGGTACTCGCAGCCGAGGCGTGAGCACGACCTCTACCAGTGTCCACTCAAGGTCCCGGGACTTTCTCTTGTATCCCACAACTTGATTAATGAATTTCTCTTGACCATGCGGCTCATCGAGCGATGAAGCTATCAACAGTTGCAACCTGCACAAGGTCAAGTTGCCAAAAAGTTGCTTGAATGGATTGATTCTCCCTGGGGGCGGCGACATATTCATCAGACCAATCGAGGTCGAAGACGCGCTCCCAACTTATCCAGATCATCTTGTTGACGCATTGGTTTCTAGGTGGCTGTGACCACGAGCACGGTGGACAATCATGAAGCGCACTGGAGGTAGCGCCATCCCGTTCTGAATCTGGAAGATACCAATAGTTGAGCACATAGTGCCACAATTCAGAATCAGACAGAAGCACGTCATCGTCTGGGATGACGAATTCGATTCGGTATCCACGTGTGCCGCGGGGCAAATGGCCAGAACGTCGAAGATCAGGGCGTTGATGTCTGTCGTTGTTGTACCGATACCACGCCCAAAGTGGCAAAGCGATGCCATTCGCAGGGTGACCGATGTAAGTGATCATCTGCGATGCCATCCACTGGCACGCAGGTATGAAATCGCGGTCGACGACCGCTTGGCTGCAACACAGGTAGCCACGTTCGGTCAGTGTACGCCAGGCTTCTTCGGTTTGAATCGTCCATAACCGCATAACGTTCTAGTGTACTAAGGCCTACCCTCGGCTCCAAGCCGAGGAATTCGATCGGATGTCGAATCGAATTCGACTCATCTCTGCTAACCTTCGTCGTGGCGGTGGTCTCCAGACCGCCGTTGGTCGAGCTAGGCTCGACCGCTACACTTCGGCCTGGAGACCGAAGCCACGTCAGAGACCGACTCTAGCACTTTCATCTTCACTCGAAAGATGACCCTAAGGCGTTATCTTTCCGAGTTGGTCGCTCAAACCAGTTATCCGCGGAAAATCTTGGAAGGGAGCACTTGGGCAATCCGAGAATCGAATCGTTTGCAGCTTCTCCTTTCTGTGCTATGGTCGCATTAACTGAGCGTTCGGTTTTTCGAGTCGACCCGTCTTCAGAACCCAAACGGAAAGGGGAATACTATGCGAATCGCAAGCGTATTGGCACTGGGACTCTTCTTGAACGGCTGGGTCTTCCAGGGCCCGGATCTACTTTTCTCGGCTCCGTCCGAGCCAATCGACGTAGGAAATCAGAAGCAGTTCTTCGTGGACGCTTACATCGTCCGCTCCACATACCACGCCTTCCGAATCTTGAATCAGCCAGTCAAGCATCCGCTGAACCCGGTCATTGAGCTGAAGCCGACCCAGAGGGTTGGAGGCAAGGACCTGGTGATCGTCAGCGGCAGCGTTCTCTTTGACCAACAAGAGGGCCTCTTCAAGATGTGGTACGAGGGGGCTGACTATCGGTGGACCAACAACGCGGTCTGCTATGCCACCTCCAAAGATGGCGTTCACTGGGATTTACCTCACCTGGGCCTCTTCGAATACCAAGGCTCCACGCAGAACAACATTGTCTTCCGAAGCGACCGACGGGCCAGAGACGTCTCTCCCGGTGTCTTCAAGGACCCGGTGGCCAGAGACCCGGGCCGTCGCTACAAGATGATCCATAAACGCGGCTCCAAGACCACGGACGGCGTCCGGATTGCCTTCTCACCCGACGGAGTCCATTGGACCGACGGACCCGACCAACCGGTGATCGCCGTTAGTGACAGTCCCAACTCTGTCCTGTGGGATACCAGACTGGGCAAGTACGTGGCACATACCCGCCACAACTCTCGCTATGACGGGGTCTTTACAAGAGAGGTTCTACAAAGCGAGAGCGAAGATTTCGAGCAGTGGACAACGCACGACGTAATCTTGAAGGCAGACCAGGAGGATCCACCAGGGAGTCGTCAGTTCTACAACATGGAATGGATGCCGTATCAGGAGGTCTACTTCGGCTTCGTCTCTGTCTACCATACCCTGCCTGGCATGGAAACCAAGATCACCCGAGGTCTGGGCTGGATCGACAAGGTGGATGTGCAACTTACTTTCAGTCGTGACGGCCGAACCTGGCGGCGCGCTGGGGACCGGCAAGTCTTCATCCCCACGGGCACCGGTCCCGAGGATTTCGACCGGAGCATGATCTACACGATGCAGCACCCTATCGTCGTAGGAGACGAAATCTGGTTCTACTACGCTGGTTTCAGCGGTAGACACTGGGCCGTCAATCGGAAGGAGCCTCAAGGAGGAGCCGTAGGGCTGGCGAAGCTGCGATTGGATGGTTTCGTCTCGATCGACGCCGGAGAGGGAACCCTCACCACCAAACAGATGAAATTCTCGGGCAAACGCCTGATCCTGAACGCCGATGCCAGTCTCGGTTCTGTAACGGTGGAGATTCAGGGCCCCGAGGGAGTCCCGCTCGCTGGATTCAGCCGCGACGATGCCCGCTCCGTCGTCGGTGACAGTGTTCGTCACACTGTCCAGTGGAAGGGTACTTCAGACCTCAGCCATCTCAAGGGAAAGTCGATTTCTCTGAAGTTCTACATCGACCGCAGCAAGCTCTATTCCTTCGTCTTTAGCGATCAATAGGCCGCGAACTGCACCACCCTGGTTTTTGCAACGGCCTCTATGTGTAAACCTCATCGGAGCATGAGCGCCATGAAAGTGACGAGAAGAGACCTCCTGAAGTCGGCTGCAGCCACCAGCGCCTTGGCAGGCACCAACCTCAGACAGCCCCTATCAGCCGCTCGCCCCGTCGCCAAACGGGGAGAGGGAGACATGCGTGTTATTGCTTTTCCCCGAGCGGTACCGGGGGACCCTTCACCTCTTTCTGCCGAGGCGCTTCGCCATGTCCGGCAGATTGGAGTCGAGGACATCCGGATCGTCTCGACCTGGGTACCAGGCTATGCAGAGAACGGAGAGATGGATCTGGAGGAGCTAATCCGGGTCAAGCGCTTCGCCGCCAGTTTCGGGATCCGGATCGGAGCCGTTTATCTCCAGAAGGTAGACACAGCCAATCTCCTTCTAGACAGACCGGGTTGGAAGGAGGAGTTGGATAAGATCTGCAGGACCATCGAGTGCCTGGGGAAGGCATCGATACCGGTCCTGGAGCACAGCCTTCTGCTCTCGAGGGTGATTCGGGATGTGTTCAAACTCCCATTGCCGGGCCACTCAAGGGTGGCAAAGGGGAGAGGTGGAGCCCGTCTCACTACGTTCGATGGGAAGGGTACAGAAGACCAACAACAGCCGGTGGGTCCGGTCTCGCGAGATCAGATGTGGGAGCGCATCACCCGCTTTCAAGAGAGGTGTGTCCCGGTTGCTTCTGAGGCGAAGGTCCATCTGGCCTGCCATCCCGACGATCCTCCCATGAACCGGTATTGGGGCGTCAACCAGGTGCTCAACACCAAGGAAGGATTGGACCGACTGATCCAGATCGTACCCAGCGAATACAACGGAATCCTTCTGTGTCTGGGAACGATGCAGGAATCGGGGGCTGACGTGCTGGAGCTGATCCGCTACTTCGGCGAAAAACGGAAGATCTTCGACATCGACTTCCGCGGTGTTCAGGGAACAGTCCCGAATTACAACGAGGTCTTCCTGGACGAGGGCGATCTTGACATGTGGAAGGCCGTCCAGGTTTTAAAGGAGGTCGATTACCGATGGACGCTGGAACCGGACCATCTTCCCGGTATCACGGCCGACATCGGAGGCGGTCTCATTTCCTATGCCTGGGCTGTAGGGTATATGAAGGCATTGATCGCGGCGGCCGAGGGTTCCGCGGCATGAGGTCGACGGCCCGATCACTCGGTCGGCTCCCCGGGGCGTAGCTTTGGCCTCCAGCCGAAGTATTCTTCTTTCCAGCCCTTGGCTCGACGTACGGCGGCCTGGAGCCCACTGCTACGTCACTCCGTAAAAAAGCATAGAGCGAGGCGTGCTGGAGGTGAATCTTAAAACCTCAATCCATGACCTCGCCGTCGCCATCGAGGCGCCGGATGACTCCCAAGTTGAGATCCCGTACGCCTTTCTCGACCTTTGCAAGGTCACCCACAATCACCCACACTAACTTGTCGGGATGGATTACATTCCGGGCCGAGGCATGGATGGTCTCACGACTCAGGTCCATGACTCGTTGCTGGAAGGTCTCGTAGTAATCGTCAGATAATCCGTAGCGGACGATGCTGGCAATGGTGCTTCCCACCGAGCTAGCCGTCTCCCACCTACCAGGGAGGCTCAACGTCTGACCCTTCTGGGCTCTGTCCAGTTCCTCAGCAGTGGCGGGATTACCAACCAGATACTGCCTCAGCTCCTTGTCGACCTCAATGATCGACTCCTTGGTCTTGTCGGTCTGAACCGGAGCATAGATGATGAGCGGGCGCTGGCCCCTGGCCCCGATAAGAACGCTGCCGGCGCCATACGACCAATGTTTGTCCTCCCGGAGGTTCATGTTGAGACGGGAGCTAAAACTGCCGCCCAAAATCCGATTCATGGTACCGATAGCGACTTCCTCCGGATTGTTGGTGGGTGGAGCCACCTGTCCCGCCAAAATCACGGTCTGAGCGGAGCCAGGGCGATCCATCAGATACACTAAAGATTCTGCTTTGTGTGGGACAGGGTGGATGCTCTCCTTAGCGACTTGGGATGGATTCCAACCCTTGAAGAGATCCTCGAGCTTGGGCGAGATCTCCTCCAAGGTCGTGTCCCCCACGACGACGAGAGTGCCATTGTTGGGACCGTACCAAGTGGAATGGAACTTCACCAGGTCGTCTCGGGACATGGCCTCCGTTGATTCCACGGTGCCAGTGCCCGTCAACGGACTCCCATAGGAATGGTCATCTCCATAGAGGAGCCTGGGCAAGACCCTCAGAGCCATCTGGAACGGAGTGACCTTCTCGCGCTGAATGCGGGCCAGACGCTCCTGTTTGAGTCGATCCAACTCAGCCTGAGGGAAGGAGGGATTGAGAATGACGTCCGCGAAGAGGGCGAGAGATTCATCCAGAGTCGATCTGAGAGCTGAGAGAGAGACAGAGGAATCGTCCAGGCTCGCGCGAGTTGTCAAGTGGGCCCCCAGGTTAGAGGCCTGTTCACTGATCTGAAGGGCTGACCGAGTCGCGGTTCCCTCGTCCATCATCGATGCCGTCATACTTGCGGTTCCCGGCCCTGCTGCCGGGTCAGCCGCGTATCCGGCTTTCACCAGAAGATTCAAGTCGATAACCGGAATGGCATGGCGCTCGGCCAGAATGACCTTGAGTCCGTTGGAAAGTGTAGACCGTTGCAGTTCGGGAAACTGGACCGTCGGCGGAGTACCGGCATCCGGCAGTTTCGACCGGTCGGCTCCCGACTCGGAGACCTTGTACTTTGGGAAAGGGTGGACCCCAAGGACGTAAACGCCATCGGACAGCCAGCGACGCGCAGCCTGCTGAACAGTCTCAGGCGTCGCCTCTTCGATATAGCCAACGGTCGTCTTATAGTAATCGGGACGCCCTCCGTACACCTGGTTCTGCGCTAGCAGGTCAGACTTACCACCGAAGCCCCCTACGCGTTCAAGGCCGCGGATGAGGCCGACCAGATACTGAGTCCTGACACGGTCCAATTCGTCCTGAGTTGGACCGTCCTCGATGAAACGCTCCAGTTCCTCATCCAGAACTTTCTCTACCTCCCCAATGGACTTGTCCGGGTTGACGGTGGACTGGATGTGGAACTGGCCGCCGATCTCTCGCAGGCTGGTGTAAGCCATGGCGTCTGTCGCAATCTGCTCCTCATAGACGAGACGCTTGTAGAAACGCGATGTCTTGCCTGAAGAAAGGATCCTCGCCACAATGTAGAGGAGCGCGCCCTGGCGTGAGCCCCACTCTGGAATATTCCAGACTTTGTAGATCCGCGCTTGAGGGACCCTGTCCTGCATCTGGCCGCGATGAGTTCCACGACGCTTGGCGATCCAGACGTCGTGCTTCGACACAGGTGGTCCGGAGGGAATATCCCCGAAATAGTGCTCTACTCTCTGCTTGACCTGATCAGGTTCGACGTCGCCAGCAACAACCAGAACGGCGTTCGCGGCTCCGTAATAGGTGCGGAACCAGTCCTTCACATCATCGACGGTGGCGGCGTTGAGATCTTCCATGGACCCGATGGTGGACCAGGAATAAGGGTGTCCGGCCGGGTAGGTGTTCTCGGTAAGGAGAGAGCGGGTCTTACCATAGGGTTGGTTTTCTCCCTGCCGCTTTTCGTTCTGCACCACTCCCCGCTGTTCGTCGAGCTTTTCCTGGGTAATAGCTCCGAGGAGGTGACCCATCCGGTCAGACTCCATCCACAAGGCCAGATCTAGAGCGTTCGTGGGAACGGTTTCGAAGTAGTTGGTCCTGTCGACATTGGTGGTCCCGTTCATTCCGGTCGCGCCTACCTCCTCCAGCGGCTCGAAGAACTCGCCAGGGAGATTCTCAGATCCATTGAACATCAGGTGTTCGAACAGGTGCGCGAACCCTGTCCGTCCCAGCTTTTCGTTCTTGGAACCCACGTGGTACCAGACATTGACGCCAATGATGGGCGCCTTTCTGTCCTGGTGAACGATCAGGGTGAGGCCATTGTCCAGCACAAACTTCTGAAAAGGAATGTCGATTTTGACGCTAGATCCAGTGTTGGTTTCGCCTGCGCCACAGAGCATTCCCGAGGGAAATAGAAATAAGAAAAGGAGTCGGCAACTCATTCGGCTCATGGGAAATCCTCCATGGATGATCCTGAATCCTTTCGGCCCGAAAATATTTATCCCTTTTCTCCGTGAATCGCCCTGTGCTCCCTTCAAGAATCAGTCGGCGATCTCCACCACCATATCGATCTCGACCGGGATGTTGCTGGGCAGCGAACCCATACCCACGGCAGCGCGAGCATGCTTGCCGCGTTCTCCGAAAATATCCACCAGTAAGTCGGAGCAACCATTGCCGACCTTGGGTTGTTCCGTAAAGTCGGTGGCGCAGTTGACCATGCCGGTAACTTTGAGGATTCGCTTGACCTTGTTAAGGCTGCCGATCTCAGCCTTGAGCGAGGTCAGTAGCGCCACAGCCGTGTAGCGGGCCGCCTGCTGTGCTTCTTCGATACTGAGATCGACGCCTACTTTTCCCTTGACAAGGCCACCTTCAGGTTTGATCGGGCCGTGGCCGGCGAGCCAGATCTGGTTGCCGCTACGCACTGCCGTTACATAATTTGCGACAGGCTGGATCGGAGGGTAGAGTTCAATCCCCAGATCCCGAAGCCGTTGCTCAGGTTCCTGGCCGGCTGCGTACAGGGTTTCGCTAGCGAGGTCATGATGTTTGCCATGCTCTCCGGAGTCCTGATCAGGAGTTTGTTGACAAGCCGATAGTGACGTGGCGCAGACCAGCGCCAGCCGAATCATTGAAAATCGTCGTCTTTTCATTGGCAGTGAACAGTGAGCAGAGCAGTAAGTGCAACGGACAGTGGAAATTTGCTCGCAGGGACTGATGCCTCGAGACTGCTCACTCCACTATTGTCCGGTTTAAAGTCGAATGATATCAATTGGTTAGTACCTCGCATCGCTCAAAATGTCCTGCACGCGCTCAGCCACGATTCGCTCCTCACCGGGGCGCATCATCCAGGTGGTGATGGCGAGAGAATCCTTTCCGCCCGTTGTCTCGATGGAGGGGTGTCCGTTGCGCAGTTTCTCCCGCGCATCGTCGCCGGTGATGGCACTTTATCGCTATCCCAGGTGACGTTTAAAGAAGGCACATGATTGGCGATCGGGGGAACATGCATTTCCGTTGTGACGCCTTCGACCTGTTTTGCGCTGTCGCTGATGAGTTGAATCTGACTTTCCCAGAGTTCCCACTCGGCCGCATGGTCTTTGGTGAGATAAACTTCGACCGCAACGAGTATGGCCAGGATCTCGGCTTTATTGACTTTCATGCCCCGGCCAACCGTGTTACCGCGTGGCGCGGCGTGCAGCTGGGCGGCGGCGATCAGATCCTTCTTGCCAAGCAACAGTCCCGCACTTTGCGGACCGCGAAGCCCCTTCCCACCAGAAAAACACACCAGGTCGAAGCCCATTTCATTGTACTTCCACAGGTTTTCCTTGGGCGGCACATCGGCGGCGCAATCGTTGAAGGTCGGGATGGCATATTCCTTTCCGATCTTGACAAACTCTTCATCCTTTACCTCGCCGTTGGGATTGTGGGTATTAATGAACAAGAGCATGGCCGTGTTGTCATTGATCGAATCGAGAAGGTCCTTGCGGCTTTCGGCATAAACCATCTTGACGCCGCAATTGCGAACGGCATGCGTATAGCCGACATCGTGTGACTTCTGGATGATTACCTCGTTCCTCATGCCCGTAATATCAGGGAGCTGAACGACCTTTTCCTGGTCCATCCCGCAAAGTACGCCTGCCGCGCCCAGCGTCATGGCGGAAGCAGCACCTGCAGTCACAGTCGCAGCCTCGGCGCGCAGCAATTTGGCGAGCCGCTGGCCCGCGCGGTCCTGGATGTCATCGAGGCGCACATAACCCGGCACGCCAAATTGCCAGGCGGCGGCAGCCTCCGGTTCCATTAGGGAGCCAGTAAGGGAAGTATCGGTGCCCGCGGCATTGATAAAAATGCGGAGACCGAGCTCCTTGTAAAAATCCCGGAATTCGGCCGGGTTTTTCGCGACGGCCTCGTGAAGGCCCAGGGCGCTGCTGCCCAACAAGGCCCCTGAAATCGGAAAACCAGGCAGGTGCTTGAGTAGATGTCTTCGGCTAAGCATATGAGTTCGGAGTCGCCTTTTGAGTGATCCCGTTTGCCTATCGCTGCTCATTTCTCGCTAATGACATAGTTGAGTATATCGACGACTTGCATTGGGGTTGTCGCCCAGGCCATAGCCGAAGCGTCCACCTCTTTGAGCGGATGGATGAGGCTCTCATCGTGAAACGTGATGTACGGCTTGCCCATGGCGGAACAGTACCCGGCGTCAAAGGCTGCATTCCACTGTTTGTACTTGTCTCCAAATCGTACAACAGCAACATCGCACTTTTCGATGAGCGTGTTGGTACGAATCCCGTTGACCTTCGCTGACTTGTGGTCGCGCCAGAAACCACTGGTTTCGACCCCAAGTAGATCGCCCGCCGCGTCACTGGCTTCGTGATCTGTCACAGCAGACGTAAAGACAACAGGCAAATCGTAGGCTCTTGCACCGTCAATCAGCTGCCGTCGCCAGTCGCTGTGTATTTCGCCAGAGAGATAGACATTCCATTTCATGGATATTTCCCTGCCCTCCCATTCTGCCGCATCTTACCTTTACTCCATAGTGCCTGGCCACTAAGTCCTACCCTCTACTCCAAGCCGAGGGGTTCGATCGAATTCGACTCATCTCTGCTGACCTTCGTCGTGGCGGTGGTCTCCAGGCCGCCGTTGGTCGAGCTCGGCTCGACCGCTACACTTCGGCCTGGAGACCGAAGCCACGTCAGAAACCAACTCTAGCACTTTCAACTTCACGCGAAGATGACCCTACCGTCCCTGCGGGACTTCGGGGACCTTCTCTTCGCCTGAAGGCGAGGGGTTTCACCATCCCCGATGGGGACACTAACCCGGACCATTGATCGGACAGGCTCCTAGACTCCAGCCAAAGAAGTCGGCATGTTACGATGGGCCGTTTCTGGACCAAGCACCATGACGCAGCAAACACTCGAGTTGAGGGAAGTGACCCCCTATTGTGGCGCCGAGGTGCACGGCCTCGATTTGTCACAGCCTCTCGATAAGGGGGCCGTCGACGCGCTGAAGACTGCGCTCGCCGAGCACTGCGTCCTTTTCTTCCGTGATCAGAGAATGACGCCGGAGCAACATAAGGCGCTAGGCCGCCATTTTGGTGAACTGCACCTTCATCCGGCCTGGCCCAGGCTGCTCGAAGGTCATCCGGAGATCATGGAAATCTACAGCGACCAACATACTAAGCGGATCGCCGGCGAGGACTGGCACTCGGACGTCTCCTGCGATTCCGAGCCGCCGCTGGGTACGATCCTCCATATGCTGGAGGTGCCGCCAGTAGGAGGCGACACGCTGTTTGCAAATATGTACGCGGCCTTCGAATCATTGTCGACGTCGATGCAGCGCTTCCTCGAAGGGCTGACTGCAGTGCACGATGGAGAACGCACCTACCGAGGCCGCTACCAGGATATGACGGAAGAGGGAAAGACCTACCCGCGATCCGAACATCCTGTCGTGCGGACCCACCCCGTGAGTGGGCGCAAGGCACTCTTCGTCAATCGCATCTTCACCACTCGCATCGTCGCGCTGGCACAGCCTGAGAGTGACGCGGTGCTCCAGATGGTCTTTGGGCATCTGGAGCAGCCCGAGTTCCAGTGCCGCTTCCGCTGGCAGCCGGACTCGGTTGCGTTCTGGGACAACCGCTGCACCCAGCATCACGCCATGTGGGACTACTACCCCCACCGCCGGCGCGGTCTTCGCGTCACCATCAAAGGCGATGAACCGGCATATTATCCCTGATCCAAGAACAGTTTATTACCCTTTTCAGGCGGTTTTATTTAGTCTCATATAGTACCTTAACCTGGACTAAAAAAACTACTTAGATTGTACTTATCGTTTCAGTGTGTTTCACTGTTTTCAGGGGAAACTTGTTACCCCGTTACCCACAAATGGGAAAGGGGTGCTATGTCAAGAGTTCATTTGTCGTCGATATTTCTGGAAAAACTGAAGCCGAGTTTGACGCGAGTCGAGTACTGGGACCAGGGTTTTAAGGGACGCGGCTCCTTCGGGCTTCGCCTGTCTGTGAAGGGAAGAAAGACCTTCATCCTGTTGTACCGGGAAGCTGGCCGGCTCAAGCGTAAGACGCTTGGAACATATCCTGATCTGAGCCTAGCAAAGGCCCGGAAGAGGGCTTATGAGGACACAGCGAAGCTGACCCTGGGCCAGAAAGTCGCAACGGACACCGGCAAGAGAACTTTCAGCGACCTGGCGAATAAATTCATACTGAAGCACCCGAAGCAGGCAAGCTTAAAAGATCGAACCGTGGCCGAGTATAAGCGAATCCTTGCGGCAGACCTTTTGCCGCGCTGGGGAAGCCTGGAACTCTCCTCGATCACCCGCAGTGACATTAACGAGCTCCTGGACGAGATCGCCTTCGAGCGAGATTCACCTGTGATGGCCAACCGTGAGCTGGCGCTGATCTCGGTCATGTTTAACTTCGCCCTCGACGCTGAGTGGATCGACGCGAACCCTTGCGCCCGCATGAAAAAGCGCATCGTGGAGAAGTCACGGGAACGCATTCTGGACCATGACGAAATCCGGGCCCTGTGGGCGGAGCTCGCCAACCAACCGGAACGCACCGCTGCCGTTTATCGACTGATCCTGCTCACCGGGCAGCGGGGCGGTGAAGTGAAGCAGATGAGATGGAGCCAGATTCAGAGGGACCTGTGGGTGATTCCTGCCGGAGTCGCCAAAAATAAGCGCTTGCATCGAGTGCCTCTCTCGGCAACGGTTCTTGCGATTCTGGAGCGGCTGAGGGCAAAACAAGCCGGTGACCACGATTTCGTCTTTCCGTCTAGGGTCGGGGGAACACTCAGCTGGATGGGCAAGACGAACCGACAGGTTCAGGACGCGGTTGGCTTCCATTTCACGCCGCATGACCTACGGCGAACCTGTGCCACCAACCTGAGCGAGCTGGGAATTGATGACACGATAATTGCCAGAATTCTCAACCATAGCTGGGTGGATCAAAACGTGACGGCGGTTTATAACAGGTTTCAGAGGTTACCGGTGATGCGCCAGGCTCTGGAGCGCTGGGGAGAGCGAGGCTCGAGCAGATCGTCACCGGGGAGCCGGCCAAGGTGCTCAAGATCCGCTAGACGCCTCGCGCTGCTTACGGGTCCACTTCCTGACACCGGATCGCAGCCGGACGCCCAGGCCCCTATTTGAAGGAGGTTGCGCTTTGCGGGAATTTTTGGCCGTTTTTTGCTTCTGGAATCGTCGCGCTGCCATTCGATTAGCACAACGCCGGGAGCAGTAAAGCATCTTCCCGTCCTTAAAAAAGATGCTCGTGCAGGCAGGGCAGATCAAAATTTTCCCTGGGGGCCTTCCGGCTAATAGGAAGAGCAGCCGGGTCAAAAAGCAATCCCGCACAGACCCGCTCGCGACGATCTCGGCCTGGTTTCCAGCCGGGACCACGGCCCAGTTGACCACTATATCTACTGGCTGAATCGCTTGGACTCGGGCTCCCGCTGCGTTCTTCGCACTGGCAGAAAGGGCAATGGGTATCAGGAGCCGCCTGATTTGCTGCTGGAGTTCAAGGAAATCCTCGGGAGTGTAGTCCTGAGCTAGGGGGCGCTCGATCGCAGAGACAATGACCCCACCCAGGCTGTCCCTCGTCTGAGGAAAGCCCCTCCCCCCATGAAGAAATACACCCAGCTCTTCTTTGAGATTTAACCGGTCTCCAGCCCTCAGTAAATCAAAGTTCTTAGTCGCCAAATCGACGGCAAACTTGATCCGGTCCTCCGCTTTCCGCATTCCCATGATCCTATTATAAGCGTTATACCATTGTCAAGACGTATGAAAATTACAAGCGATCTATTAAATAAAAACCTTTTGAACACTGGTAACAGTTGTGCTGAATAACCTGGCAGGAGCTAAAACAAATGAAACTCTTACGCGTCCCCGAGGTGACCGAGAAGGTAGGGTTCAGCCGTGTTTCAATCTGGCGACTCGAAGCGGCTGGGGAATTTCCGCAACGACAGCAAATCACCTCGAAAACAGTCGGGTGGATCGAAGCGGAGGTGAATCAATGGATTGCCTCTCGCCACCGAGTCGAGCGCAGGGAACAGGCGCCAGGCGGCAAGGGAACGGTTTTTTCCCGCTGGTCTACGAAACTAGAGGTCGCAGGTTCGAGCCCGGCCGGGCGCGCTTTTTTTGCAACACTTCCCCTTCCCTGACTTCTCTTCTCCTGCTATTTGACCGGGTGGATCTGGACGAGTGATTGACATCAGAAAGAGGCAAAGTGACTGAAGAAGAAGCGCGTGAGCTTCATCGAGTCATCATCGAAATCGCGAAAGAACAGGACCAACGGGCGGACGAGATGCTCGACATAATTCTCCGACTTGAGGATCTGAAACGGGGATTTTCGTTCCTGCTCGATCAAACTTCTCAACGATTGTTGGAGCGAAACATGACGGAGCTCATGGAAGAGGAACAGAAGCGCAGAAGCGGTCGGGGCTGGTGGAACGGAAGCATCAGGAGTTATGGAGAAGGCCAGCGTGAGCCGATCCGAGGTGGCTCCCGAGATCATTTTGGAGGAGGCAGGGTTGGATTTTTGAGCGAGAATACGCCTCCGGGAATGCTGCTGACATTGCTGGAGAGTGTCAGAACCCAGGCAAAGGATCTCGATTCCTTGACCCGTGGTGTGCTTCGGGAGGCTCTGGTTTCCAGGTTGAAAGAGGCGGGGATCAGCAGCCCGAGTTCTCTAGCTGATAAAGCCTTCGCCTCTAATCCCGAAATTCGCAACGATACGGGAGACTCCCAGGGTCGCTCCCTTATCTTGAGTGATCCCGATCCCTGGCCCGAACCGGTGGATGGTGCCTAACTTCTCTCTCAACTAGAAGCTACACTCTCCCGTTATGTGGTCTTGCCATCAGGTGCAGCGGTAGCTATTTCATCCTGGAACTTCCCCCTCAAGGAGAGCTAGGGCCACTCGGGTTCTCCAGATCCCTATCAATCGGACCTTCAATAAACGGGAAGTATTCTGCGTCTGTTTGTATCCCATAGGAGCAGATATAGCAAAGGTCCGAGACCGAGCCAGCTGGCGAGCGTGACAGAACACAGCGGAACAAGACTGGGTCACCCAGCTTTAGTATCATAATTGTAAAGGTTTACGAGATTACCAGGGCGACCACTGAGGGGGGGAGGGGCCTCGAATCTCTAGGGTGCTAGGAGCTGCGGAC
>CAUZIZ010000142.1:0-14095 GCA_963579905.1 Acidobacteria bacterium UBA6911 | reverse complement strand
GAACTTGATTCGTCGGATGCTGGCGGCTTCGATGATCTTGTTGAACTCTCGCTGGCCGATGTTGTTCATCTGAAGCGGATCCCCGAGCGTGTCAACCTTGCTGGACAACTCCCCCCACTCCTTCGCAAAGACTAGCCCCTGGTCTTGGTAGTGAGCTCTGTTTCGTAGCTTAATCTCTGCCTGGTGACTTCTGTGTTTTCGAAGTAGAGCCACGGTCTGAGTTGCAAGGGGAATAGTCCGCATATTGCTGTTCTTGGTTGGACCAAATACGGGCGTCCGGCCCGGCTTCACCAACTGCTCCGTAATGCGGATGGTTTCGGCCTTCAAATCGACACTCGACCATCGCAGCCCGCAGAGTTCTCCCTTCCTGGCTCCAGAATCCAAGCCCAGAGCGTAGAGGGCCGCTGGCTGGGTCCCAAAGGCTCTGGTGGCCTGTAAGAACGTCTTGGCCTCAGCCTCATCCCAGCAGTGGTCAATCACGTCCAACCGGCCAGTCGGGGCCTTGGGAGTATTCTCGACGAGTTGGCACACATTTCGCTCGACCAACCGTTTCTTTTGGGCCGATTTCAGCGATCGGCTAACCACAGCGTGATGATGCTCAAGCGTCCTCTGCGCGAGGGTGCTTCCCTTCTCCCTGTAATACCGCTCCAAGTGGACTGCGTCCAGCTCCTGCAAGAGTATCTGTCCGAGGCTCGGCTTTAGGTGACACTCGATGATGCTCTTGTAGGTCTCGTAAGTCCTCAGGCGCCGCACAGGCGGCTTGACGGCTACCTCAACCCAAGGTTGTCTAGCCATTCTCCAAACGTCAGCTTGGTCGGCTCTGTGAGGGTGTTGTGGTTGGTTTGGTGAAGCAGTTCAGTGAGTCTGGCCTCAGCCTCCCGCTTCGTCCTTTTAACCGTGTACCACCTTTGCTTACGCTTCTTCTTCCCGGTCTGTGGGTCAACCTGGTAGCCCAGGTCCAGAATGATGCTCCAGGAGCCCCTGTAGCGTTGTTTCAAACTTCCTCTAGCCAGGAGTTAGTTACCCCCTTTCCTCGGTAAAAGCTCTAGACAAAAAAGCCCCGACATCAGCCGATGAGAGTCCTTCTAGTTGCTACACCACGAAGGCGGCCAAGTGCCGGGGCAATTTGAATTGTACGAGTTCTCAACTCATCAGAATACCCTCGTAGTGTAGTGTCAGCCATCGCACACCCGACCGCTGACGCTGGCAAGCGCGGAAACGAACCTCCGTGGGGCGGGGGAGAGACGATCCCGCCCCACGCCCACGGAAGGCAATCTCCGGATTACTAGGCCCGCTCAGCCAGGGTCACAAAGGGCGAAAGCGTATCGCTCCCGCTCTGCGACGTCTTCGGCACCATCCTGACCGTTACCGGAGAGGGTTTTAGCTACGCAGAGCTTGAAGACATCTCGGATCAAGTGCGCAACGTGCTCCTTACCATCCCAGAAGTCGCCAAGGTTGAGGTCCAGGGCATTCAGGAGAAACGAATCTTCGTTTAATACAACAATGCGCGGCTGGCCGAGCTCGGCGTCTCGGCCTATCAACTGATGAACCTCCTCGAGAGTCGCAATATCGTGCTGACTGGAGGCCATATTAACACCGGAAGGGAGCGAATCGCCCTGGAGCCATCCGGCACCTTTGAGTCGATTGAGGACCTCGGCAGAACCATCGTCACCGTCGCCGGCAGGTCGGAGATGATCTATTTCGAAGACATCGCGTCTATTTACCACGACTACGTAGACCCTCCCAAGGAAAGGGTAAAATCCTCGGGAAAGCCAGCTCTAGCCCTGGCCATCTCCCTTCGCGAAGGAGGGAACCTGATCCAGCTTGGGAAGCGGGTAGAGGCGGAGGTGAGCCGTCTTCAGGATCTGTACCCCATCGGGCTCGAGTTCGACACCATCGCCTTTCAACCCGGGGTCGTGGAGCGAAAGGTCGAAGATTTCGTCAGTAATCTGGTTCAGGCCGTCGCCATCGTCATGTTGGTCATGTTCGTCACTCTGGGTCTGCGAACCGGGCTGGTAGTCTCGTCGCTGATTCCGTCGACCATAGTCATGAGCCTCCTGATCATGTCCTTTCTCGGTATCGGACTGGACTAGATGTCGTTGGCCGCTTTGATCATTGCTCTGGGACTGCTGGTTGACAATGCAATCGTGGTTTCGGAATCGATCATGGTGCGGATGTCCACGGGAATCAAACCCATCGAGGCTGCGGTGAAATCAGCCGATGAATTGCGCGTCCCCTTGTTGACCTCGTCGTTGACCACGGCTGCCGCATTTCTACCAATCTATCTTGTCGAATCCTCCACCGGAGAGTATACGGCTCCCCTGTTCAAGGTGGTTAGTATTGCCCTGATATGCTCCTGGCTTCTCTCCTTGACCCTGATCCCGATGCTCTGGGTATTTTTCCTCAAGGTCAAGCACGTGCCCCAGGAGGAGCGCCAGGACTTCAGACTCTATGCCTGGTATCGCAAGATCCTTCTGTTCTCCCTGGCCACCGTACACTGAGCCTGCTCTGCGTCGTCCTGATCTTCGGGTTGGCACTACAGGGCTTCGGACTGATCCCCAACGTCTTCTTCCCGCCCAAGGATCAGGCGATGTTCACAGCCGAGTTCGATCTACCTATCGGGACTCCAATTGAGCGGACTGAGGCTTTCGTCCAGCAGTAGAGAGCTTCATCTAAACCGAGCTGAAGACGGGGCCCGAGCGTCCCCAGGGAGTCACCAACTGGGCAACTGAAATCGGGCAAGGACCTCAGCGTTACACGCTCACCGATACACCGACACAGAGGAGTCCTGAGTACGCCATGATGCTGCTCAACACGACCAGCTATGCGATCGTTCACGACCTGATCCCCCGCCTGGAAACCCACTTCCTGGAGCGTTTTCCCGACGTCAAGCCCACCATTCGCAGCCTTCTGAACGGTCCGCCGGTTGAGGATCCCATCGAGATTCGGATCTCGGGAGAGGATGTGGATCAGGTCTTTGCCATCGTCGACCAGGTCAAGGCCCACCTCTCGGCGATTCCAGGCGCCAAGAACATCAGCGATAACTGGGGCGCGCGCACCAAGAAATTGGTGGTCAGGATCGATCAACCTCGGGCTCGACGTGCCGGTCTGAACAGCCAGGACGTCGCCGTCTCACTGCAGACGGTACTGAGTGGCTTCGAGACCACCGACTATCGAAAAGAGGATAAGATCATTCCCGTCACGCTACGCTCGGTAGCCGCGGATCGGCAAGACATCGGAAAACTCGAGAGTTTGAATATCTTTTCTCAGCTCACCGGAAGTGCGGTCCCACTCAAGCCGGTCGCCGATATCGATATCACCTGGGAGCCAGCCAAGTATCTGCGCCGCGATCGCCTGGCTACGGTCACCATCTCTGCCGGGCACCTCCCCCCCCCAAGTCTGGAGCCCTACCCATCGGCTGAGCCCCTCCCTGCCATGAGAATGCCAGCTTCTTCATCCACTGATGCCAGCAGCGATAGACCCAGCACGAAGAAGAGTACGACCACGGCCATCCCCACGCGCTGAGTTGAGAAGATCCGGGTGAGCTCGCCCAACAGCAGGGGACCGAGGAAGGCGGTGGCTTTCCCGGAAAAGGCGAATAGTCCGTAGAATTCATTCTCCTTACTGGGCGGCACAAAACGACCCAACAGAGATCGGCTGGCGGACTGGTTCGCTCCCGCACAGGTTCCCACTAGAGTGGATGCCATCCAGAACACCCAGCGTTCGTGTGTCAAAACCGCCGCCATGGCCGCCAAGATGAGCCCCCACAAGCTAATCTGAATGGTTCGCTTACTTCCCACGTAATCGTCCAAGAACCCCAGGGCAAAGGCTCCGATCCCAGCTGCCACGTTGATGACGATGCCAAAGATCATGAGTTCCTCGAAGGAAAAACCAAATGTGCCCACGGCATAGACACCGCCGAAAGCAAAGATCGTGACCAGGCCGTCGTTGTAGAAAAGACGGGCGAGCAGAAACTTCACAATCTGTTCATATCGCCTCACCTCCCGAAAGGTACCGACCAATTGACGAAACGACGCTGCCAGGATCCCTCGTTCTCGCGTGACTGCCGATTTATCCTCTTTGACCCAAAAGAAAATGGGCAGGCTAAACACCGCGAACCATCCGGCCACGAGCAGGGTCATTGCCCTGAAGTTTTCGCCGTTCTCCCTGCTGAATCCGAACCAGGGCTCCTCCGGCTGTACCAATGCCACCATGGCTAACGCCATCGCGGACAACCCACCCAGATAACCCAGTGACCAGCCAAAACCGGAGGTGCGTCCGATCCGCTCGGGATCAGCTATATCGGGAAGAAAGGCATTGTAGAAAACGGTACCCATCTCGAACGCAATATTGGCGAGGGTAAAAAAGAATAGTGCCTTTACCACCTGGCCAGGCTCGGCGGTATAGAGCAAAACCGAGGCGACAACCGCCACCACAGTCGATAGAAACAGCAGCAACTTCCGGTAACCTCCACGGTCGGCCAACGCTCCCAGTGGCGGTGCAAGCAGTGCGGTGACCAGAGCCGTAACCGTCAGGGCCCGAGACCAGAGAGACGTGCCCGTGATCTCATCTGCTGCCATCTCCTTGGTAAAGTAGGCGGCGTAGATGAACGTGACCACCAGAGTGGTGAAGGAAGAATTGGCGAAGTCGTACATGCACCAGGAGAAGACCGACAGCTTGCTGTGAGGTGAGTTGGTTGTCATTGCTTACAGGTTACACGTTGCAGGTCGAATGCGTCTGAACGTCGCACGTCCTTTGGCCGGCAGCAGACAGCTTCGGAACTGACAGCTGCGGAAACCTGAAACTTTGAAGACTCAGCACCAGTGACCCCTGACCTGGGACGTGCGACGTTCAAACGTTCAGACGTTCAGACGTTCAGACGTTCAGACGTTCAGACGTTCAGACGTTCAGACGCATTCGTGTAACCTATGATCTCCATGCGCGTACTCGTAGTCTCGCCCTACCACGGCGGCAGCCATCAAAACTGGGCCGAAGGATACCAGGCCCACAGCAGTCATGAGATAGAACTGCTGACGCTTCCAGCTCGATATTGGAAGTGGAGAATGCATGGCGGAGCCGTCACCCTGGCCCGACGTCTCCTCCAGACGGGAGAGTCTTTTCCCACGATCATGGCTACCGACATGCTCGATCTGACCACCTTTCTGGCCCTGACGCGCTCCCTTACCACACACGCATCCACCGCGCTCTATATGCACGAGAACCAGCTGACCTATCCCCTGCCTGAGGACCCCACTAGCGGGCCCATGAGACGCCAGTTGGGTGAGCGCGATCTACACTATGCCTTCGTCAACTACTCCTCGATGCTGGCAGCCGATCATATCTTCTTCAACAGCCGATTCCATCACGATTCACTCTTTTCAGCCCTCCGACGTTTCCTGAAACACTTTCCGGATCCCCAGGAGCTGGCAACAATCGAGCAGCTGAAGGCGAGAAGTTCCGTCCTGCCTGTTGGGCTGGATCGCTCGAGTCCACCACCTTCCGGGGACAAGCCCATGCCGCCCTTGATCCTTTGGAATCAGCGTTGGGAATACGACAAGAATCCGGCCGAATTCTTTGACGCGCTGTACCGGGCATCCGAGCGCAAGCTCGATTTTCGGTTGGCGCTGTGTGGGGAGCGGTTCAGCCAACATCCCCAGAAATTCGAAGAGGCCAAGCTGCGCTTAGAGGGACATATCACCCATGTGGGGTTCGCAGAGAAGCCCGTCTATAAGCGGATTTTGGACGAGACTTCGGTGGTTTTATCCACGGCCCACCACGAGTTCTTCGGAATCAGCATCCTGGAAGCCGTGGGGCACGGCGCTTTCCCTATACTGCCCAGGCGGCTAAGTTATCCCGAGCTGATTCCCGAAGAATTTCACAAGGACTGCTTGTATGAAGGGTCGGAGCAACTACAAGAGCGGCTCTACTGGGCTCTCTCCCAACCCCAAAAAGCCAGAATCGTAGCCTACCGGATCGCGGCCTCTCTAACGAATCTTGAATGGCAGAACCTGGCATCCCGGTATGACCTCGAGCTGAGCCGCATCCACGGTCCGGCCGTTCACTGAAGATTAAAAAGGCGGCTCAGGAGCAGTTGCAGGGGAAACCGTCCTAGAGTCCCGCCCGCCATCGACTTCTCATTGAAGGCCTCGACCTCATCCGCCTCGAGACCCTCGCCCCAGATGAGAACCGGAAGCGGGTCGGCTACGTGCTGGCCACTCTCGCTGAGGGTGGCATGATCCGACGCCACCGCGATTCTGAGGGGATCCTCACTCGCTTCTAGAAATACTTTGAGGTGGGCATCCAACTTCTCCAGGAAGGCAACCTTAAGCTCGGGTCGCCGATCGTGCGCGGCGATGTCCGCTCCCTTGATGTGCAAAATGACAAGATCATCCCGCTTCAGGGATGCGAGAGCTAGTTTGACCTTGACTCCAAGGTCGGTGTCCAAATTCGCCGTCATGGCGGGAGAGGTGATGTTGCGGGCGCCCAACCACCCAGCAAGTCCCAGCACCGTTCCATCTCCGCTGATGCAGGAAAGTCGCAGGGGAATACCCGACTGTTCCAGCGGAATAAGTCGATGCAAGCGGCCGGCGCCTCGGGTCAGAATCGCGTTGGCAGGGGGCAGCCCTTTGGCACTCCGCTCTAGATTCACGGGATGCTTGGCCAGCTTTCCCCGGACCATCTCTTCAAAAATTGAAAGTACCCGAGCCGTATAGACCGCTTTTTCGTCATCTGAGTCAACGGGTCGCGGCGTCAAAGGCAAGGACCCTTCGACACCGTCACCAGGATCGCTGCCCACGACTGCAGTTGAAAGATTTTCCCCTCGAAGAACGATGGCCAGGCGATGTTCGGTCGAGGACTCGACTCGGACCTCGACCTCCTGCGAAAGGCTGCCGGGAAGCGGCATTCGATCGATGACACGAGCCAATTCGGCCGCTTCTTCCCGAATCCTACCTGCTCTCCTATCGATCACTCGACCCCTCTTGTCTAGACAGGCGAAGTTCCCTCGGAGGGCAACGTCTCCTGCTGACAACTCGATTCCAGCGCCTAGTGCCTCTACCGGGCCCCTCTTCATGGCCAATGGGGACTGGCCGAAAAGGGCCAGACTGCCCGCGGCAGTATCCGGTACGACCCCGGGTGCTACCGGGTCTGCAAGTCCACACTTGCCCTCCTTGGCCAACCGATCAAGAATGGGAGTATGGGCAGCCTCCAAAGGGGTGCGGCCTCCCAGCGCTCGAACCGGACGATCAGCGACTCCGTCAATGATCAACAGAAGAGTCGGAACACCGGGCTCCGGTCTGACCGGGCCAGCCTCTGTCACGTAAGGGACTCGCTGCTGCAAGAAGTCCGTGAACACCCGGAGAACTCTGCCCACCGGAGGATCTGAAATGGAGGAATCCACGATAGGAATGTCGTGGCTTTCCACTTCTTGAAGAATAAAGTCATGGAGAAAACGGATGGAGGAAAAATTCTCCAGGTAGGGCTCTGCGCGTCGCCCACTCATCCGGGCGCGGGACAGAAACCGAGCTCGATGAGCCTCCTGGTCCAGACAGGAGAGAACGAGTGGAACTTGGTAGGCTTCGCCTTCAAAACCGGCAAAGGGGATCAGCGGAGGGTAAAGGTGCACCCCTTCCACCAGGATGCTTCGGTTCTCCACGATCGCCCGCTCGACCACGGCCCTTACGCCGACGCAAACTCTGGTGGATTGTTCCTCAAAGGTGGCTAGCACACGGGAGGTGAAGTCCTGCTCCCCAGATGCATCCCCGGCTCTCTCAGCAGATGTTCCGAATGGGGGAACCGCCTCGAAACTGGAAGTGTGCAGCGCCGGAAGCATGCTGGTGGAGAAAACCATCCGCATCAACTGTCGAATCGTGTCGGTGGAGGTCACCCGATAGAGTCCCAGTAGATGAGCCAGCTCCAAAGCAAGGGTAGATTTACCAGTACCGCTGGCCCCGCCAAGATAGACAACCAGCGGCCGGGGAAGATGCTGAATCCGCCGGACCAGCCGGTAGCGCCGCGCCGTGTCAGCCCCCTCGACCCTTTCCAGGAAATCCTCTAGCCGAGTAGCAATCTCCTGACTCGACAGCACGGTGGTTCCCTCCTGCTTCAACTCGGCCTGGAACTGATTGACCAACTGGTAACTGCGATCCAGGTCCAGGCCAGATCCGGCCAGGCTTCGCGCCAACAAACCCCGAGAGAACGGCTGTCGCTGGGAATTACGAAGCACATGGAGCTCCGCAGCGATCTTCACCGGGTCCTGTAGATTGGATGGCAGAATCTTACCGAAAACCGTCTCCAGTTCTTCCTGGATCAGATCGAGGATCTCAGAAGTTGTGACCTCCTCCCGGCCCTCTAGCCGGCCGCGTATGGACCGCGCCACCGCGTAGGCATTATCAAAGTCCAGACCCCGAAGCAGCAGGTCATGGGTAATCATGCCCTTCAGAAAACGATGTCGTCTCCCCTGGGACGTCACTACCTGCAGAGGCTGCTGATCAGCTTTTTTACGGGTCATATTCTTTCGCTGGATTCGTGAATAAAATGAGACTTGCTACCGCCTTTCATAAATGCGGTAGCCATCCTCAAGACAAACGTAGCAGTGAGATAGCCCGAGTTCAAGATGTCCAGTCCCCTTTCGTTCAGGCTCGGAGCAGACCTATTGCAGCGTCTGTTCTGCCAAGGACGCTGTGTCGATAACTATCTGTAATGGGTTAAGATTCAGGAGTCCCCACCGTTCTCTGCCATGCGGAAAGAAACAATACTGCTTGTAGAAGACGACAAATCGATCCAGGAATTGGTCCGGTATCATCTCTGCAGAGAAGGTTACCAGGTCTTTTGGACCGGCCTGGCGGCAGAAGCTCTGAAGCTGGTGAACAAGGCCCCCACCCGACTTGATCCTGCTGGATCTCATGCTCCCCGACCTCGACGGGCTGTCCCTGTGCAAGGTCCTCAGAACCCAATCCGAGACCAAAGAGATCCCCATCGTCATGCTGACCGCTAAAGATGCAGAGTCGGATATGGTTGCAGGGCTGGATTCCATTCTTGAGTTGCTGGATCAGAAAGGTCTCCTGATAGTACTAGAAATACGTTTACCGATGAGGACTATCATAATGAGGAATATCGTGAAGAGGATCTATTCGTTTTCTGTACTGATACTGTTGGCTGTGTCTCCCCTTCGCGCCCAAGATCAGCAGGAATTGCGCTCGAGACTCGAGACTCTGGAGCAAGAGGTCGCGGACCTGAAGCGTCTGCTCCTGAAGATAGAAGAGAAAAATGCCGAGCAGAGGCCGACAGAGAAAAAGCCAGAGGCGTCTCAGAGCAAGGCAACAACCATCCCCAGGCCCGATCCGTCTTCCCTTCGTGCCTATTGGAAGGAAGGAATTCGAATGGACTCGGCCGACCAGAGCGTCAAATTCAAACTGGGGGGAAGAATCCTGAACGATTGGGTCGCGTTCTCCGCCGATGATTCCGTGGACCGAAACTTTACTCCAGTGGGGGGAACTGAATTCCGCGCTGCTCGCCTCTATATGTCGGGAACCCTTCACGATCGCGTCGAGTTCAAAGCGCAGTACGATTTCGCCCCTATCAGCACAGCTTTCAAGGATGTCTGGATTGGAATCAACAAGATCCCGGGTCTAGGAAAGTTTCGCATTGGCCATTTCAAAGAGCCTTTTGGTCTGGAGTTGATGAATAGCAGCCGCTACATCACCTTTATGGCACGTGCCCTGCCCACTGCATTGATGCCGTCAAGAAACACTGGCTTTCTGTTCACCAACCCCCTGGCGGGCCAACGGATGACCTGGGCTGCAGGCGTATTCAAGGATACTCCCGACACGGCTATCGGGCTCGGCTCGGAGAACTACAGCATGACCGGTAGGTTTACGGGGCTCCCTCTGTATCAGGACGAAGGGAGGAGACTCGTGCATCTGGGTGTAGCGTACAGCCGGAGAAACCCGATCCTAGATACGCTGCGTCTGAGAGCCAGACCTGAAACCCATCTCTCCAACCGGTGGATCGATACTAGATCCTTTCCGGCGCGATCCGAGGACCTCTTGGGCGTGGAAGCTGCTCTGGTCCAGGGCCCCTTCTCTCTGCAAGGCGAGTATGTGAGAGCTGCGACCGACTCTCCCGGGTTGGGAGATCCCTCATTCAACAGCTTCTATGTCGCTGGCAGCCTCTTCCTGACCGGAGAAAATCGACGCTACAAGCGGGATACAGGCACCTTCACTCGGGTGCGGCCCAAGGGGAACCTGTTCGGTGGCGAAAAAGGGATAGGAGCCTGGCAGCTGGCAGCTCGATATTCCCGCCTGGATCTCAACCACCGCACTATCCTGGGGGGCAAGCTGAATAATTTAACCCTTGGGCTCAACTGGTTTCTGAATCCAAACACGCGAATCATGTTCAACTATGTCCTGGCGGATCGCCAGGATATCGGAGAAGCCAACATCTTCCAGACCCGCTTCCAGGTAGATTTCTGAAGCCGTCAAAGATGCCACCGAAGAGAGCCTGACATTGCCATCCAGGCCCACTTGGGTTAGCTTCCCCGGGGTATCTCAAGTGGACACCAAACATCAACACGAACTTTCCGTTGTCATCCCGGCCTACAACGAGGCGGAAGGCATTTCCCAGGTCCTGTCCCAGTGGACCACCCAACTGGACGAGCTCTCAATCGATTATGAGATGCTCGTCTACGACGACGGTTCCACCGACGAGCCGGGTACAATCCTGGAGACGTTGGCGAGGACCAACCCCAGGCTGCGGGTTACCCGGCACTCCAATCGAGGGCATGGGCCCACCATCCTCAAGGCCTACCATGAGGCTGGGGCGAATGGGTACTTCAAATCGATGGGGATGGTGAGATTCCGGCCGCCCAGTTCTCAAAGCTCTGGGAGAAGCGCAGTGCGTTCGATTTTCTGCTGGGCTATCGACAGGGTCGAGAATCCGTCTTGGCACGACAGATCATCACGAAATGCTCCCGACTCACTGTGGCCCTTTTGTTCGGCCGCTCGGTTGGAGACGTGAACACTCCGTTTCGTCTCATGCGAAACCAATCTCTGAAGCCCCTCCTCGTCCACCTCCCCAGCAATGCCTTCGCCCCCAATGTGATCCTCTCCGGCTTGGCTGGTAGGGCCGGACTCCGTATCCACGAAGAACCGGTCATCCACCAAGGACGCGTAACCGGCGTCACTCTCCTGGTCAAGTGGACCCTGGTCAAAGCCGCTCTCGATAGCTTCGTCCAGACGGTAGCCGTGGCATACAAGGCACGACAAACGATCGGGACAAAATGAAGGCCCCCGGACGGATCGTGATTCTGGGCGCCGGACCCACTGGCTTGGGCGCCGCCTACCGTTTACAGGAACTGGGAATAGACGACTTCCTACTGCTCGAAGGCCGAGAGACACCAGGAGGACTTGCCTCCAGCTACGTGGATGAAAGGGGCTTTACCTGGGATGTAGGAGGACACGTTCAGTTCAGCCACTACACGTACTACGACTCGGTCCTGGATCGAGCGCTGGGAAAAGATTGGCTCTTCCACGAGCGGGAATCGTGGGTCTGGATGCGAAAACGGTTTATTCCCTATCCCTTCCAGAACAACATTCATCCTCTGGATACCGAGGATCGGTTGCGGGCCTGGGAAGGACTGGAGCGGGCGAGCAACCTCAGAAGCAGCGTCGCACCCAGGAACTTCCAGAAGTGGATCCACTCTACTTTCGGCGAGGGAATCGCGGAGATTTTTCTAGTACCCTACAACCTGAAGGTGGGGGGATATCCGCTGGAGTCGATCTCGATCGGCTGGATGGGAGAGCGGGTTGCGGTCCCCGATCTGGAGCGCATCCGCCAGAACTTGAAGGAGAATAGAGACGATGTCGGCTGGGGCTCCAATAGCCGGTTCCGCTTCCCACTTCGCGGAGGAACCGGGGCCATCTGGAATGGGGTCGCCAAGCTGCTGTCACCCGAAAAGCTCCGCTTCGGTTGCCGCGTAACCGAAATCGAGACGCTCCAGAAAGCGATCCAACTCCAGTCGGGAGAACGGCTGGCGTTCGATACCCTGCTCACCTCCCTTCCTCTGGACGCCCTCTGCGGTAGGTGTACTGATCTGAGCCCGGCGGCCGCCCGGGCGGCCTCTTCCCTGGTGTACAGCAGCTGCAACATCCTGGGGATTGGACTGCGAGGAGGCAAACCTGAAACGCTGGCGAAGAAGTGCTGGATGTACTTCCCCGAAAGTAACAGTCCGTACTACCGCGTTACCGTTTTTTCCAACTACTCTCCCAACAACGTTCCTGCGGGAGAGGACCACTGGCCACTGATAGCCGAAGTGTGTGAGTCGCCCGCCAAGCCCGTCGATCAGTCCAGCCTCGAAACTTGGACGTTGGAGGCCATGAGGAGTGACGGCCTCATTTTTCAGGACTCAGAAGTAATCTCCTTCTGGCACAAACGAGAGGAGCGCGGCCATCCTACGCCTTTCCTGGAGAGGGATAAGGTCCTGGCCGCCATCCGTCCCGAGCTGGAAAAACGCCGGGTTTTCTCTCGCGGTCGCTTCGGATCCTGGCAGTACGAGGTCAAGAACCAAGACCATTCCTTCATGCAGGGAGTGGAAGCGGTAAACCGAGTTCTCGGCATCGGGGAAGAATTTACGATTGACCGTCCCGCCTACACCAACAGCGGTGTGTTTCTAAAGTGAAGAAGGCTCGGAGAGTAAATAAGTAAGGCTGGGAACTGAAGAAAATGGCGGACCAGAAATCGACAGATCTACCTTCCACCCCACAAACGGTAGCCGAGTTGGAAGAGAATCTGAGCACACCCAGTGCCCAAGCCGTGGAAGCCATGGGCCGCCTCTCGGGCGATCTCATTCTGTTGGGCGTCGGGGGAAAGATGGGCCCCACTTTGGCGCGAATGGCGAAGCGGGCCTTGCAAGCGGCGGGCATCGATCGACGGGTGGTTGGGGTTTCACGTTTTTCCGAAGCGGGTCTGCGGGAGCGGCTGGAAGAGCTCGGAGTGGAAACCATCGCCGGCGATCTGCTGGACGCAGACTTCGTCGAATCACTGCCCCAGGTCGCGACCGTGGTCTATATGGCGGGCTTCAAGTTCGGAGCAAGCACGGATCCATCGATGACCTGGGCCATGAATTGTTATCTGCCGAGCCTCGTCTGTCGGAAGTACCGCAACAGCCGCATCGTCGCCTTTTCGACCGGCAACGTCTATGGATTGGTGGCCAACCACCGAGGAGGCTCAGTCGAGACTGACATTCCCAATCCGGTGGGCGAGTACGCCATGGCCGCACTAGGCCGGGAGCGAATCTTCCAATATTTCAGCCGCTCTCTGCCGCTTCCATTGGTACTATTGCGCCTGAATTATGCCACCGAACTCCGCTATGGGGTGTTGGTGGACCTGGCACAGAAAGTCTGGACAGAACAGCCGATCGACCTCGCGATGGGCCATGTGAACGTGGTCTGGCAAGCCGACGCCAACGCCATGGCGCTGTCAGCCCTGGCACACACCGCGACTCCCCCTCTTATCGTGAACAGTGCGGGAAAAGAAATCCTGTCCATCCGACAGACGGCGCAGGAGCTGGGACGACTGCTGGACAAACCTGTCCACCTCACGGGCAGTGAAGCGCCTGATGCCCTACTGAGTGACGGTAAAAAGGGGCATCGAGTACTGGGCAAACCGCAAACCGGCTCGGCTCAGATGCTGCGCTGGACCGCCGACTGGATCCGCCGCGGCGGCGAGACGCTGGGAAAACCCACAGAGTTCCAGAACCGCGAGGGCAAATTCTAAGCTGAAACTTCATTTTAAGATTTGGATGAGAAACTGACTTAACCTAAGGCTTTAGAATGGGATAGGTACTTTTTCAGGCGATTGTTTAAAAAAGAGTGACACGGCCTTCCAGGCCGTGATTGTGGGGTCTCCGCCTCCACGGGCCGGTCATCACGGGCAGGGCTGCCCGTGCCACTGCAGGACACTGGATTTTCCTTCTCGAATGGGGCAGCTCTGCGGGGGCGGGACTGAGCTGAAACAGATTAAGGATTCTTGTCGCGCGGAGCGGCGACAAGAATCAAGAGTTGAAGTAAATCTGGGGTTCAGCGGGCTTTGGATTTCC
>CAUZIZ010000141.1:0-14180 GCA_963579905.1 Acidobacteria bacterium UBA6911 | reverse complement strand
GGATTCACCTACTCCTTAGTGCTCGAACCAGGTCAAGGTGAAAGCCTAACACGTAGGCTGCCTTTAGCAGCCTCCTTGGAAGGGCCTATCACAGAAGTGGCAGCCCTCTCTGAGCGTCGCGGATTCTGATGTGGACTTTTGCGACACCTTCTCACAGCCACGGCTCTGTCATCTGGCGATTCTTCATGATCACCTCGCCATTCGAAGTTTCCGTCGGAACCGCTCGCCGCTCTTTCCCGGGAGCAGAGACGTGCGACGTTCAGACGTTCCGACGAACCGTTCAAGTTTCAGCTCAGCTGATGCCCAAGGTCTTGGTATTTGTCTGGAATCTGTCTATCCTCGGATCGTCTAGGTGATTGCGGATCGGTTTCTTGCTTCCAATCGCTGTTGACGACAGGAGACATTCCAGATGAGAGGAACGAATCTTGATCAGAAAGAGAAGTGGCTCTTCTGGGCCTGTTTTATCTCTCTGATTGCCACCGCCTTCGGATTCATCGTTCGAACTCAGGTCATCGATACCTGGGGCGAGCAGTTCAATTTGACCGAGACACAGAAGGGCGAGATCTTCGGCGTTGGTCTGTGGCCTTTCGCGATCAGCATTATCCTGTTCAGTCTGGTTGTGGATCGTGTTGGCTATTCTAAGGCGATGCTCTTCGCGTTCGTCTGTCACGTCTCTTCAGCCATTGTCACGATCACAGCGGAGGGGTATTGGGGCCTTTATGTCGGCACCTTCATCGTGGCTCTCGGAAACGGGACCGTAGAGGCGGTGATTAATCCGGTGGTAACGACTATCTTTCCCCGGGAAAAGACGAAGTGGCTGAACATCCTTCACGCGGGTTGGCCTGGCGGGCTGGTGTTGGGGGGCCTGATTGGACTCTTGATTGGACCCGCTGTGGACTGGCGTTGGAAGGTAGCTCTAATCTTTCTCCCCACCCTGGTCTACGGAGTCATGATGATTCGGGCGCAGTTTCCGATACAGGAGCGCGTGGCGGCCGGTGTTTCATATAAAGCAATGTTGCAGGAAGCGGGAATCCTGGGATGCGTCCTAGTGGTCGGGCTGATTCTGCTGGAGGTGGGTCGAGTGGCCGAACTGCCAGCAGGCGTTCTGTGGCTGACGGGTGGTGCGCTCGTGCTCGCCTACGGACTCTACGCCCGATCCTGGGGCCGCCCCATGTTTCTGTTCTTGCTGCTGGTGATGATCCCGTTAGCTACGACCGAGTTGGGCACGGACAGCTGGATTACCTCCCTGCTGACCCCAGAGATGGAGCGCCTCGGCCTGCAGGCAGGCTGGGTTCTGGTCTACACATCTCTCATCATGATGGTTCTTCGCTTCTTCGCTGGGCCGATCGTTCACAGGATCTCTCCCCTGGGGCTATTGGCTGTCAGCAGTCTGATTGCCGCGGTTGGGCTCATTTTCCTTTCTCAGTCGACCGGTTTTGCGGTCTTGCTGGCCGCGACTCTTTACGGTTTCGGGAAGACGTTTTTCTGGCCAACCATGCTGGGGGTTGTATCGGAACAGTTCCCCAAGGGTGGTGCACTGACGCTGAATACGATCGGAGCGGTGGGCATGCTTGGTGTTGGTGTCGTGGGCGCCGCCCTATTGGGCAATGTCCAGGACCGCGAGGTCGACCAACAGCTTCTGGCGAAAGATCCGTCCCTGCATGAAAGAGTAGCCGGCGACGAAAGGCTCAGCGTTTTCGGTTCTTATCGGACCATCGATTCACAAAAGATGGAGGGAGCCACCGGCTCCGAAAAGCAGGTAGTCTCGGGGTTGCAAGAAGGAGCCAAGCGCGGTGCACTTGCCAGCGTCGCGTTCTTGCCGATCATCATGCTTGCCTGCTATCTGGTCCTGATTTTCTACTTCAGGTCGCGTGGGGGCTACAAAGCCGAGACACTGGGCCCGGGGGCAGGCTGACAATTCCTCGCCCTATCAATTCGGCAGCAATACTTTGGCGCCTCGAATACCGCCTTCTCTGAGATCCGTCAGGAGAGGTGCTTTTTCCGCCCGTCACTTTACTTGCAAATCGATTGCGCGGTCGATGGCTTGGCGACAGACTCTGCAGAATCCCTTTTCGCTGCGGGAGAACATGATGCAAGAAATCTCAGGTCTGAAAAGTCCTTTCGCCTGATAGCTTGCTCCCTCGAACGCTCCCACTGCGGTTGAGTGTTCTTGAGTCGACAGCATCTGAAAGAAATGAGACCGCTGCTCCTCAAACAGATGTTCCAGGGCTTCCTCGGACGCGCCTTTCGCCCACAGCTTCCGGCGCCTTTCCTCAAAAGAGCGGGAAGCCTCCTCGTACTCCTTCTTGCTCCAGGGCGTAGGGATCGGCGTTCCCTCCTGAACCAGCTCCGACCATTTCAGGCTTCCTGGATCAAGCAGCGATGTGATATTTGGCTCCCAAGGTTCGGTGTTGGCCGGAATGAAGTCTTCATAGGCGACGTCGGAGGTGTAGTATTCGTCGGCAAGGCCCGCAAAACTGTGTCCAAACTCGTGGACGAACAGATAAGAGCTGAAGTCCGAACTCGCAGCAGCAGTAGCATACAGTCGGTAGATGCCGCCGCCGCCGTACTTTTGATTGTTGACAAGTATGATCACAAAATCATGGGGAGCGGCCGCGGCGATGTCTCGCCACTTTCTGTCTTCGACGCTCAAGATATACCGTTCCGAGTCGAGTGAATTGTAGCTCGTACCCAGAGGGGTGTTGTGGAAGACGCCTGCTCGGGGCCTGGAGATCCCCGATTCAGCCGATGGGACGAAGATGGCCCTTAGGGTGAAATCGTTCCGACGAGAGCCAAACGGCTCAACCGAGAACAGTTCCTTCATGAAGCGCTTCGCATCCCGCTCAAACTCCCGTCTCTCTTTACGGGTGTACCCATCTCCTAGTAGCAGTAGATCCACCTGCCTCGACGGAAGGCCGTTTTCGGCCAACAACAAGATGTCCCGGGAGTCGATCGCTGGCCGAGCGACAAAGCGGGAGGTGGGTTCGATTTCGGTGGACCAGATTTCAAGGAAACTCTGATCTGGTCCACGCTTCCTGAGCCGGATCTGAACTGGACGCCTGGGCTCAGGGAAACGAATTCCCTCAGGAAGCGTTCTGAATGCCTCCCGTTTGGCTTTGGCAGTCGTCTCCCATTCTCCGTAGATGCTGGAAAATCCCTGAGAGTAGAGTGTCCGATTCGTGCCCAGGTCTACAACCTCGAAGAAGTATTTTCCCAGGTTGGACTGGTCAATCAAGTGCGTCCGGCTGCCCGCCCAGGGTCCCTCAATCAACGTCCGATCCAAGCTGATGTATTCCTGGGATGTGCTGCCCGTATGGTAGAAGTCCAAACGCATTGTCGCACCGGTGAAATCGTGGTCGAACCGCTGGCAGATGCCGGTCGATGTCAGGGTCAGGAAGAGAGTTACAAGCACTCCTATCCTAGTCTTCATATGCTGCCAATATACCTCAAGCTCTACCGCTCGTCGTCGACATTGCGTCGAGCCCTCGCGTCGGCGGCGCTTGACACCGTCGAGTCCGTCGCACTCACCACCAATATCATCGTATTTATGAAAGACACTACGCCTGAAAAAGCTGCTGACCGATATGCAGTAGGGAGGCCGAACCCACGAAGACCAGGATCTGAACAGGCTGCAAGAGGAGAGAATGGACCTTTTTCGTCTAACCGAGCTGGAGGAAGCAATCCAGAGATCGGAGCAACGCTGGACTGCTCTGTTAAAAGCCACCCCCGACAGCGCATTCAGTTTGGCTCAGGACGGTATCATCCAGTTTGTCTACTCTGATAAGACTGATTGGATTCCTGCAGCCAAGTTGGGCTCGAATCTCTACGATTCTCTTTTACCCGACGATCACCGGATCCTCTCAAAGTGTCTCGAGCGAGTCTTCGAGATCGGTGACCCCAGGGGTTGCGAGCTACGAAGTGCCATCTCTGGTGGAGATATAAGGAACTGGTCGTTTCATCTCGGCCTCATTGGAGAAGTCCGAACAGCCGTCGGAGCACTCGTCGTTGTCCGCGAGATCACAGGTCCTACGAAAAGATGGAGCAACAAGGCCTGGAACAGAGGATGGAGTCTCTGGGCAGGTTCGCCCGGTCCCTCGTCCATGACTCCAACAACTTTTTGACAGTTGCCTCAATCCACAGCCAGCTCTTACTCAAGCGCATTCCAGAGCTTGATCCGCTGCGTAAGGATGTGGAGAAGATCAAGAAGGCTGGGGATGAGGCGGGCCTGTTCACTGGGCGGCTTGCACTTATTAACACCATCGGCGGTGGGCCGCGGCCAAGGAGCGTCGACCTGAACTCGCTGATCACCAACAGTGAAGGGGCACTCCGAGATCTTCTTGGCATCGACATCCAATTGGAAACGGAGCTGGCGCCCAAGATTGGACAGGTATCGATCGATCCTGAAGACTTCGAGCAAATTCTGATGATCCTGGCTCTGAACGCTCAAGAAGCCATGCCCCAAGGTGGCCGGCTTCTCATTGCAACGGGGATTGCTGGCGAGACTCGGGCCGATTGACCGTCAGTGACAACGGCTGTGGAATGGACAAGGAGACGCTCGAGCGCGTCTTCGAACCTTTCTTTACGACCAAGGGTAAGGGAAAAGGAAGTGGATTGGGCCTCTCCCTCGCCTACGGTATCGTCAGGTGAAGTGGCGGACGGATCAGGGTCCAGAGCCGGATCGGCGAAGGCAGCACATTCAGAATCTACTTTCCCGAGGTCTGCACCACCTTGCCCACCGACAGTAAACCGAAGACATCTCGAGTCTTTTTCTCACCTACTTCCTCCGGTGTTCGTGTCCCCGACTCCCGATGGTAATCGGGCCGGGAACAACTATTCGGCAAGTCGGAAGGAGGACAGCACCGCTATCAGGGATAGAGGATCGACTCGGGCCTTCCGCAAGCGAACCGACCAATGTAGGTGTGGACCAGTGACCCGTCCTGTGGCCCCGACGCTGCCGATCACTGCCCCTGTCGAAACCAGGGCGTCCTGGCTGACCTTGGAATCTTGCAGGTGACCGAAGTAGGAGTAAAGACCCTGGCCATGATCGAGGATGATTGTGTTGCCAGAGTAGTAGAGATCAGCCGCCAGGACCACCTTACCTAAGTTTGGTGCCTTGACAGGAGTGCCCTTCGCCGCCTGAAAATCGGTTCCCGTGTGGGGACTCCGGGGCTGTCCATTGAGAATGCTGCGCTTGCCGAAGCTGCTTGTTGGAGCCCCTTCGGTGGGTCGGTCGAACGGTCCCTTCCACCGCCGTTCCGGCGTGAAGTCGCCAAACAGCGCTGAGATTCTCCGCGATTCCTTTCGGATTCTTCCGAGCGCCTCTTCAGGAGGGCTTACGAACCGCTTCGGCAGAGTCAGGCGACGGGTTGGGAAGTCCTTCTTCTCAACCTGCAGAGAATATTGGGTCTTTCCGATAGGACGACCCTGCCGAAAGGCGTCCAATTGAAGGACATACTCACCCGGACTGACCTCCAGGTCGAGGCCGACCAGTCCCCACCAGTGAGCTGGAGCTACGCCTTCGCCCACTTCGAACGGCACCTCCTGATCGAAGATTATGCCGACAATCCGATCGACCCGCTCGCTTGACTGGACCTCGACCAGTACGACCTCACCGGGCTGCAGCGAGCGAGCGCGATGGGAAACCTGAAGCTTTTCCCGACTTGCTGCGTCCTTCGGCGCCTCAGTCTCGGCTACGAGTGGTGTGCCTCCCAAAATGCTTAGGGCAAGAATGATCTGAAGAGTCGGGCGAGTCGGGCGGGAATCTCTAAGAAGCGAGACGTCTGAGATGGTACGCATAATCGGGTTCGCTTGTCAGAGTAACACGGGGATGAGGGTTGGAAAAACCACACGGATCAGCCCCCTCACCCCTTTTGACTTTGAGCCGTGGGAGAACTACGATTACCGCCATATCGCCGACCTGAATTCGGTCGGCTCTTCCAGTCAGTGGAAAGAACTATGGGACAGCCGCTGAATGACTATCTCGGGATCGTAAAGGGACCGGAGGATGAATGGGACCTTTTCGAGATTGCTCTTCAGCTCTGTCGAGTCAAGAGCTCGAATTTCGACTCGGATGCCTACACAGAGCGAGTATCAGCACTGTGTCGCCGGGTCGAGGATCGACTGGCTGGAAAGAGAGAAGTCTTCGAGATCATCAACTGTCTCAACGATGTTTTCTTTCAACAGGAGGGGTTTCAGGGGAATATTCACGACTATTACAACGCTAATAACAGCTACCTGACGTTCGTTTTGGATCGAAAGAAGGGCATTCCGATCTCGCTGGCCATTCTCTACCGTAAAGTCGCAGTACATTTCGGGTTGAGTCTTCAATGCGTAGCGATGCCCGGCCATTTTCTGTTGAAGTACTCAGCGCCTTTCCATCAATTGTTTATCGATCCCTTCCATCGAGGGGAGATTCTGCTGGAACAAGAGTGCGAGCAGCGATTCGACGAGGTTCACGGGGGACAAGTAGAGTTCGAACGTGATTATCTGAACGAAACCTCTAACCGGGCTGTCGTATTGAGGATGCTGATGAACCTCAAACAAGCCTATCGCCGGTCGGGTAACAATCCATTACTTCTGCAGATTCTAGATCGGCGTCTCCCTTTGTTGGAGGAGGCGCTGCCCGAGATTCTAGAAAGAGGTTTGGTGAGGCTGGACCTGGAGCAGTATTCAGGTGCCCTTGATGACCTCGAATTTTTCGTTCAAAACAGTCAGGACGCAAGAGTAAAAAAGCTTATCGAGGAGCGCCTTCCCCAGGTACGTCTTCTGGCCCGCAGGAACTAACGCCCCCAGCGGTGCTGCCCCATTCGAGAACGAAAGTTCCCGAGCTATGGAAGCCTGAAGCGCAAGCGAGGGGTCGGGGAACACCCCGAATCCCGCCGGCTTGGCTGTTTGCCGCGCCTCAGGCCCCTTCGTCCCCCCATTGCGCTGCCCTCCAACCCCTCGCTCGCGCTTCAGGCTTCCTCACGTATCGCATTATTGGGCGACCTGGAGGTGCGAGTTCCGAATGAAGTTTCAGGTCAGTCCCGCCCCCGCTGCGCTGGATCATTCAGGAAGAAACGTCAACATCCCGTAGTGGCACGGGCATCCCTGCCTGGAAGGCCGTGCCACGGTTTTCACAGACAAGGGACGTGCGACGTTCAGACGTGCAGACGATTCTTTGAAGTTTCAGGTCAGGTTGTGGAATACAATAGAAAGTCTCGGGATCTTGATCACCGATGACGCAGGCTACCCGAGATCCAGGTTCATACTTGCCAGAGAGAGGGGGATTACCGGTACCGTCTTCTCGGCCAGGAGTGAGTCTGCTTCTTGCTGTAAATCTGAGAGGGTGCCAAGTACAGTCTGCTGAGGTTGATCTACTTGCAGCACGAAGAGCTCCCGGTGAAACAGACATTGAGAGGCGCAGCCTTTTTCCTTCAGAGCCTGTGCCAGGATGGTGGCAGCTAGTCCCTCGGAATAGAATTGCAGCACCTTCTCCGATCTGGGACTCAGTTCGCCCAGCAGGTAGAGTCCCTTCAGCAGGTCGGTTATCTCCTCGAATAGATTGGAAAGGGACCTCTTGGTTTCCTGCCACACCGTCGAAGTAATCTGCTCGGCCACCTGCATGTGGTAGGTTCTCGATCCCTCGGCTAGGGTCGAGGCCAGGACCACGTCCTGATGCGCCGACCTTTGACCTGCTTTCAGGAGCGTTTCCGTGCTCGAGCCCATGGATGGCACCACGACAATTGGTTGCGGCTCCTGCGCCTGAAGGACCGCCTCGGCGGAGCCCTGAATCCCCGACGGATCCGCAATCATTTCGCTATCAAACTGCAGTACCCTCACCCTGTTTTCTCCGTAAGCCTCTCTCTATCCGAACTGCTGGGGAATGATACCACCGGAGGCCTTTGGTGGCACATAAAGCCAGCGGGCACCATAGAGGCCTCCTTCGGCATCGAACATACGGCCATCGGCGAGCACATACTGGTTTGGTGTACTGGGCCTTTGTCCGGATAAGAACTCGGGCAATCGGGCACGATCTAGGGCTAGCTGCTCGTGGACCCGCTGCCAGTTGAAGTCACGAAACAATGCCTGCTTCATCTGGAGACACCGTTCCTGGTGTTCGGGACGTGCGGCCAGGTTTACCTTCTCCAAGGGATCGTTTCCCAGATCGAAAAGCAGGGGCGAACCCTTCTCGACCTCAACATACTTCCAGTGCTGATCGCGCACTAGACGCATGGCCGCCCAAGGCTGATTCTCGTTGGTTGTGTTGTAGTTGATGCGTACTCCGTAGGCAAAGGAAGCGCTCGCTGCGAAATCTCGGGGTGGCTTGGCCGTTTCCGGATCGGCCAGCAATTCGTGAAAGTCGACTCCGTCCAATCCCTCGGGAATCGGCAGACCGGCCAGGGCGCAGGTAGTTGGGAACAAATCCAGCAGAGAGACCGGATGAGGTACTCGGTGATGACCGGCTTGGATGCCTGGTCCTGTCATCATTAACGGCACGCCTACCGAGGGCTCGTAGTAGACGATCTTTCCCCAGATGCCGTGATGTCCAATCATCTCCCCATGATCGCTGGTGTAGATGACGATGGTGTTGTCCAAGAGACCGGCTCGGTCCAATCCATCCAGGAGGTCGCCGATGCAATCGTCAACGAAGTCGACACAGGCGTAGTAGGCTTCGCGGCCCCGGAGCGACACTTCAGGCGGTTGATCGACGCTGAAGTATCGGCGGGAAAAGGGCTCCAAATCCTGTTCCGGGCTCGCCGAAAGGTAGGCCGGAGGGATCTTGTCCCGATAACGCCGAATGTAGCGTCCCGGTGCGGTAAAGGGAGAGTGGGGACGGGAGTAGGAGGCGCAGACGAACCAGGGAACGTCCGGTTCCACGTCCTGATGCTCCAGGAGAAAGGCCAGACTCTCCCGGGTGACGACGACGTCCTGGAGAAGACTCTCGGGAATCTCGGTGATTCCTGCACCCTCGGCTCCATGGTAGGCGGGGAAGAGATCGATCGGATCGGGCTGATGGCTCAACCCATGGCGGAGATCCCCATAGGGCCTGACCTGAAATCCCTGCATCTGGTCACGTCCGCCAAAATGCATTTTTCCCACCAGGCAAGTCCGGTAGCCGTGGGCGCCAAAATGACCCGGCCAGGTGACATGCTCGGGAAAGATGATCCAGTGATTGCTCCAGGCGGCGCAGCGATGGGCCTCCTTGCCGGTAAGCATGCACATTCGTGAAGGTGTGCAGATCGGAGATGGACAGATCGCGGTATCGAACTGTGTGGAGCGCTGAGCAAGAGCGTCGAGGTGCTGGGTGCGCACATACGGATCGCCAGCAAATCCAGAAACCAAAGGCGCGTGTTGATCGGTCTGGATGAGAAGAATGTTGGGGCGTGTTTGTTTGCTGCTCATAGAAATTCAAAGATATCCCGATCCGGTCTCCGAATCCAGTGCGCGCACGTGGGAGCACCTTGACCTTCAGTGCTGGATTTGTCAAAACTCCAACATCTCTGGGAGGAGTTTGATCAACCTCACCTCTCTCTGGTCGTCCGGGCAATTCTGTAGTAATATGGCGAGCAGTCCGTTGCTGTGAAGACAGCGGAACCGCGGTAGTTCACATGATCAGAGATGTGTCTGTGCTCTTCTTGGGCATGCTGCTCGTTGCCTCGATGAGCCCACCTCTGCAAGCTCAGAGGGATGCTCTACGCGGAAGCGCGGGTGGGGATCCTACAGACGTCGGTGAGGCCGTGGACTCACCTGCCGAGCAGGTCTGGCGCACCAGAGCAGGAGAGGTGCTCATTGACGACGGCTCTCCGCTACCGGGCTCCATCATGGTGAATCTGGTTTGCCAGGGCTCCGTGCGCCAGCAAGCAGCCACCTTTGGAGACGGCGATTTCAGCCTTGAACTGGCCTCCGACTTGAAATCTTTGGGCGCCAGCGTCAGTGGAAACTCAGCTGACAGCGTGGATGCTTTCGCCAGGGCTCCGGGTGCCAAGGATTATTCAGACCGGGAGTCGGATTTGAGGGGCTGTGAACTCCGGACGGCTCTAGCAGGCTTTCGCTCCAACTCGATCAAGTTGGGACTGCGAAGGTCGATGGAGAATAGTGATGTCGGGGTCATTGTCCTGCAGCGGCTGGGAGAAGTCTCTGGATTGACGGTCAGCTTTACGAGGCTCCGAGCCCCGAAGAAGGCCAAGAAAGCATTTGACAAGGGCCAGAAAGAATTGAAAAGGCCAAGAGGAAGCATATCAAAGGCGATCAAGGAATTGGAAAAGGCAGTGAAGGTTTTTCCTGAGTTTGCGGTTCCCTGGTATTTGTTGGGCACCTCACGGCTGGCTCTCAAGAAAGAAAGTGTTGCCCGGGATGCCTTCAACCGCTCGATCGAGGCGGATCCGAACTATGTCAATCCCTTCCTGGCCCTGGCAGGGTTGGAAATGGAGACCGGGAATTTTCCAGAGGCAACACGCCTCTGCGAGACGGTAATTGCCTCGAACCCACATATAGTCGAGGCCCAATACTTCAACGGCGTAGCCTGTCTGAATTTGAAGAAACTGGATTCCGCCCAGGCGTCCATTGAGAAGGTCCAGGCAGCTGGACCGAGCTGGTTCTTAGCTGGCAGTCACTACACTCTAGGGTCGGTCTTCGCTGAGAAGAAGCAGTACGATTCCGCAGCGCGCGAGTTTCGACTCTTTCTAAATGCCGCACCGCAAGACACGCCAGTTGCCGATCAACTGGAGGCAAAATTGGTCGCCTGGGAGAAGATCGTCCTGATCGAGGACGTCGCTTCATTGGAGTCGCCCTCCCTCGAAAACTAGAACGTTCGGCTTCAAATGAGCTTTTCTGTTTCCCTCTTGCGCCCCAGCGGGGAGCGAGGCGAGAGCCCGGCTCGGTATATGAAAAACAAGTCTTCCGCAGAAAGATCAGGAGGCCTCCAATGCGTACCAGAGTAGGTGTCGCTCTGACCCGGCTAGCCCTGTCCTTGTTCCTCCCTAGCATGGTCCTTGCCCAGCAAAACACCACCGGGGATGGAGACAAGGGCAAACAGCCCCGGCGCCCCCAGAACGTCGAGAGGGAACGTGACTTTCGACAGGGCCCCGACCAGCAAATGAACCGCATGCGCCGGGCCGTACGCCTGAGCGGCAAGGTGGTCCTGGCCGATGGCAGCCCGCTTCCGGGCTCGATAAATATTGAACTGGTATGCAGTGGCAGCGTAAAGCAGCAGGCGTTCACTTTCCACGACGGCAACTTCAGCTTTGAAGTGGGTTCCCGCAGCAGTATGGCCTTCGCGGATGCCAGTATCGGTGGCTCGTGGAGTCCAAATGGCGCAAACACTGCAGACCAGACCGGACTCGACTCATTCGACGGGTCCATGAGTCTGGCTGGGTGCGAATTGCGGGCCGTGCTGCCTGGTTTTCGGTCGGAGCGACTCCAACTAGGGATGAGACGACCACTGGACAGTTCTGAGGTGGGCGAAATCGTCCTGCGACGGCTCGAGAAGGTCTCGGGCTCAACCGTCAGCTTCACTGCCCTGGCGGCTCCGAAGAATGCTCGAAAGGCGTACGAGAAGGCAACCAAGGAGCTGAGGAAGAAAAAGGTCAAGCATTCCAAGGTCTCCAAGGAACTGGAGAAGGCAGTCAACCTTTACCCGAAGTACGCGGCGGCTTGGAACCTATTGGGAGCGACCCGGCTCAAACTCAAGGATGAGGGCGGCGCTCGGAAGGCGTTCAAGCAAGCTATCGAGGCAGATCCCGAGTATGTCAGCCCCTACATCGAGTTGGCCATGCTAGAAGGTGACAGCAGCCGCTGGGTGGAGGTCACTCGCCTGAGCGGTCGCATCCTCGAACTCAATCCTTACGTCAGTCAAGCCCACTATTTCAGCGCGGTGGCGAACTTCAAGCTGGGAAAAATCGATCTCGCTGCGAAGTCGATCTATGAGTATAAGAAGAATAGGGCCTCCAAGATGTTCGCCGATAGCTACTACCTGGCGGGAGCGATTTTCGCCTCCAAGGGTAGTGTTACTTCTGCAGCTGCAGAGTTCAGACAATTACTGAAAATCTTTCCAAGGGATTCGCGTGCCGACGAGATAAAGGAACATCTTAACTCCTGGAAGGCACAGGGACTGATTGAAGGAGCGCCACCCGAGGTGGGTTCCGGCGATCAATCCAAACTGAGGCAATGATGAACCTTCCTGAAATGCGTGAAATCACTGCGGGATCCGTGACCCTCGGAGTCCCCGCATGTCCCTCTGATTCCCATTTGAAGCACCGCTGGTCGGGACCTCGAGAGGTCTCGATTCCGGCGTTCCAACTTGGTAAATACCCGGTTACCCGGGGCGAGTACGAGAGCTTCATCTCGTCCACAGGGCATCAGACGCCGATGGACTGGGATGACCCCACCCTGAAGGAGGCTAGCTTGCCTGTCTGCGGGGTCTCGTGGCAGGATGCCCGCCACTATTGCGACTGGCTTTCAGAGTCGTCGGGGAAGGCATTTCGGCTTCCCACGGCCGACGAGTGGGAAAAGGCTGCAAGAGGTGGTCTGACAGACAAACGCTTCCCCTGGGGAGACGACGACCCGTTAACCTTGTGCTGTTACGGCCGCGCAGATGATGCGTCCCCTGATCCGGTTGGCTCCTATGAACCCAACGGCTACGGACTCCACGAAATGGTTGGCAACGTCTGGGAGTGGCTGGGAGATCTCTATGTCAAGGTTGCCAGCGACCCCCCCTTGAATACACCAACCGGGCTACCTGCGGATCTCAACCGCGTCCTGGTTGGAGGATCCTTCATGACACCCGACACCGATTCCTTGTGGGTTGCATATCGCCACGAGGACCCGCCCAATCTGAGGCACCGGTGTCTGGGTTTCCGCCTGGCCCTTTGATCTCCAATTTCCGCTGATTGTTTGCTCACCGGTTTCCGACACTCGCAATGGAGGACCTACTATGGCCAAATCACACCGACCAATCATTGTTATTCCTGGAGATGACCCGGCCCAGCTTTCCGGCTCGCGGCACCTTAGCCGACTGGAGCAGCGCGGCGACGTCGTCTTGTATGAAGACCGACCGACGTCAGATGAGGAAAAGGTGCGTAGAGCCGCCAACGCCGACATCCTGATCAACTCTCGCGGCTCGGTTAAATGGACTGCCCAACTCCTCGAGCAGCTCCCGAAACTTCGCTTTCTCACCGTCTGCGGCGTCGGTACGGACTCGGTGGATTTGGAAGCTGCCCGGCAGCAGGGCATTGTGGTCTCAAACATACCTGGCAAGACCGCTCCGGTAGTAGCCGAGCACGCCCTGGGGATCATGATGGCGGCAGCCAAGAGAGCAGCCTACCAAACCGCGGAGCTGAGGGCAGGGCGCTGGACTCAGATCCATTGCGTCTACCTCAGAGGAAGAACATTGGGAGTGATAGGCACAGGGACCATCGGGGGCCACATGATTCGCTTGGCCCGAGCAATTGGAATGGACGTAGTCGCTTGGACCTTCCATCCTTCGCCAGAGCGAGAAAAGGAACTAGGTGTTCGCTTTGTAGGCCTGGATGATCTGCTGCACCTCAGCGACGTCGTATCCCTACACGTGAAGTACACCCCAGAGAGTCGACACCTTCTGGGAAAACGCGAGCTCGCCCTCATGAAGCCGGGCAGTCTCCTAGTCAACACCGCCCGTGCCGGCGTGGTCGATACCGATGCTCTGGTAGACGCTCTCAAGAGTGGACACCTGGGAGGTGCGGCTGTGGATGTATTCGATCCCGAACCTCCAGGACCTGAGCATCCACTCCTGGACTGTGAGCAGGTGGTACTGACTCCTCACAGCGCCGACCAGACGCCTGAAGGATACGACTTCCTCAATGCCGGAGTGGTCGACAACGTCATCGCGTACCTCGAAGGCAAACCACAGAATGTGGTGAACTAGGCTCCTTATCGTAGCGAGCAACCTCATACCGCCGCTATCAGAGAGGTCAACCTCAACGGGGTTGCGGCGTACAGCCTAGAGTTTCTGAACCCTGGGGACAGCGCAGCTCCACCAGGATCAACCCGGAACGGGTTGCGTACATAAGTGCGCCCGGGGAGGATTAACACCTCTCGATAGATTAGTTAGTTCTCATCCGGGAACCCCCGTTTTTTCGGGCTCCATCAGCGGTTTCCTGGACAATGCAGGGTGTCGGACAGTGACTGCCCTGCGTTTTAGAGGAGGGTTCGCAAGCTGGGCC
>CAUZIZ010000140.1:0-14244 GCA_963579905.1 Acidobacteria bacterium UBA6911 | reverse complement strand
TCCACAGAGATAACCACATGTTCTCTCTGGAGACGAGGTCAAGGAACCTCGCCGACGCTTCACTCAAGGGCGGTCGTTGGCGCTCTGCTCTACGCCGAAGTGCCGTCTCCCGAAGTCTTCCTGCCTGCCCCTTCGCGACGATCCCTTCTTCCGGTCCAGCCGTTGGGAGTGTCCTGGCTGCATCCCCCCGCGGGTTAGTCGCGGAGTTCGAGTAGGAAGTTCTGTACGAGCATGGACTCGCACAGGTAGGCTTCGGCGTCTTGCCTCTCTTATCGCTTTGTTTCCCTCCTTTCCAAACGCCTCACCGTTTGTCTAACATGATTTGACTTAGTTCGAGCCACTGCGGCTCATCGCACCCCGTTGGGGTTGATTAATCAGAAGTTAAATCGTTTCTAAATATTTTTCAGTTGGCCTAGATGAAGCAGTGTACGCAACCCTTTCAGGGTAGATTTGTGGGAGAGAGGACCGCCAACCCAGGGTTCGGAAACCCTGGGCTAAAATACACAATCCCGTCAGGATTGACCTCGATCTCCAGGACGCTGGAAAACCTACAGTGAAGCCTTTCTGACTCAGCGCTGTTCTATTGACCAGCAGGGCCCTGTCCGGACTCGAAAACGGACTTTTGCGGCACCCTCTGAAGGACCGGTCTATTACGCTTCGCGCCAGACCGCTGAAGCGGCCTCCGGGAGAGGCCACCACTCCAGAACTATCGGCAGCGAGCCTGGCTCGCAGGGAGTAGCATGGACCCTAGTGGTGCTAGCTTGGGCCACCTCATGGCTACTCTAGCCGTAAGATTTGACGCCTATTCACTGCTACGTCAATACTTGCACGTTATTATCAAATAGGAAGTTAAGGATTGTTCAACCGACAGGAATTTTCGATAGGCTCCCAAATTACTTTCCTGTCGTGCAGCCGTTCCGGTTCCGCCATTTGACTTGATCCAGGCCGCTGCCTGACAATCGTCACCTGATCCGAAAAAGCAGGCCCTCGATGAAGAAAGCCCTCCCCGTGCTGCTGCCGCTGACTGCTTGGCTCGCCTTTTCCGCGTCAAACACGCCTCAAGAACAAGGACAGCAATCCAAGAAGCTACTAGTCGCCGGCTCTGATTCGGGCTACGTCGATCCCAACTTGTGTAGTGGTTGCCATGCCGAGATACAACAGACCTACCGCCACACAGGAATGGCGAGAGCCTTCTATCGACTCAATCCAGGGAATGCTGTCGAGGATTTTTCCGGCACCCAGGTCTTCTACCACCAGGCCTCCAACCGCTACTACAAGATGTTTCAGCGGAATGGCGAATACTACCAGCGGCGCCACCAGCTAGACCCAGAGGGCCAAGAAGTCAACGTGGTGGAAAAGCAGATTCACTTCGTTCTGGGATCGGGAAATCACGGAAGGACCTACCTCCACCGAACTGCGGAAGGGGCTCTACTGCAGCTGCCACTGGGATGGTACGCCCGGAAGGAGGGACACTGGGGGATGAGCCCCGGCTATGATCGGCCCGATCACAAGGGCTTTCGGCGTCGCGTCAACCACGCCTGCATGTTCTGCCACAATGGATATCCCGAGATCGAACCAGATTCCGATAGGAGTGGAGCGGACCCGGTATTCCCCGGACAGATCGCCGAGGGAATCGACTGTCAGCGCTGCCACGGTCCGGGGCGACGGCATATCGAGATGGTGAGGCAGGGCGAGTTGGAAGCGGCACGCCTGGCAGTCGTGAATCCGGAAAAACTGAGTCCTGAAAGACAGCTGGAGGTGTGTCTGCAGTGCCATCTGGAGTCCACGACCTCGCCACTGCCCGCCATGCTGCGCCGCTACGATCGATCGGCCTTCTCCTTTCGGCCGGGTGAGCCTCTGGGCCAGTACATGCTGCATTTCGAGCGCAAACGGGCCAACGGGGACGGCATTGACGTCAACCATGCCGGTTACCGCCTCCTCCAGTCTGCCTGTTTCAAGAAAAGCAGCGGTCGGTTGACCTGCACCACCTGCCATAATCCGCATCATCCGGCCGGCAGTGAGAGCAGCCGCCGGCGATACCTCAAAGCCTGTAATGACTGCCACTCCACGGCCCTGCAGAAACTGATCGAGTCCAACCGCCACACCGACTCGGAAGCCTGCATCGAATGCCACATGCCCAGTCGGCGCACCGAAGATGTGGTTCACGCGGTGATGACCGACCACTACATCCAGCGGCGAAGACCGTCGCGAGATCTGCTGACGCCGCTTGGCGAACATCACCAGAGCGGTCAGGCCCATCGAGATGAGGTTGTCCTCTACTATCCTCCTGATTCTCCGTTAACGGGGGAAATCGAGCTCTACCTGGCGGTCGCACAGGTCAAACAAAGCAGCAATCTGATCACAGGTATTCCGCGATTAGAACAGGCCTTGAAGCAACAGAAACCCAAACGAGCGGAGTACTATTTTGAGCTGGCCGAGGCATACTCAAAACTAGGTCAGGTCCACAAGGCAATTCCGATGTATGAGGAGGCTCTCAGCCGGCAGCCAGACTACTTGCCCGGCCTGCGCAGTCTGTGGGTGGCCCTGTCAGCACAGGGACAGTTCACCCGGGGTATGAAGCTGATCGACAAGACGCTTCAAATCGCCCCCTATGACCCCGTGACGCTAAACCACCTGGGTTCGGGTTACCTGGAACAGGGGCTCTTGGACAACGCAATCCAAACGCTTGAGACCGCCGTTGGTCTGGATCCGAATCAGGCCGAAGCCCACAACAACCTGGGACTAGCTCTGGCTCGAAAACAACGACTGCCCGATGCAATCGAAGCCTTTCGGGAGGCGATCAGACACGAGCCCAACTTCGCCCAGGCTCATCACAACCTGGGTCTCTACCGCTACCAGCAAGGCAAGGTTGGCTCGGCCATTCGCTCTTTCGAGGAAGCGGTGCGGCTAGACCCAAGCCTGACATCTGCCCATATCAACCTGGGAGTTGCTCTGGCACGCCAGTCTAGAATCGAAGAGGCCATCTCCTCCTTCAGAAGAGCCACTCAGGTCGATCCCAACCTGTCAATCGCCCATCTCAATCTCGCTCGGCTGCTCGTCAGTCAGGGGAAAAGAGAAGGAGCGATCCGGACGCTAAGGGAGGCCCTGCGGTTGAGACCGACCGATCCGCTGCTGCGAAAACTGCTCAAGGAACTCCAGAAATAGCACGAAGAAGAAGAACAGGACAAGCTTGTACTTTGTACCCTTCCTCTTGTATCTTTTCCCCTCATATCTCGATAGGGCCTCTCCTTTAAAGCAACATGCACCTAACCGCTCTCGACATTGGCGTGATCGTGGCCTACATGCTGGGCCTCTCCCTGATCGGGATCCACTTTTCCCGGAAGCAAACTTCGCGGGACGAATACTTCCTCGGGGACCGTAAGGTCTCCTGGTTCCTGGCGGGTGGCAGCGTCCTGGCCACCATCCTGTCGACTATCAGCTATCTCTCTGTTCCCGGCGAAATCATCCGATATGGCTTTGCCTACTGCTTTGGGCTTATCGTGGCCCCACTGGTCATTCCGATCGTGAATCGTATATTGATACCGACCATAACCCGTCTCCCGATCACCAGTGCCTACGAGTATCTGGAAAGGCGTTTCAACACCGGGATCGGGAGCATGGCCTCTGTCCTATTTGTCGTAAAGGCCCTAGTCTGGTCGGGGATCATCATCTATACGGCCAGCTTTGCATTTGCCGAGATCACGGGATTCAACATCTTCTGGGTGATCGTCTTCCTGGGCATCACCACTACCTTCTATACCAGCGTGGGCGGATTCCGAGCTGTGATCTGGACGGACAACATCCAACTCTGGATCCTACTGATGGGTGCGATCTGCATTCCCGTTTACGTCGCCTCCTTGATCGGCTCCGGCCCGGCGCAATGGTGGGATACATTTTCCCAGGCGGGAAGAGCCGACATGCAGGTGTTCAGCTTCGATCCGACGGTCCGTATCACCATCGTCGGAATCATGCTCAATATCTTCTTCTGGAATATCTGTGCCAACGGCGGCGATCAGGTCGCGATTCAGCGCTATCTGAGTACACCCAACCTCAAGGCGGCGAAGCGATCGGTGTGGGTCTATGCCTGGTCCAATTTCATTCTGTACTCGACGCTTGCGGTTTGTGGACTCTCCCTGTTTGCCTACTATGCACACGTTTCAGGGCTCCCGGTCGAGGAGTTCCAGGAGCAGATCGCTCCCGAAGGGGATCGTCTGATGCCGCGCTTCATCGCTCAGCAGCTTCCCTCTGGCGTTTCCGGTTTGCTGATAGCTGCATTGCTGGCAGCTGCCATGTCCAGTTTGAGTTCGGCTATCAACTCGGTTTCTGGCGTCTTGATGAAGCACTTCTTCATTCGTCGGGGCGACGAACGACAGGGGCTTTCTATCGACAAGAAAGTGGCCGTTCTGGCGGGCGCCGTCGGAATCGGAATCGCGTCGGTGATCGCTATCGTGATGCAGACGTCGGACTGGAACATCCTGGACCTGAGCGGGCGAGTAAACGATGTCTTTGTGGGTCCGGTCGCCGTCCTCTTCTTCGCGGGGATCCTGTTTCCCAGGGTGGGAAAGCAGGCGGTGATGTTGGGCTTCTTGATCGCCGTTGGGTCGAGTCTCTTCATCAGCTTCGGCAAGGAATGGTTTGGCCTGGAAAAGGCCATTTCCTGGATGTGGGGGATCCCCTTTTCATTCCTCGTGGGCCTGCTCTTTGCCAGATTGCTGGGCTCCTTCTTCGCCCCTCCCCCCCAGAATCGGGTGGACGGTCTCACCTTTAAAGACCGGGCTCGGAGCTGAATCTCAAGGTACAAGATACAAACAAATCTCAAGTTACAAGATCGTGGGCAAGGTCTAAACTTGCGCCTCTCTCTGGATGGTCTAAGCTGAAACTTCAAGAATACGTCGCACGTCTCCTGTCCTCCGAAGGTGCCGCCAACGGGTGAACTACCAGCGTTATGAAGCCAAGTCCGTCAGAGCCGCGAACGACTTGAGCCGTTAGAAAAATGAGCCCAGGTTCCAAGGAGAGAGCCGGACAACTCTTCCCCACGCAGTGACGCACAAATCTCCAGTAGCCGGAAGTTTCGCTCTCGAATGGGACGGCACCGCTGAGGGGCCACTGACCTGAAACTTCAAAGAATCCTCTGAACGTCTGAACGTCGCACGTCCCTTGTCTGTGAAAACCGTGGCACGGCCATCACGGGCAGGGATGCCCGTGCCACTACGGGATGTTGACGTTTCTTCCTGAATGATCCAGCGCAGCCGGAGTCCGCACTAACCTGAAACTTCAACCACGAGGAAGCGGAGCAACCTTCGCCAGTTGACAGAGCCGTGACTGTCAAGGATCGGGGCCCGACAGGGACCATGCCCCCAGGCGCTTCCTTGAAGCACAGGATCCCACTCCCTCACGCGGTCATGGCTCTGTCAGCGCTGCTAGCGATGATCATGGCAGAGGCAATCCAAGTTTCTTTCCCGGATGGGGCCAGCGCTTCCTGGGGGCGGGACTGACCTGTTAGTGCGTGGCGGCTCGGAACTCGTTTTTGATTTGGTGCTTGGAGCTTGTTTGTATCTTGTATCTTTCAAGCGGTTTGACGCACACTGGTTAGCTGCAATACCCTTTCCCAAGCCCCTATGTTCAGGAAGCGTCTTGCTCCCGGCCTTGTATTGTTCACCCTGTGCATCCAGGCGTTGAACGCCGAGGGACTCTCAGGTCGGGTCCAGTTCACCGATGTAACCGCCTCGGCCGGTCTTGACTTCCAGCACTCCAACGGCGGCTTCGGCGATTTCCGGTTACTCGAAATCATGGGATCCGGAGCAGCTCTGCTGGACTACGATCTGGACGGATACCTGGATCTGTTCCTCGTCAACGGGTCGAGTATCCCCGACTGGAAGAAGACCGATCCTACCAGCAAGCTCTTTCATAACCGAGGCGACGGTACTTTCGGCGACGCCACCGAGGGCTCAGGCCTGCTCCTCAAGACCTATGGAATGGGCGCTGCAGTGGGAGATTTCGACAATGACGGGGACCCCGATCTTTGTGTGACCGGCTATCCAAGGAGCTACCTCTTTCAAAACAATGGTGACGGAACCTTTAGCGATATTTCCAAGGTGGCGGGCATAGAGAATCAGGGACACTGGGGTTCGAGCGCCGGCTTCGTGGACTTCGATCGGGATGGCTTCCTCGACCTGTTTGTCTGCAACTACGTCTCCTATCGACCCCAGGACGAGTCCTTCTGCGGCAACGGAAATCACCGAAATTACTGCCACCCGACGACCTTCGAAGGCGACTTGAGCGTCCTCTATCACAATCGCGGAGATGGGACCTTCGCCGACGTCAGTGTGTCGAGCGGAATTGCGGCGACCGAAGGCAAGGCGCTCGGTGTGGCATTCTCCGATTTCAATGGCGACCACTATCCCGATATCTTCGTAGCCAACGATACCCTGGCTGACTTTCTCTTCAAGAACACTCAGGACGGCACCTTCGAGGAAGTGGGTTTCGCCAGCGGAGTGGCTCTGGACGAGAACGGGGAACCCAGAGCCGGCATGGGCACCGACTTCGGAGACTATGACGGAGACGGCAAGTTGGATCTGGTGGTTACGAACTTCGCCGATGAGGGCAACGCTCTGTTCCGAAACGAAGGAGCTATCTTTACTGAAGTAACCTTTCGCTCCGGGATCCACGAGAAGAGCTACTTGAAGGTAGGATTTGGGACCCGGTTTTTCGACTACGATAACGATGGAGATCTCGATGCCTTCATGGCCAACGGGCACATCGACCCCTCGATCAAGCAGCTCCGGGACTATGTCTCCTTCAGGCAGGAGAATCTGCTCTACGAGAATGTGGGTGGGCGCTTTCGGGAGGTCTCGTCCCAGTCCGGGAGCTGGTCTACCGTCAGGGACTTGAGCCGAGGCGCAGCTTTCGGTGACGTAGACAACGACGGTGATGTGGACATCGTCGTGACCAACAACGGCGGCAGGGTAAACCTGCTGCGAAATGAAGGTGGAAATCGGAAGAACTGGCTCATTCTGAAGCTGGTCGGAGTCAAGAGCAATCGCGAAGGTATTGGCGCACAGGTCCGAGCGCGAGTCGGAAAATCTGTTCTTCATCGGCGAGTAGAAACTGCGGCCAGCTATCTGTCCAGCCAGGATCCACGGATTCACCTGGGGCTAGGCGACGCCGAAGAAGTTAGCGAGCTCGAAATCGACTGGCCCAGCGGTACCCGCCAGAAACTTCGTGGTCTGCGGGCGAACCGTATTCTGACGATCACAGAAGAGTAGCCACAGCTGCTGGGTGCTGGAGCGGCTTGACATCCGGAAGCCCTAGAGCAGACGATTGATCGGTCATGAAGAGGGCACTGCCATCGAGTCCCCGAGCAGGAAGTTTATGAAAATAAAATTGTCCCATCGGGACCTTGTCACAGCCATGCAAGACGTCGGCCTGGGGCAGGTGGACCGCCTCTTGATGCATAGTTCGCTGCACAGCCTGGGACGAGTGGACGGGGGAGCCGAGACACTCATCGACGCGCTCCTGGAGGTGCTGGGCGAGGAAGGGACCCTTATGGCCCCCACCTTCAACTACAACCTCGAGGAGGAGGTATTCGATCCCACTACGGTGCGCTCCCAGACAGGACTGATCACCGAGATCCTGAGGAAGAGGCCAGAGGCGATTCGCAGCCTGCATCCCAACTACTCAGTGGCGGCCATCGGCAGGGATGCCGAAGAGCTCACCCGCGAACACTGGAAGGCCGAGGCAACTGGAGTCGGCTCTCCCATCGATCGCATCGCTCGGGCGGGTGGATCCATCCTGCTGCTGGGGGTCAAGCATGATACCGACTCCAGCATGCACGTTGGCGAGGCCTATGCCGAGGTGCCCTATCGAGGCGTCCCCTTCGATCCCAGTTGGTCTCGAACCGCCAAGGTCAGAACGCCCGCCGAAGAGATCGTAGTGTTGGACCTCCATGACGAGCCCGGCTGCAGCACGGGGTTCGGGATTATCGAGATGCCTTTGCGCGAAAAGGGGATGATCCGGGACTTCAAAATCGACCGGGCAAAGTGCCAGTTGGTCAAAGGCCGGGACGTCATCGAGACCACTGTGGAGATCCTCAAACAGAGGATGGACGCCCTACTCTGCGCCAATGCGCGATGTCTCTTCTGTCCCCGGGCCCGGGAAAAGGTACGGATCTGGCAGGAGTCAGGATGAGAAGGGCCCTGGAGTCCGCTCGCCGCGACTTTCTGAAAGCCCTGGGCCTCTTTGTTCTATCACCTCCGGGTTGGGAACCGCAGGGTGCGGAATCCCCTGTTCCCTCCCTTTCCCCCGAGTCCGACGAAACGAAATGGCTGACGCCGGTCGAAGAGTTCTTCGTCCGCAACCACCTGGGAGTCCCAAGCATCAATCGAGAAGACTGGAAATTGGTCGTGGAAGGAGCGGTCACCCAACCTCTCGAGTGGAGCTACGCCGAGCTGCAGCGGATGCCCATGGTCTCGAGAACCGTCACTCTGGAGTGCGCCGAAAACCTTCCCGAAGGACGAAGTGTGGGGAATGCCATTTGGACCGGTATTCCGTTGGCCACCCTGCTGGAGGGCGCCGAGGTCGACGCAGGTGCCCGTGAGATCGTTCTAGAGGGGGCCGATCGGGGACTGGATGAGGACGAGATGGTTCCGGTCTCCTATGCCAGGAGTCTTCCACTTGAACAGTCTCTGTTAGCTGAGACCCTGGTGGCCCTGGAGATGAACGGGCAGCCTCTGACTCCGGCACATGGCCACCCTGCTCGGGTAATCGTGCCAGGCTGGTACGGAATGGCCCACGTCAAGTGGCTCAAGCGAATTAAAGTGGTGCGCGACGCCTTCCAAGGCTTTTACATGTCAAAGCGCTACTTTACCGCCCGACGTCATCCCAATACGGGAGAGCACATTCTCACCCCAGTGCCGCGCATGGGCGTCAAGTCCCAGATCCACTTCCCCAGAGAGGGTCAGGTCGTAAACCAGGGCTCTTGCATCATCCGGGGAGCCGCCTGGTCCGGCTGTCGCCCTGTCGAGCGAGTCGAGATCAGCACTGATGACGGTACCACCTGGATAGGAACTCGCCTGGCGGAGGAACGCTCCCCCTGTGCCTGGGTCCACTGGTCCCACCGCTGGGAGCCGCCTTCGACTGGCAGCTTTGCGGTCCAGGTCCGGGCCTTCGATAATCAAGGACGAACCCAGCCACTCTCGGAGGATCTGGGCCGCATCAATCGCTACGACAACCGCTGGCTCCATCGGGTCCAGTTCAGGGTCTCCGAGGCGCTCGTCGACAAGACCGGTAGCAGATCCGGAGAGATCGCGTGAAACCGCGACCGACTGGTATTGTATTGGCGACCCTCCTCTGGGTCGCTTCCGTCGCGACTTGCGCCGCTGAAGTAGTCTTCGTCGACACGGCTGCAGCAGCCGGCATCACCCTGAAGGACATATCGGGTGGCCCCGAAAAAAAGGCGGTCCTCCAGACTCTGGGACATGGAGCCGCCTGGTTCGACTACGACTCTGACGGTTGGCTGGATCTGTATCTTGCCAACGGTTCAACCCTGGACAAGATTGAGGGACGAGACCCGGAACCGCCTCCCGGAGGCCGCCTCTACCGCAATCAGGGTGACGGAACGTTTCAGGACACGACCCGACGGTCTGGCATTCAAACCGGGAACCTTTGGACTATGGGAGTGGTTGCGGCAGACGTGGAGAACGACGGGGATCGTGATCTCTTGATTACCGGATTCGGCCGAAATCTTCTTTTTCTCAACCGAGGGGACGGGAGCTTCGAAGAAGTCAGTCGCAAGACAGGAGTCCAAGGTAGCGGCTGGGCGACCGGCGCCGCTTTCGGAGACTACAATGGCGACGGTTTTCTGGATCTCTACATCGCGCGATACGTTGAGTTCTCTGTCGACGACTATCCAACTGGCTGCCTCTTTTCGGGCATCCCTGTTACCTGTGGTCCCAATCGCTATCGGGGAAGCCCGGATTTGCTCTATCGAAACAACGGCGACGGTACTTTCAGCGATGTCTCTGCAGCCTCAGGTATTCGGAGCGGCGAGGCTTACAACGGGCTCGGTGTAATCTTCCTGGACTACGACAACGATGGCCTCCAGGACATCTACGTAGCCAATGATGCCACTCCGGCGAACCTCTGGAAGAACAACGGAGACGGAACCTTCAGCGACCAGGCCGTCCTGGCTGGATGTGCCTTCAGCGGAGACGGACGAGAGCAAGCCAGAATGGGCGTGGATGCAGGTGACTTCGACCACAGCGGACACTTGTCTCTCTTCACCACCAACTTCTCTGGCGATATCAACACGCTCTTCAGGTCGAACCGCGATGGGACTTTCTCGGACCAGACCGGCTCGTTGGGATTAGGAGCCCCCAGCCTCCTTCGCCTGGGCTGGGGAACAGGGTTCATCGATTACGACAACGACACCTGGCTCGATCTCTTCGTAGCAAACGGGCACCTCTATCCGGAGGTGGACAGACTCGACTACAAGTATCTGCAGGCCAAGCTGCTCTTCAGGAACATGGGAGACGGTCGCTTTCTGGAGACGACGAAAAAGGCTGGCGCCGACCTCAGCCGTCCCTCTGGAGGTCGAGGAGTTGCCTTTGCCGATTTTGACAATGACGGGGATGTGGACATCGTCGTAACCAACATCGACGGGTTTCCCGAACTGCTCAGAAACGACGGCGGCAGTCGAAAGCACTTCCTGTCGCTGCGACTGGTCGGAACTCGAAGCAACCGCGATGGAGTGGGTGCCCGGGTCCAGGTCAAGACGGGGACGACGATCCAGATGCGGGAGGTGCGAAGTGGCGGCAGCTTCATGTCGCACAACGATTTTCGACTCCACTTCGGCCTGGGAGAAGCTCAGGCGGCCGACGTCGTCATCCGCTGGCCAAACGGCCAGACGCAGGAGCTGAGAAAGCTGAAAGCCAATCGTTTCTACACGGTGAAAGACTCGGAGGGTTTGATTAGGGAATAGCAGATTCCAAACACCGGTATGAAAGCACCGAGATACAAGATACAAGATACAAACAGATTCCAGACTCCAAGCACCAAATTGGAGAGAAGACGGTGAGACTGGAGAAGGCCTCTACAGTTCTGGGATCCTTTATCCTGGGGATGGTTCTTACCGTTGTGGTTTACTCGCAGGGGGATCCAGCCGAACCGGCGAGTGACCAGCTATTGGACCAGCTGGAGGGTAATCTTCGGTCCGAATCCTATGCTGAGGCAGTGGAGATCCTTCGGATGTGGGTTGGGCGAGAGCCCTCCAATGCGGCCTTGCATAACCTGCTCGGGGCAACCTTGGAGAGGGGGGGGCGCTCTGACCGATCTCCGGCTTCCTATCTGCGCGCGCTGCAGTTGAACCCCACCTGGTCGGGAGTTCGCCTGAATCTGGCATTGAACTACCTTCGTCTGAATCAGAACCAGGCAGCAGCCGGCCAGTTCGCCAGATTGGTCCGTTCTAGAACTCCGGCACGGCTGTTCCCCAGCTTCCATAATCAGGCGCCGATCGGTCCTGAGTTGGACCGCTTTGCCCGGACGTTGGGATCGGACCCAGACCAGTATCTCTCTCTGGGCGGAGTCCTGCTGGTCCACGAGCTTCCGGAGGCAGCCTCCACTGTGTTTGCAGTGGGAGTAGAGGTGCTGCCGAGAGTGGGACAATTGCAGGAAGCGCTGGGTCGGGCCCAGATCAAGTCGAAACGGTTCCGGGAGGCCGAAATTGCCTTCCAAAGGGCGCTCGCAATCGACCCAGGTTCCGAAGGCTCCTGCCTTCACCTGGGCTACGCTCAGGCTTCCCAGGGCTATCAGCTGAAGGCTCAAACCACCTATCGGGGCTGTATGCGCCAGAATTCAGACGACTATGCAGGGCACTACTTTCTGGGGTCGACATTGCTGGAGCAGGGTCCAGACGGACGGGAGGAGGCTATTTCACATCTTGAGGAAGCTCTGCGACTCAACTCTCAGTCGGTCAATTCCAGATTTCTGCTGGGGAAGGCGTTCGCCGCCTCCGACCTACCGCGTCAGGCTTTGTCGGCGTTTCAGACCGTCGTGGATGCTGAGCCGGAAAATGAAGCTGCGCTTTTTCATCTGGCAACCCTTCAGCGCAAGCTGGGGCTCAAGTTAAAGGCCCAACAAACCCTGGAGCGGTTCGAACATCTGAAGTCTTTCAATCGCCACCGCTTGCGGCAGCCCCTCCTGTTGAGCCGAAGCGATGTCGACTCGGTTGAGACGTCCAGGCTGGCGCGGGAGGTCTCCGCATTCTATGCCTGGTACAAACGGGCCCTCATCCAGGAAGAGTATGGGGAGATCTGGAGCCTACTCACTGGATCCTCCCAGGCCCTGTACGGTGACTTTGATCAGTTCAGGGCTATCGCCGAAGAAGTCTATGGCAGGAAAGGCAACAAAGAGCGCATCGAGGGCAGCCGGCTGCAGCGTGGCAATGTTCTCTCAGGTCGGATCTTCTGCCACCTGGTTACCGCCGCGGGCGTCTCACTCCCCCCACTGGTGCTACACCGGCAAGGATCGGAACTGAAGCTCGACTATGCCTTCGATCTAAGCCTGGCGGGCCTCTGCAGCCTGGGAGGGCAATGAGGTGCTGAGGCGTCTGTCAGGGAATCCGGAAAGTGACCTTCCTCAAATGGGTTGAGTACTCCGACCTGAGCTTCTGGTATCGCTGCTTGGCTGCTGCTGCCTTCTCGACCTCTCCGGTTCTGGCGTAGATCTGAGCAAGCTTGAAATGGGCGGCAACGTGTCGTTGGTCTAAAGCAAGGAGCTTCTGGAGAAGGGATTCGGCCCCTTTGTAGTGGCTCCTCTGGAAAAGAATCAGGGAACGGTAGTAAAGCGCCTCCACGCGGTTCGGAGTACGTTCTAGAACCCGTCCGAAGGGCTCCCAAGCCTGCTCTGCGGCTCCCCGTTTGTAGAGGTTCACGCCGTAGCGATGGGTCGCCTCCAGGTGGTCCGGTCGCCGGCTTAGAACCTCCTCTAGCTGCTCCACTGCCTCACGATATCGACCCTGCATCTCATAGCCGATCGCCAGGAGGTAGTATCCGTCCGGTTTATCAGGGTTGGTCTGGATCGCCTCCTCCAAGGCCGGCAGGGCCTTGGTGAGACGGCTGGAACTCAGATAGCCATAGCCCAGCGATTGCAGGATCTGGCCATCTCGGGTACCCAGTTCGAGAGCTCGCTCCAGGTACGAAAGTGCCTCCTGGAGCTGCTGGTGCTGGAGAAGCGACAGGCCCAGCAGCTTGAGCCCTTCGCCGTTGTCCCAGATAAGCCTTCCGACTTGCCCAGCCTTCTCCAAGGCCTGGGAGGGCTGTTCCAGCCGGAAGTAGACCTCCGAAAGAAACAGGAGTACCTCGGGACTGTCAGGGGATGACGACTCTGCCTCATGACCCGCTTTCAGGGACTCCTGCAGCATCCCGGAGGCGGCGAGAGCCTGGGCTCGCCCGAACCAGGCTCCAGAATGACGGGGCCGTAGCCTCAGCACCTGGTCGAATTGGGTAATCGCTTTGTCGTGCTTCCCCAGGGCCAGGTAGGAATACCCCAAATTGCTGGCCGCGGCTACCTGCTCGGGCTTGAGTGCCAGGGCGCCCTCGAAGAGCTGAATTGCCTCTTCCAACCGACCCTGCCGCTGCGCGATCGCGCCCGCGAGGTTGAGAGCCGCTGGCCAGAGTGGAACCTCCACGAGCGCCTGCTGGATCTCTCTCTCGGCCTGAGAGAGCTTTCCTTGCTCCAGGAGGGAGCTGGCTCGCTCGTAGTGCTGGGCGGCAGGTGCCCGGTCCTGGGCGGGTAGGGTCGAGCCACACAGGAGCAAGACGAGGATTAGGGGCTGGTAGGAGAAAGCTCTGGCTGCCACTCTTCGATCCTACTTTCTTCCCTATGGTACCCGCAGAGGTTCCTCTCTGACCTCCATGAGGTGGACGGGCGGCCCACCTTCGCCTGTAAACGCTGAAAGCGTTATTGCCAACGCGTTTTCGGTCGGCAATAACCCCTTCGGGGTAGCGCATTTTCTGGAACGACCTTGACTCAGGGTAGCTCGCTTCGCTCCGCATCGCCAACCCTTATAGTTGGAAAGGCACTGAGATCGGGAAGATGAGAGTGGCAAGTAGCCGTCGTTTTTTCTTTTTTGCTACTTTTTTCTTTCTTTGTGGAAGGTGTGGAAAAGTATGGAGTCGGGAGCTCAGTTGCCAACGCCCAGGACGCTCGGGTCCGTCACGAATGCCCACCCTTATCGGGAGGACGATT
>CAUZIZ010000139.1:0-14272 GCA_963579905.1 Acidobacteria bacterium UBA6911 | reverse complement strand
GGTGATTGCAGCCCAGGCCTGGAATCTGAAGGCCTGGATGGGGATGGTTCTGCCGGCCCGACTGCAGGGCAGACAGTTGATGAAGATGGAATATCGCCGTCTCCTGCGAGAGATTATTGAGATGCCCTGCCAGATTCTGCACACAGGCCGACGGCGGGTCTATCGGCTGTTGGATGTCAATGGCTGGAGGCGTCTTCAGTAAGGCCCGACGCGCTGGCTTCCTACATCCACTGAGGTCAGCATGGTGGCGTCGAAGCTGGCACGTATTAAATCGGACTTGAGACGACTGTGGTCTGGATCATCCCAGAGATTGTTGAATTCCCAGGGATCTTCCTCGAGACCGTAGAGTTCACCTAGTTGGTGGCCGTGATAGAGGCACAACTTGTGGCGCTGGTCTCGGTACATGGTTGCGAAGGTCCCATCGCCGGTGCCGGGAACGAAACCTGAGTCGAGGGCATCGTAGTATTCGCAGCGGACAAAATCTCGATGGTGATTAGGTGTTTTCTCTCCCTTTAGGATCGGAATCAGGCTCTTGCCCTGAAGCTGAGCCGGAGCTGGGACGCCTGCAAGGTCCAGGATCGTTGCTGATTTATCGATCAGTTCTACCAGGGCATCGCTTCTCAGACCCGCTTCAATCTGGTCCTTCCAGCTGAAGATCAATGGCACCCGGACCAGTCCCTCATAGAAGCGGCAGCCCTTATAGAGTAAGCCATGATCGCCCAGCATCTCCCCGTGGTCGCTGCTGAAGATGATCACCGTATTGTCTCGCTCTCCTGCCTCCTCCAAGCAGGCCAGAATCCGCTCTAACTGATCGTCGATTTGAGCGATCATGGCGTAGTAGAGAGCCTGCTGTTGTCGCCCTTCGAACTCAGAGGGTCGCGAGGCCTGGGTCTGGAAATCGAGGGATTCCAGCTGCCTCTGCTGTTGAAGATCGGTTTCCCGAAAGTGAGGGCCGGGGAGCGAATCGGCGTCGAATTGCTCCGCGTAGCTGCGGGAAGGAATGAACGGCGGGTGAGGATCGTAGACGTTTACCGTCAGCATCCAGGGCTGACTCCGCTTCTGGGTAAGGAACTCGATGGCGCAGTCCGAGGCCCATTTGGTCTGATGTAAATCGGGTGGGACGCGGTCGTCACTCTGCCGGAGTGTGTCGAGATCGCCGCCCTGACTACGTACCCAGTCTGCGTAGTCGTGCCCCTGGGCCCAGTCGTCACGAGGGGCGTGGCTGAATCTCCAGTAGCGGTAACCGTCATCAAGTCGAGGCTCGGTTCGGTTGGCCGCGCTCTGCAGATGGAATTTCCCCACCATTCCGCAGTCATAGCCACTGTCGGCAAGCTGCTTCGAAATCAGCTTCGGGTGGTTGGCGAAGGACTCATTCCCGTTGCGGCAGTTGTGAATCCTGCCTGGATACATGCCCGTCATGAAGCTCGACCGGCTGGGCGTGCAGATGGGACTCTGACAGTAGGCGTGGGTAAAGGCTGTTCCACTGGCTGCCAGGCGATCGAGGGTGGGCGTCCGTACGTGGGGATTCCCCAGTGCCCCGATCGTGTCGAAGCGTTGCTGGTCGGTGCAATACCAGAGGATGTTTGGTCGCTTATCAGCCATAGGTAAGGGATACCGATCTCTTTGATCTTTGGTGCGGATATCGTACCTTAGAGTTCGGCCAAAGGATAACCATGCTTGGAATTACACGGAATAGACTGCTCCCCACGGCAATCGTCGGTTCCTATCCGAGGCCCCAATGGTTTCAGGAGAGTCTCAGGGGGCGAGCCTTCAAGCTGGCATTGACGGACGCAAGTTATCGCGAACAGTACCTGGATGCCGTTGCCTGCATTCTCAATGATCAGGTGCGGGCCGGGCTGGATATATTGACGGATGGCGACTGCCGATTCGATCTGGATGTGGGCGGTAGGTCCTGGTTTTTCTACCCGCTGGAGCGAATCTCTGGAATCGAGGGGCACCGGGATACGGCTCCCGGATGGTCAGAGCGGCTGGATCTTCGTCCGGGAAAGATCCTTTGGGAGGTACAGGAGGGTTATCAAGCTCCCACCGCTGTGGGAAAGCTCGAACGAGGACCCCTTGAGTATGCCGCGGTGTGGAAGGCCGCTCAGCGATTGGTTGATCGTCCCGTGAAGTTTGGCAGTATCAGTGCCCAGTCCCTCTCCAGCATGTTGTGGAACCAAGCCTATTCCTCTGACCGGGAATTGATCATGGAACTGGCTTCGATCATCAACGCCGAACTGAAAGAACTGGTGGCCGCCGGCTGCGGCCTGATTCAGGTAGAAGAGCCCCAGCACCACTTTCGTGCCTTGAATCCGAAGACCACGCCAGCCGACCTGGATTTCTTTACCGAGGCCTTCAATCGGGAGGTCGCGGGAGTAGAAGCCGAGATCTGGGTCCATACCTGTTGGGGTAATCCCAATCAGCAGAGCTTGTTCTGGGAGCGCCCCAGTTACGAGGCGGCCCTTCCGCACCTGCTCGAACTCGATGCCGACGTGATTACTTTCGAGTGTTCCAGCACCGGGGGACGTGATCTGCATCTCTTCGAGAAGTATCCAAGCGACAAGAAGATCGCCATCGGAGTGGTCAGTCATACGAACACCGTGGTTGAGCCGCCCGAAGTGGTGGCGGAGTTGATCCGTAAGGCCTTGCGTCATATTCCGCTGGAACGCTTGATGGTGACATCGGATTGTGGCTTCGGACGAGAGGGAATCTCTCGCCGCATCGCGTTCTACAAATGCGTTGCGCTGGTGGAGGGTACCAACCTGGTCAGGAGAGAGTTGGGCCTGCCTGAGGTGGAGATTCTTGCATCCGATCCTCCCGATGGATCCAGATAAGAATCGGCCAGCGGCGGTGTGGTAGTATGTCCCGTTCTTGTGCTCGTCCCTGCTATTGTGAGGTATAGGAGATTATGGAATCCGTCAACTTACTGCGTCCCAGAGGTCCCTATTTCAAAGGAGTAGCTCGCCTCATTTTCGTGGTGCTGGCTCTCTGGTTCCTTGTGGTCTATGGCTTTCAGTTCTTCCTGGTACTGATTCAGCGGGACTCGCTTGGTTCGAGTTGGCTGACGGATGCCCGTTTTCTGGGCTTTCCCTTCCACTACTGGTTCACGGGACAGTTCGCCATTCTCGCGTTTCTCCTCCTCTGTCTGATGTTCAACCGACGGTACGATAAGCTCCTTTCAAAGCAGACGGGAACAGCCTCTGAGGTAGGAGGGAATGACCATGGAAGCGCTTGAGGTGAAGACGGTTCCTGCTCTTATTCTGGCTGCCACCCTGGTTTTGTTCGTGCTGGTAGGAGTCCTCAGCCGCGTCCAAAACCTGGATGAGTATTGGGTTGCGGGTAGGAAGATCGGGCCCTTCGCTTCGGGGATGGCGATTGCCAGTAACTGGATGAGTGCCGCCAGCTTTCTGGGCATGGCGGGACTGCTGTACCTGCAGGGATACTTCGGACTGGCCTATGTTCTGGGCTGGACCGGTGGGTATGTTCTTCTACTAGTACTGATGGCCTCCCAGATCCGAAACTACGGGAAATTCACTGCTCCTGATTTTATCGGCGATCGCTATTACTCCAAGGTCGCTCGGTTTCTGGCCGCTTTGATCACACTGGCAATTTCCTTCGTCTACGCGGTGGGTCAGTACAAGGGAATCGGCGAGATGTTCAAATGGATCTTCGGTATGGACTATCGGCTATCGATTATCGCGGGGACCATTGTCGTTCTCTCTTATGTTTTGCTGTCCGGAATGCTAGGGGTGGTACGGAATCAGCAGGTCCAGTACGTCGTCTTGATCACTGCCTTTCTGCTGCCGCTGTTTTTCATCGCCAAGAAGATGGGCTTCTTCTATCTGGTTCCGCAGATCGGATACGGAGAGGCGGTAAGCCAGCTCCAGACCACTCACCCTGAATTCGTCCTCCCCTGGGGAGACGAGGGACTCTACAGCTGGATCGCTCTTTGTTTCACCTTGATGGTGGGTACGGCTGGCCTGCCTCACGTGATCCAACGCTTCTATCTGGTGCCCAACGCTCGAGATGCTCGTACCTCAGTCGTGTGGGGTCTTTTCTTTATTGGCATCCTCTACTGGAGTTCCCCTGCCTTCGCCGCCTTCGGGAAGATTCTCAATCCGGACGGGGGCAAGGAAGTTGCTGATGTGATCATCATCAACGCGGCTGAAAATGCGGGTCTACCTGAATGGTTTGCTGGCCTGCTGGCGGCGGGTGCTATTTCGGCTGCTTTCAGCACGGTAGGCGGGCTACTCATGGCAGGCTCGGCGGCGTTTGCGCATGACCTCTACTTCGGACTCTTCAAGCCTACGGCCTCTGCTCAAGAACGTGTTCGGGTGGCGAGGATTGGTACTGTCATCCTGGGTTTGGCAATCATGGTGGTGGCGCTGGACCCACCTGCTTTGATTGGCCAGATTGTCGCCATGGCCTTCGCCATCGCGGGCTGCACCATCTTCCCGGTGTTCGTTCTGGGTATCTGGTGGAGCCGCGCTACCCGCGAGGGAGGTATCGCCGGGATGTTGGTGGGAGCTTTCATCTCGATAGGGGCTCTTTTTTGGGGAGAGACCTTTCTGGCAGAGTGGATTCCGGCCACTTCCTCGGCTCTTATCGGCGCACCAGCGGCTTTGCTGACGATTGTCTTGGTCTCTCTTTATACCAAACCTCCGCCGCCAGAGATCGACACTCTGATGCGCCAGATCCACCAGCCCACCGAGTAGTTGCCACTAGGCTGATCTGAACTGAAACTTTATTCGGAACTCGCACCTCCAGGTCGCTCAATCATGCGAAACGCGAGGAAGTCTGAAGCGTGAGCGAGAGGTTGGAGGGCAGCACAATGGGGGGACGAAGGGGCCTGAGGCGCGGCAAACAGCCAAGCCGGCGGGATTTGGGGTGTTCCCCGACCCCTCGCTTGCGCTTCAGGCTTCCATAGCTCGGGAAGTTTCGTTCTCGAATGGGGCAGCACCGCTGGGGGGACACTGAGCTGAAACTGAAAGAATACGTCGCACGTCTCCTGTCCTCCGAAGGTGCCGTTAACGGGTGAACTACCAGCGATACGAAGCCAAGTCCGACAGAGCCGCGAACGACTTGAGCCGTTAGCAACATAGAGACCAAGTTCCGAGGAGAGAGCTGGACAACTCTTCCCCACGCAGTGACGCATAATCTCCCCCATCCTCAGCCTGAGTTTCCTCCTGAATGATCCAACTCACAAGCCTTGCCAGGACGGCCCTTTCGGCGCCTCGCTACGACAAGCGATGAGAAATGCGGGCTAGAGCCGTTCTCGGATGCGAGAGTCACTACACAGTCTGCGAGTCTACGTGTAAGAATCGAGCAAGGAGGGAGAGGCAAAGAGAGATTCTTTGGTTTCTGTTGATCGGTACGGTAGCGGGTTGGATGGCCGGAATGATCATGGGCAGTCGGGGCGAGCTCATTGGCAACATAATCGTTGGTGTGATCGGAGCCGTTCTTGGGGGCTACCTGCTTGGGATGGCAGGTGTCGCGCTCGGAGGCGGATTGGTAGGGTCGCTGCTCACAGCACTTATCGGAGCTGTGGTGCTTCTCTTCATGGTAGGTTTGATCAGAAAGTAAGCTACGGCCCTTTACAGAAGAATTCCCAGGTTGAATTAGGCGGATGATGGCGTCGCCGCAGTGGAAAACTTCTGACTGATGCGGGTTAAGGGATAGGCGACATGGAAACGGCGACGATAGCATTGTCGACGGTTCTCTGAGTGAGGGCGACGGGAACCACCCTACCTCCTTCACAGTTGAGGCTGAAGCTTCCCTGATAGGGGTTCGGTAGACCGGGCATCATCTGGGATAAGAAGCGGGCAGTCTGGATTCGAGGGGGCAACTGGATCGTCGTCGATCCAACGGACCTTCCGTTGATTTCTGTGTAGGCCTGCAGCGTGCAGTCCGCCGCATCGGGTCCGATGTTAGCCAGGGGAAATCCAGTGTTCACAAGGTCGGACACATCACTTGCACCGCTCCATCCTTGGGAACCTTTGACGGGAAGTACAGCCACTGGGGGAAGCGCAGCCCCATCGATCTCAACCGAGTAGAAGGCAGTGCTCAGGATAGGCCCGTCGGCGGTGATCTGCACCCAGCCCACTGTCAGGGGGGCATCCGGTCCACCCGAATGATTTCTTCGGTTGCCTTCTCTGACAGGGTTACCATTCGAATCTCTTCTTGCTCTCCGGCTTGAGTGAAGAATCGTACGGAAGCGTCGACCGACCCAGATCCGGGATTCCAGACCAGGATTCACGTGGTGTTCTGTGCCTCACCGCGGAGGGCCTGGGGGAAGTAGAATTCGGTGGATCCCAGGGAGCTTTCCATTGCAATTGCGGTAACCGACTCGTCGCTTTCGCGCTGAGTCAGCGTCATGGGGGCGACCTTGGCCTGGGCGCAGTGCAGGTTTAGGCAGCCTTGAAAGGGAATGCTTAGCTCAGGGATCAGCTGGCCAAGAAACTGTGCTGTCTGTTCACCGGGGCCCAGTTGGATGATCGCTGATCCCGCCGTATCGCCATCTGTCTGATGAGCGGTCAACTCATATTCGGCCCGGCCGACGCCCGGATTGGCCAACGCGATCGCGGTGTCGCTGGTGCTGGACTTCTCACCGACTCCGCTCCACCAGTCACTCAAGGAAACGGGCAGTACTCCGACTGGGGGCACCGAAGTATCTCCGAACTGGAGGGTATAGAATGCCGTAGCCAGGACGTCCTGATCGGAGGTCACTTTGACCCAGCCAACCGTCAGAAGGTTGTTGTCGATGATCTGCTCTACGGTGGGGCCGCCCAGGCGATTTCTTCGCTTCCATTCCCCTCTAGCAAGCTGATCAGGGACTCCAGTTGCTCTCCTGTCTGGTCGAAAAACTGGGTGGTCACGGTCGCCGCGGAGCTGCCCAGGTTCCAGACCAGGATGCGGGTTGTATTGAGCACATCTCCACGGATCGCCTGAGGGAAGTACTTCTCTGTTGCCCTGCTCATGTTGTTGGGCAGTGCGACAATCAGTGTCAGGAGAAGAAGGGGATTGAGTAGGGGATATGACCACGGCGGTCGTGCCACACCCTTCTCCCGGAACACAGCTCCCGCGATCATGTCTGCCCAGGCTACCGCATGCCGTGAAGTCAAGTTTGCCTGGCGCAGCGGAAACTGACATGGCGCAGGGTGAGAGAATCGAAGGCTCATTAGTCGGACTTCATGGCCACCAGCAGGGGATGGTCCAGGGTGTCACCATTGGGCTGGAAGCCGTTTCCATCGACGTCCACATAGATTGGATTAGTAAACGCAACCGGACGCATGTGGGCTTCCGGGCTGCGGCCCCATCCTTTTTCCAGGGTGCTGGACCCACTGGTGGCGACTACGATCAGATGAGCGTCCCGAGACAGATCGACGCGGACCTGCTGCTCAAACTGGACGACACCGCTCCGAAAGGAAGGTCCATGAGAGGAACGCGTGTAGTTGTGCTCAGGGAGTGGGCGGCCGTTGACCATAACTTGAACCCGGTCGATGTCGATCCAATTCGGAGTCTGTACCCGAACGCGGAGCGTGACGCCGCCGGGAGAGGTTATTCTGGAACCGATGGGTAGCCCTTGATCAGTTGCTACTTCGAGAAAGGGCCCGTTCGTGATCATCATTTTCCCGGCCTTGGAGTTTCCGATCAGCTCACCCGGATCGACGTCGCTCGGCTCATCGGTGGAGCTGGGGACATAGGTGCGCCAACCGCCCACCCCGTTACCGCCGAAGACCCGGTGTGCGTCGCTAACGGCAACACACCAAACATGTCTTCCCTGGTTTAGCATCTGCAGCCAACCAAAGGTACGGTTCTCTGTCTCAACCCTCTCTCCGTAGCGCATCTGAAAGTAGGTCGGGCGCGGGTTCAGGATCTGTGTGCTCCAGACTTCTGCAGCGTCGATCAGCGACTCGAAGCCGACAAAACCTCCGTCGCCGACGCCGTCCGCATTCCTGTCATTGAAGACCTTACCGACACGGGGGTGATTGCCCTGAACCCATCGATCCGGTCCGCCGTCGAAGAGATTCCTCAGGACGATCGCATTCAGGCGAGGGTCAAACTGCCACTCCGGAGCGCCTCCGTCCTGGGTTAAAGGGCTGTACTCGAGAGGGAATGAATTGAAGTGTTGGCCCCTGCCCGTCAGCTCAAGACCAACCGTTGTGGATAGCAGACGGGACAACCCCAGTCTCTTGATATATGGGCTCCAATCGTAGATGCGGTTGTGCTCGGTGGTGGGAATGAACTCGAGCTGTTCGGCCGCGAAGTTGATAAGGCGGTCATGGGTATTGCAATGGTTGTCACCGCTGGGAGTGGAGTGGGAGTGATAGTCGGTGCTGATCCAACCGGTGGTGTCCACGGTGCGCGACAAAGTGGCCTCAACGCGGAGTCCTCCCCGTGGTTTTACCTGGACCTCCTTCTCGAAGAGATCATATTCAGGACCTCTTGTGATTCTCAGCAGGTAGTCGCCAGGGGGGACCTGCTGGGTGAAGACACCGTCGTGGGTCTGATACTGATGGTCGCAGCCGTGGGCTCGGTAGTCTGTCCCGAAATTGGGCGTCTCGGTGCCCTTGATGCCAAGAAACTGGACTTTAGCGGGTGAGGGGCGACCGCTACTGTCCCGAATCTGGAAAGACACGGAGGAGGCGGGAGGAGGCGTGAGGCGGAGCGTGGTAGTCTGGTCGTGGGTCACGTCCAAGGAAAACTCCTGGTTCGGTCTTCCCAAGTCGACGAGGCTCCCTTCGTATTTTCCAGGGGGAAGAAGGAAATCTAGGTCTCCCTCTGGGCCGGGATATTCGGGAAGTTGGACCCCGTTGACGGAAATCAGCAGGGAAGAGTGAAGAGCAGGTTTTCCGGCGCTGTCGACCACGCTGCCTTTGACGTGTCCGCTGGGTCCGAGGAGGCTGGAAGCGATCCCGAAAGCCTCCAAGGGCGAGCCAGCCACCGTCAAGGCAAGCGCATAACTTTTCTCCTGTCCGGGCTGCAGTTGGACCTTGTCTTCTAGCCGTGAGGCATCTTGCCGAGACAGAGGCACCCAGGCATAGGAGCGTTTGTCGAAGGGGTCAATGCTGTCCCCAACCCGGACTTCTCCGGCCTTCCAAACTTCTGAAAACTGGTTCAGTTTGGCGTAGCCCTCAGGTGATTTCCACACCGGCAGGGGGTCGATTTCTCTTGCTTGATTCGACTCGTTTCGAAAGGTGGAAAAGATCTCGAGGTGCTGCCATCCTGCGCCCAGGGAGTACACATGTCGGGTGAAGAGTCCGTTGCCCGTGGCCGCTGTCGTTACCGCTTCGATCGAAGCTGTGTTCCCGCTAGCCGAGAGAATCTTCACGTAGCTGACCTGGCCACGCTGATGCCCGGGACGGAAAGAAGTGATCTGGTCGTTCCCAGCCCCCAATAGATCGAGATCGAAGACGGTACCGGGAATCGAAGAATCCCGATCGTGCATCATGTTTGCCCGCCGGTTGGGCAGGTCGCCGCTGATCAAGGCATGGATTTTTCCGTTGCGCAGTACAAAGTCTCCGATAATCCCATCCGCCTCCTTGCCCCTCGGCAGCAAATGGGTATTGTGTTTTCCGATCTCGACCGCCTCTGCATGGTGGCTCGATGAAGTCAGGGAAACCGCAAGGACGATGATGCCAACGGTGCAAGCGATCAGAATGGATCTTGGTATCCGTAGGTTCAAAGGGCTCATTCGATTTTCAGACATGTCTTCCTTTCTCACTATTTGCAATCAGGTCGCAAGTGTTTAGCGTCCTCCCTTGCCTTTGCCTTTGCCCGACTTCATCCCTTGTTCGTATCCCACGAGCAAGGGCAGAGGCAGAGGCAGAGGCAAAGGGGTGAGCACATAGATCGGGTCCCCGATAGCCATGAGGTTTCTACGATCCCACCGGACACTTCGCCAGAGGGGTCTTCCCTGAGATGTCCCGCAGCATAAGGATCAGATCGAGGATGTCCCTGGCTTGATCCCCATTGATGTCTCCCGGGCAGATCGGTACAAGTGCCGGATCATTGGTGAGCTCGAACTCTATCTGGCCCGGAACTCCAGCGCCCGCCGCAATGACTTGGAAGCTTCCGGGAAGCAAGTTGGCAGTGAACCGGGAAGAAGTAGCCAACCCATCTCCCGAGGTGACGGTACTGAAGAGGACGGATCCGTCCGCGAAGGTTCCGCTGGCACCTGAGAGGGGGGCAGAAAAGGTGACCTCGACGACGCCGACGCCTTGACCATTCCGTTCAGTGGCCTTGACTTGCAGTGGACTTGAAAAGTCGCTGCCGATCTCGACTGGCTGAAGGTCCCCTCCGAACCTTGCAATCTCCAGATCGGCCGGAAGGTGAAGGGACACGACTTCGGCTCTCTCAGAATCCGCGTTGCTGTGGTGAAGCAGCAGCAGTCGCAGCGGCGCGGCGGAAGCAGGAGCAGAGGCAGCCACGGCTGCTGCTGCACTCACGCTTACCTGAATCGGGTTTCCGTCGGCATGGAAGGGGAAGCCTGAAAGGCCTGTGGAGGTCACGTCAATGACGGGATTGGCCGCGTCAAAGCTGCCCCCGCCGATCTCGTCGCCGAGGCTGTCCCTGACTATCGTCCTCACCTCGTAGTCGAAGCGTGCAGACTCGACGCTCAGGCCGAGACTGCCGTAGGAGACGGGAAGGATCATGACGTTGTTATTGAAGAGTTTCGTATCAGCCTGATCCGGAGGTAGGACGTTTACCAGGGAGTCCGACACGCGCTCCTTCGTCTCCAGGTTGGCCACGATGGTGATGAACGTATCCGTGTTGTTTCCTCCTGCGGCTATTCCTGAGTTCGAGGCGGAGAGTCTATAGTCATCGGTGCCATCTTGATCGGTATCGATCAGGATGTCCACATCCAAGCTATTGGGGGTCGTCCACTCTTGTCGCGTAGCCAGACCGAAGTAGAGATGGGCCTCAGAGAAAGCTTGAACGAAGTGCAGGTCAGTGGTGATACCGAGCCACAGGATATCAGCAGCGGCCTCCAGAAAATCGCTGGAGTCATGGGGGAGTCTTTCGAGTCCGAACTCGAAGACGCTAACCAGGGGTTGGGGATGTGCTGACTCACCGATGACTGGAATGGAGACAGAGATTCGATCGTCCTGGCCAAAGAGTGAAAGGCTATTGAAAGGACTTCCCGGCAGGGCCAAATGGGCGGCGTCGGCATGCATAGCAAAGGCGGCATTGACGACTCCGTAGTAGGGAAGACTCAGGGGAAACACGCCATCGTCGAAGCGGATCTTGCCATTGACTTCGAACAGGATGTGGCGCGGTTCGCCTCGCTGCGTCTACGGCGTGGTGGGGTCGGTGGTCCCTTCGAACTGGAATATGGATCTGCCTGGAAGCGCAAAATGGTCGTGGCAGAGGCGTTTCCGGGAACGATGACCGTATCCTGAAGGGGTGTCAGGGAGGTGCCCGTTTCAGCCACAGTCTCTTCAACCTCAATGCTGAAAGTTTTTGATTGGGAACTATGATTCGTTTAGAACGACGGTGTGGTCCTTCGAGTAGAACTGACTCAGACTGAGGTTTCCCAACGACAACGAAATTTTCCCTTGGCTGTCCTGGGAGGCAATGGTCACCACGGTTTGGGCTGCACGATCGACCTGAGCTCGGTCGGCGCCAGCAAGCGATTCGGGGTACCTGTTCCCGCCAGCATCAAACATGACGCCAGCCGTATTCATCAGTGCCGCCTTGATCTGCTCAGCCGTCCAGTCCGGGTGGCGTTGCCTTAAGAGAGCGGCCATTCCGGCGACGTGGGGACTGGAGAAGGATGTGCCTCTTCGGGCCCTACCTCCCGTCCCTGTTCCCCCCACGGAGGATAGGATATCGAATTCCGGAGCGGAAAGCTCCGGCTTCAAGACGTTGCCCCTGGCGCTGGGACCTCTCGAGCTGAAGTCCCGGATCAGGTCAGCCTCTCCAAGGACGCTCCCTGCATCATCCAAAGCGGCAACCGAGATGGCACTCGGAGCCATTCCGGGTGCGGTGACGGCGTAGAAGGTATTCCCGTTGTTACCGGCGGCGGCTACTGCGGGGGGTCCCAGATCGACCAGGTTCTGGATGATCTCCACCTCGGTCTCCGAGGAATCGATGCCGTTCGCAAAGGCGACGCCTACCGACAGATTGACGACGTCCAGACGATCGCCGAAGTCTCCGTCTCCGTTCGGGTCGGAGGCATACTCCAAAGCAGCCATGACCAGTAGGCTGGCACCCCGACAGCCGAAGACTTTCAAAGCATGAAGTTCCGCCCCCGGGGCCACGCCGGGTGCAATTTCGAACTGGGCCAGGTCCAGGCCCTCCCTATAGGGACCTCCGAAACCCTCTCCCGCGAGGATACCCTGAGCCGCAGCCGAGCCCGAGACGTGAGTTCCATGTCCGTTGCAATCCAAAGGGTCTGAATCAGGAATCGCCGTGTTGATTCCCGGATCATTGGACGAAGCGTCATAGGAGTTTCCGACGAAATCGTGTCCGCCAACTACTTTGGTGTTCGGAAACGTACCCGGCTCGATGACATCGGGGTCGTTTCCTTCAAAGTCCGAAACCAAACCAGAGCCCCTCAGGTTAGCGTGTGTGTAGTCGATACCGGTGTCAATAACACCGATCGTGATGCCGCTGCCATCCCGCGAGAAGCCCCCGCTACCCCAGACGACGGGAGCTCCGGTGTAGGGAACGCTGGAATCTAAAGCTATCTTGTGCAGGGTGACCGGATCAATCCGTAAGATCTCCGGCATTGAGCGGAGCTCTGGAAGACTGGAAATCGGCAGTCTTACTTGAATGGCGTTGGCCAGCCGCCGATAGCTGAAACTGTTTCGAGCGCCCAGGAAGCGAAGCTGTGTGAGGACAGACTCCTGTTGTGTCCGGATCTGTAAGATTCTCTGTTTCACACTCACGGTCGACCGTCGCAGGGAAGGTGAGCGGGCTTCGAGTACTGTCTGAACCGCGGGACCCCCGTATAAGACTGCGTACACAGAAATCATCTTTCTGGGAGCGTCCACAGAGTCGTCGGCACGCTGGCTTGAGGTGGCGATGCCCGCTTGTTTGAGAAACCTTTCGGTGGCCGATCTGACGCTGGTCCTGAGGTCGGATTCGACCGCCAGGAGTTGATGAAAAAGCCAAAGCGACGAACAGCCCAGGATGAGGGTGACTCGGACGTTCAGTGTGCCTTATTCTAATCGAATTGCTTCTGGTGGGAATCCTGGCCGCTAGACTGCCAACTCTGGCGAAAGGGCACTAGCCCGCATTTCTCATCGCTGGTCTACTGTGTCGCCGCAATCATCCGCCCTGGCTGCGTTACGCTCCTTCGGCCTCCTCGACGTACTGCACGAGTACGACTGCTGGGGCTTCGGTCGCAAGCCTTGCCAGGACGGCCCTTGCGGCGCCTCGCTACAACAAGCGATGAGAAATGCGGGCTAGCTGCTATAAAACATTTTCACAATTTCCAGAAACTGCCGATCTCGCTCTGAGCGCCTTGCCGCAGCGGAATCCGGCGTGTACTTGTAGAAGCCCCTTCCGGATTTCACCCCAAAGTGACCAGCTTCGACTAACCCTTGGATAGTTCTGGGCAGCTTTTTATCCACACAGAGGTGGGGGACCAGGTTCTGGAAGACGCTGGCACCTATGTCGTGGCCGGAAAAATCGGATACTTCGAGAGGGCCCATCGCCGCAAATCGCACCCCTATGCTTCCTCGAATTGCCTGGTCGATGTCTTCCGGACTAGCCACGCCCTGGTCCAGCAGGTCACAGACCTCACGGAGGATTGCCACCTGGATCCGGTTCACCAGGAAACCTGGAAGTTCGCGCTTGAGCAGAATGGGCAGTTTGCCGATTCGCCCGGTCAGTTCGACCGCTGCCTGGGCCGTCTCCGCAGTCGTGTGTTCTCCCGGAACCACCTCGATCAGTGGCACGATATGGGGAGGGTTGAACCAGTGGGTGACGACTGCTCGCTGGGGTAGACGCATCTGCTCGGAAATTTCGGTCATGGGGAAGCTCGAGGTGTTGCTCGCAAGGATGCAGTCGTCGGCTACGTGGGCCTCAATCCTGGAAAAGAGCTCCTGCTTGACGTCAAGATCTTCGATCACGGCCTCGGTAACAAACTGGGTACCCTCGAGCGCCTCTGCCTCGCTTTCACAAAGCAAGATCCGGCTCTCGATTTTTCCCAGCGCTCGTTTCTCGTAGATCCCGGCCTGGAGCATTTGCTCTAGATTGGAGCGGACTCTCTCGATAAGACTGTTTCGAGCAGCGGGTGACTCGTCATAGCACTGAACTTGGC
>CAUZIZ010000138.1:0-14476 GCA_963579905.1 Acidobacteria bacterium UBA6911 | reverse complement strand
GACAATCTTTTGCATCCGACGTTCGTGACGATCGGCGAGATCAACACGCGCTTTGAGGGATTCGGAGCAGCCTGGTGGGCAGCTACCGCGGCTCACAATCCGGCCACTTCGAACGCAACTGCAATCACCCCGAGTCCCTAGTGTCTCGGGTCTGAGAAGCGAAAAAAAGGGGAGGCCACCTAGCCTCCCCTTTTTTTTTGACGGAATCCTTGTGTCACCGGTGAGAGAAGTTCTCTGAAGGTCCAGGCGCCGATCATGAAGCCATCCGAAATCCCAGGCATGAAATGACAAAGAAGAGTTTCCTGAAGTGTTCCCAGGGCGTCCTTTTGGCTTTGATTCTGGCTGTGCTATCCGAACCGCTAGAGGGATCGGGCCTCGAGGTTCTCTCCCATTTTCGGCTGAACTCATCTGACGTCAGCGCCTTCGAAGAAGGTGGTGCCAATCGCAATCGGATCGAGGTCGGTCCTTCGGGAACTCTTCATGTTGCCTTTTCGGGCGTTATCAAGGGAAAGGCGCTAACCGATGTTTTCTTTCGCAGATCCCTTCCAGAAGGGAAGTGGGATGAGTTGAAACAACTCAGCGAGGAGAAGCTTCAACACCGCGCCCCAGCTATCTGGGTGGGGGATGAGGATAAGATCCACTATGCCTGGTTGGCCCATGATGACAGGCGGCAGCAAGAACGAGTGGGTCTCAGGTATCGGAAGTCTGAAGATGGGGGGGCTAGCTGGTCGAAGGTCCACGAATTCGATGTAGGGATTGTCGTGGCCCGGGTGCCCGTTCTGGAAGGTGATAGTCAGGGCAACCTCTACCTCTGCATCTCCAACAGAGGGCAGAAAGAAGACCAGGAGAGAATCATTCTCTTCCGGAGCGGGGATGAGGGTGAGAGCTGGGAACAGGTCGACGTCCACAACGGAGAGGAGAGGCTCTTCGCGGTGAACCCGCCCCGACTTGTATCGGGAGGGGAGGGGAAGGCGTATCTGGCCTGGTTAGATTCTACCCCCGGGGGCAGGGCAGTGGTCTTTGCCCAGACCAGCGACGGCGGAAAGTCCTGGAGCAAGGCTGTTCCTCTAAACGACGATCTGACCCGGGTTCTCTCCGATCCGGTAATGACGTTCGACCAAGGCAAGATTCAAGTGACGTGGGTCGAGAGTAGCGGCCGAAGGAGTTCGATCTATGTCGACTATTCCGATGATGGAGGCGAGTCCTGGCATCCGGATCAGCTGCTTTACCAGGAACCTGTCAGTGCGGTCAGTCTAAAGAGTACACAGGTTCATGGTAAACTGCTGATCCTGTGGCAGGACTATCGGGAGCTGCTATGGCAGCGAGGGGAGCGTTTGTTGTATCGGCTCTATCCCCAGGATGAGGTTCCTGAGCAATTAGAGCAGCCCAAGAATAGATCATTAACGGGCAGCCTGGACAATCTACTCAGCTTTCGCGGCTTTGAAGTGGTACCTGTCGGCGACGAGGGTTGTGTCGGAGTTTACTCCAAGAAGACGTTGGATGGGCGGCCTACTATCTATGTGTCTCGGAGCCAGAAGCTGATCGAGGGCTTCGAGGAAGTGGTAGCAGTGAGCAAAGACAATGGAACCATGGAGAGTCTTTGGCCCCACGTCCGCAAAGTAAGTGACAAGGAACTTGTCATCCTGTACAATCAAATCCAAGTTCTGACTGGCCTGGAGCAGAGACCGCGTAAGCTGCTGGGGAATTTGATTCTGACTCGGGTTCGGTTACAAGACCGGGAGCCTAGTTCTGAGGCTGAGCAGTCGGAGTGAGGGGGAGGTGGAAGGAGTGCGCGATGCCGCCTCTGTGTAATCGCAATTTTCTGGCCTTTCTGCTACTAGTAGTTTTGGTCTCAACGCCTGTATTTTCCCGACCCATTGTCGAAATCGTAACCCCCGGTGGCATCGTCTCGGCTGTCGACCTGGAAAATGGTAGATTGGGTGTGCCTGCTGGCTTTGTGGGTACCCAGAGCAATCCGATTCCGCTCCAGGACACGAACGCGGTTACGCTCTGGATTGGTGACACAATCAATCCGGGGTTTTCCACTGGTTCTCAACAGATCAACGGCCTCAACCCACAGACTACCTTTAATGCCAACCAGTCCCTTATTGGGCAATTGGACGTACTCTGTTTTGGCTGCAATGGACCAAGTCCTTCGATCAATATTCTGAATTGGCTGAGTTTGCCCCTCAATTTGGCCAGGTCGATGGTCGCTCGGGTGAGCCTGGGGGTCGACGCAACCAGTCCCTACCCGCCCTACAACGCCGGTAATTCGGTGCTGGTAGAGGTCTGGTTTGCCCGGACTGGTGCTGCTGTCAACGGGCCTCCAACCGCGGGTGCCGGGCCGAATCAGTCGGTTCAGTTCAACCAGACGGTAACGCTCCAGGGCAGTGTTTTTGATCCGGATGGAGATTCCACCTCGGTGTCGTGGACCCTGGTCGGAGGCACCGGGGGAAGTGGTGGCATTCAGCTCAACGGAGCCAATTCACTCACGGCAACCTTTATCGCTCCCAGTGATCCCAAGATCTTGACCTTCCGGTTCTGTGCCGATGATGGCCTGAACGGACCAGTTTGTGACGACACCATTATAACCGTGGTCGCGCCGGGTGGCGGAGGTGGTGGCGGCGGAGGAGAAGGCGAAGGCGAAGGTGGGACAGATCCCGACCCCATAGTACTTGACTGCGGTGTAGCTGGGAATCAGCCGGCTGAAGGCGCCATTGCGGACGGAGCACCCCGGACTGTCGGAACTGGCGAACTGGTCACGCTGACAGGAAGCGGATTCGATCCCGACAATTCGACCAACCAATTCGGGATCACGGGGATTTTCTATCAATGGACCGTCACGGATGCTGCCGGTCTCCCGATCACCCTGCAGACCAGCACCTCCACCGCGAGCTTCGTAGCACCTGACGTGACCGCGAGCACCACGGTCATTATCAGTCTGGTTATCTCTGATCCCCTCGGCTGCGGCGTCAGGGACGACATCCACATAACCATCCAGGCGGTCTACGGTCCGCTGACCGTGGATGCCGGACCCGATCAGACGGTGGCGGAAGGGGCGACGGTTACTCTGACGGGACAGGCCAGTGATCCGGACCAGGACCCCGCAACCTTACTCACCTACGAGTGGGCGCAGTTATCCGGTGCCAGCGTTGCTCTTTCGTCCTCGAATACGGCGGCTACGACCTTTGAGACGCCCGATCTTTCCCAAGGCGGGGAAGATGTAGTTCTGGTCTTCGAGTTGACCGTGAGTGATGGCTCGGAAGTCGCCAAGGACCAGGTTGCTATCACTGTCACCACCAACACTGCGCCCTCTATCGATCCTATTGCGGATCAGAACGGGGTCTCGGGCGGCACCTTGACCCTCAGCGGCTCCGCCGTTGATTTTGACGGTGATTCCCCTCTTTACTATCTGTGGACGCAAGTGGCGGGCCCGGCCGTGGCGTTCGACAAGACCGATCAGATTACCACCACCATAACTTTACCCACGATCGAAGAGAATACGGAAGTCTTCATCAAGTTTGAGGTACACGACGGCATCGCAGGCTCTGAAGTCACCTTCAAGATATCAGTGGAAGTCGTGCTACTCAACTCCGTGATCCTCCCTGCCGCGCTGGGGACGCAGCATCCCAGCTTCCAGGGGAGTTACGTCGGTGTGGCACTGGTGAGCCTTGGCTCGAGCTCAAACCAGATCACTCTTTCGGGTCGGGATTCAGACGGAAACGAAACCTCCAATGTGTCGCTGGTGCCTCCCTTGGAGCCCCAGGGCCAAGATGCCTTTTTGACCCAAGACATCCTGGGCCAGGGCGCTGATGCTGTCTCAATCGTGGCTCAGGGGCAGCAAGGTCCCATCCAGGGTTTCTTCATGGTTGGCACGTACGACATGAAGAACCTGGACGGCATCGGTGGGACTCTGCACGAATCCAATAAGCTCTACTTCCCTCTCGCCCGCCAGAAAGGGACGACTGAGGCGACTTTGCTCTTTATCCTGAACGTGAAGGAGGAAGGCGATCCGGCCGTCCGGATTAGGCTCTTCGACCAGTCCGGTACCCTTCTCCGCGAGACCACACTTCCGATTGCCGCGTTTGGGTCTATCGTGGGAACTCTGGACGAGATCTATAACGACCCTGGACTCGAGTGTGAAGAATGTTTCGTGGAGGTCACTACCAACGTCGTGCCGGTGAGCGGATTCCTGTTTTACTCGCAGCAGCAGAACTTCTCCTCCATGACCGCTCAGCTGGGGATCAATACCCGATTATTGCTAGTCCCCCACTTGTTCGCCGATGCTGGTGATGGAGACACCGAGATCCGGATCCTCAACACCGGCTTTAACAAGGCGACTGTCGAAATCATGGCCTACGACGACCTCTCCAACGAGCTGGGAGCCGCCTCGTTCGAGATCGAGCCAATGGAGTTGTTCGTGGCGAGTGCCAAAACTCTGCTCAACCTGCAGCCAGTAGGGCTCATGAGTGGTCATCTGAAAGTGCACGCAAGCGGCGGCACCGTGGGAATCGTCGAGCAGTCCGCGACCCTGGTGGGCGTGGTCAGCTTTACCGGGAACAATAGCAAGTTCCGTTCCACCCTTCCCATGATCAAGGATGGTCAAAAGGAGACCTTGCTGCTTCAAGTAGCCCAGTCGAATAATGCCGAGCTGAGGATGTTCACGGGATTGTCGATCCTGGTGCCGGGAAACAACCCCGCCGTGGTCACGATTCAGGCCTACTCCGAAGACGGTGTGCTCACCGCGGAGCGGACAGTAACGATCGCCGCCGGGAATCGTTTGGTCCAACTCCTCGACGACGCCCAACTGTTCGGTGTCGGTTTTGAGCAGGTCAAGGGACATTTGAAGATAATCAGTGATGAGCCGGTCCTGGTTTTTGCTCTCTTTGGTGACTATCTCTCAGAGTTCCTGGCTGCGATCGAAGGTCAGGCTCCGATCAATTAGGCTGAAACTTCAAGAATTCGTCGCACGTCGGATTGTCTGAACGTCGCACGTCTCTACCCTCCGAATAGTGCGGTGAACGGGAGCTGTCTCCTACGCCGAAGGCGTCATTTCGCGTAGCCCAGAGTTGCAATGCGAAGCGAGTTACCCTGGGGCTAGGTCGGTCGAGAAGATGCTTTACCCCATAGGGGTTATTGCCGCAATGTTGCTTCAGACAAAAGGTAACCTTTTGGCAATAACACTTTCAGTGTAGAAAAGGAGGACATCTTAAACCCAGGGTAGATCGCTTCGCATCGCCAACCCTAGGCTACCCGCAATAACACCTTCGGTGTAGGTCATGAATTCAGACGAGAAGTTTCTTTCTCGAACGGGGCCAAGGCTTCCTGGGGGCGGGGCTGAGCTGAAACTTCATTTGGTTCCAGGTTCAGGATTCCCAACCGTGGCACGGCCTTCCAGGCCGTGATTGTCGAGCCCTTGGCTCGACGGATCGGTCATCCCGGGCAGGGATACCCGTGCCACCGCAGGACACTGAAACTTCCTTCTCGAATGGGGCAGCGCAGCGGGCGCGGGACTGAGCTGAAACTTCATTTGGCGAAAGGATAAAGTGTCTCGATTAAAGGTTTTCGATCCGCTGGAAAGCTGTGAGGCCGTCCGATAGAACGTCGAAGCACCAAGGTCTGCGAGGGACATACGCGACTTGCTGAGGCGAGATTGGGCTGCAGCAGAATTGGTCTTGAAGCTACCTGATCGTTCCTTCGAAACCAAGCCCAATCTCCTTCTAGACTGACCTTCACTCCTTCAATTGTCACGGGGTCCGGGTTGAATTTGGCCCGATCGAAGGCGTTTCTGGAGACTGGCTGACGCTTTACCGTGGAACCCGACTAACATCCTCTGTTTAAACAGGTTGTTTGATCTCAGCTGGGGCACTTCGGTAAGCTAGACGTTGAGAAGGAGAGGAAGAATATGATGCTGAGATCGATGATGTTGCTATCCTTTATGTGGCTGTTCACCACTGCGCCGCTTTGGTCAGGGAATGCACCCTCGGGCTGGGAGGGGCTTTGGCGGTTTGAGCAGCGATCCACGTTGACGGGTGCGATCGTTTTTCATCTGTTCGTTCCAGACGCTGCCAAGGACTCTGAGCCGGTCCTCTATCGCGATGGGTGGCAAACGCAGTCCACGGTAAAGCTGGAAATACGTGGGCAGGAGCTCAAGATTCAGTTGGATCTCAGCGGGAAGCCCATCAAGTTCGATGTGAAACGGAACGAGAATCAGCTGACTGGTGAGTGGCTGCTCTTTCACCCGCAGTACCAGCATGACGGTGATCTTAAGGGATTTCGAGTACACGGATCGGGAGACTGGGAGCTTTTCACGGGTCTAAAGAGATTGCGTACTGATGATGGCTTGATTGACTTCGCAGGTTTTCTGGTGCGAGAGGCTCCGACAGGAGAGGAGGCCTTCGTCAAGTTCTGGGAAGAGACGGTAGTTCCGGAATTCTATACGATCATCCATGATTTCCTGTACGTTGGAAAGACACTCGAGACGAGACTCCCCAGAGAGCATCTTGGAAGCATTCGACGGGTTGTTCAAGGGCCAGAGTTCAGGGCGGAAGCCTCCAATTTTGCAGAGGTATACGCGAAAGTTCGAAGTGACCTGGCGAAAGAGTACGATGAGATAGGGCTGCTGAACTCGTTGATAACGATGCCCCCGATCAAGGGCTTCGAGAGCCAGACCAGGGAGCTTGCCGGGGGCCTCGTCACATTCGTGAACGTTCACGAAGAGGCGAAACGATGGTCTTCTGAGCAGCTTCCCTATTTCGTTGCTCAACAGGTGTTCATGACCCCGATTCTCCTGAGCTTTCCCAAGATAGGGGCGCTTTCCCTGGAGATCTACAAGGATGGTGTCCGTTCTTATCTGGCCGGTAGGTTAAAGTACTCGTCGGATCCGTCGTCTCGCCTGTTGCTATCTGAAGGTGAGTTCGAAAAGGTAGAGAGCGATCGTTTGAAGTACGCCCGCGAGATCGAAGGGAACTTGATGAAGGGGGCCCCAGTCTTCATGGAAGCTCTGTTCGAGAGGGAGCCCCACCCGGGGCGAGTACTAGCCCATTCTCTCGCGGAAAGCTTGGCCAAGAAGTTTAGTCCGAAGGAGCTCTTGGAAATGCAGGTCTCGGAGGTATACAAGGAGGTTGCGGACTATTTCGGCTCGATCCAGTAGTGATGAAGTCTGACCAGACCGATACCCCGATCGGTAGAGGAGACGGTGAAGGTCTGGGCGCGCTCGACGATGTCGTAGGCCTGGAGCTTTTCCTGGTCGGTTGCAACTACATTGAGATAGTAACGGCCTGATAGCAGAGGAGTTTCGGGAAACACGACCCGCGCATGATAGTGATGGAGACTCTCCTGGCGCAAGGAATCTCCCGCTGTATTGCTGCTGGCGGTGTAGACACAGACTCCGTCGTTTCGGACGAGCGCTACCGCAACCGCCGGGATCCCTTCAAAGCCTGGGCCGAAGTAACACCAAATATCGACCTGAAGCGGATCCCCGCTCTCGAATTCACTACGGGGGCGATGCTCAGCGTCGCTTAGCACGGTCTTCTCGATCCAACAGATCTGCCTTTTGGAATCGCGGTCGGATTCTACCGCTGGGGAAGATACCGGGGACGACTTCGACTCATCCTCCCGTACGTAGTCCGTATAGCGATCCACGACCTCCTGTGCCACGCCTTGGGCCGCAATGCGGCCTTTCTTCAGCCAGATGGCCCGCTCGCAGAGTGTCTTGACCTGGTACAGATTGTGAGAGCAGAACAGGATGGTGCAGCCCTTCCGCTTGAAGTTCAAAATCCGATCCGTACACTTTTTCTGAAAACGTTGATCTCCTACCGCGAGAGCCTCGTCGATGACCAGGATTGAGGGGTCGAAGCCGGTGGCGAGGGCAAATCCCAAACGCACGTGCATTCCGGATGAGTAGGTTTTTACCGGTTTGTCGATGAATTCCTCTAATTCGCTGAAGGCGATGATTTCCGACTCGCTCTCCTGAATCTGGGAGCGACTGAGACCCGCCAGTGCGCCGCTGAAATAGATGTTCTCCCGACCCGTAAAATCAGGATGAAAGCCCGCCGTCAACTCCAGCAGGGCGCTGGCTTTGCCCTGGACGTTCGCCGATCCCGAGGTAGGGAAGGTCGCGCCAGCCAGAATCTGAAGAAGGGTGGTCTTGCCTGCTCCATTTTCTCCGATGATGCCAAAAGCCTCTCCCTCGCTCACCTCAAAGCTGATTTCCTTGAGAGCCCAGAACTGCTGGTGAGAAGGCACCCTAAGTACCATTTCTTTGAAGAGACTTCGGGGGCCCCAATAGAGTTTATAGACCTTGGACAGCTGTGAGACTCGAACGGCTGGCTTCATAGTAGGTCAACCAGTTCGCGGCGAGTTCGACTCAGGACGAATTGTCCGACGAGGTAAGCTCCAAATGAGAACATGATCCAGTAGAGGACGCCCCAGGCTGAAGGTGTCGGATTTCCGAGAAATACAAATCGATAGGCTTCCACCATATGAGTCAATGGGTTGCAATTCAGGAGGGTCTGGAACAGGCCGGTCGCCCTGTTCTTGGGATAGACGATTGGAGTTATCCAGAACATCAGCATGAAGAGAACTCCAATAATCTGAGCGATATCCCGAAAGAAGACATTCAGACAGGCCACCGTGACGGCAAGGCCGTAAGTCATGACGATTTGAAAAACGAATAAAAGGAAAACCAACGCAAAGAATCTGGTGTTGAAGGCTTGAATAGCAATGAGGACAAGGACGAAGACGACTGTGCCCAGAAGCTGATGGATGAAGGAGGAAAACACCACACTGAAGGGCAGCGTTTCGAGGGGAAAGCGTAGCTTCTTGATGAGGTGGGCATTCTCAATAAAACTACGGGAGGATCGTATGATGGCTTCCTGGAGAGCCATCCAGGGCAGCAAAGCGGCAAAGAGATAGAGTGCAAATCGTCCCCAGGAAGGATCGTCTCCAAAGCGCATGTTCATAACCGTGGAGAACACGACGGTGTAGAGCGTAAGTTGGAGCACCGGGTTGAGAATAGACCAGAAGACGCCGATGATCGAGCCAACATAACGACCTCTCACGTCCCGGGTTACCAGCTCTCGGATCAGGTATTTATTGTACAAGAGCGTCGCAAACATCTATTCTAAGTACTCCATCGCAGCCAGACGGGAGGGCCCACAGATGAGGCTCGAGAGTAGGGTGTGAAGACTATTCCAGGCCCTTGGCCCGAAGGATTTTCCGGTACGCTCGCCGCTTCACCGGGCCTACAACACATCGTCCACGGAGTATAGCACCGGTTCCTTGAAATATAAGAAGGTAAAGAAGAAGCGATCATCGAATGGGCTCGAACCGCTGCTGTTTTGGGTAGTCGTCGCCTTCTTCGTCCTTTTGCCTTTCGTTGTCAGTTTAGACGGCCTGGAGAAGTTTCGTACTCCCAAGGATGTCTTCAGTGTTGCGGTGATCGTGATTCTGATAGCCATCTTTCTCTTGAGCCGGCGCTTCCGCATTCGCTTCTTCTCCAGAAGTTGGGAAGCTCTGGTAGGTTTGTCGGTGGCCTACGTTGGTGTTCACAGCCTTCTGGGGGAGAGGCCCGAAGTGAGCCTGGCGGGGTTTGTTCAGATCGTCTATTTCGTGGCTCTGCTCTATATTCTGATCGAGTTTCTTTCGCCCAACCTGCAGCGGAGATTGTGGCTCTGGATCGGGGCCGCCATGGCTTTGAACGCAGTCCTGACCATCGTCCAATACTATGGCCTCTTCTCGCTGATGGAGCGTCCGACGGGCGAGCTACTGGAAGGCCGATTGATCCCGGCTGGATTCATCGGCGATGTGAACAGCGGTGGCTTTCTCTTCGGTCTCAGCGCCCTCATCCTGCTTCATGGAGTCGTGGCTCGGGAGGGGACCAAGATCCGAGTCCTGTCCGGCCTGCTCCTGATAATCAATCTCGCCGGTCTGATCTATACGCGTACTCTCACAGCTCTCTTGGCATTTGGGCTCGCTTTCCTGCTCTGGGCTGTGTTTCACTGCTGGTGGGTATTGAAGACGCAAGAAAGCGGAAAGCGGGTTTTGGTCTTCCTTGGATCTGTGGCTATCATCGCCATTCTCATTCTGGGTCTGGTGCTTACTGGGCCCGGCCTCCGTTACCGTATACAACTGGTCTGGGACCAGGTGAAGAGCGGTCAGCTGGAGGTGGCAACGGCGGGTCGCTATCCCATCTACCTCCTCACCTGGGAGATGATCAAAGAGCGTCCCTGGTTGGGGTCCGGCCTGAATACATTCAAAGAGGACTTTTTCCATCATCGGGCGGGAACCGAATTCGGACGGGGACTCAAGCTCCTCTCCGAACCCGGCAGTTACCGTGAGACCCACAACGAGTATCTGCAAATCTGGGATGAATTGGGGTTGGTTGGGCTAATCTTGTTTTTTCTGCTGTTCCTGATCCCCTTGGCCAAAGGGGTTAGGCACTTCTTTCGGACTCGCGATTACTGGGTAGGGATGCTTTGCGTCGGGACTGTCTACCTGGCGTTCGGCTGCCTGGGCTTTTTCCCTCTTCATCTTTCGGTGACTGCAGCCTTCGCTGTTCTTCTGTTCGCAAATCTACGCTACTTTCAGAGTCAGGAGCGCCTCAGCATCGAGTCGGTCGATCCCAGCCGGTGGTTGCATTGGAGGAGAGGCTTGAAACCGGTTCTCTTGTTGGCAGTCACGGCTTTGCTTCTGTATTTCCAAGTGGGAAAATGGCGGGCGAACCAAGAGGCGGGATTGGCCGCTGCCCTTCTGAACCGGGCCGTCAGCGCCAGCTCCAACAACTTGCGTCTGAAACGGGCAATTGCCGAAACTGCGAGCGAGAAGCTTGCTTTAGCGGCTGAGCGCTTTCCTGATCTGTACGAAGTCCACAACTTAAGGGGGGCCGCTGCGATGTTGCTGGGAAGACATCAGGCGGCAATCGGCTACTACGGAAGGGCTGCACTGTATTTGCCGAGCCCCGAAACCCTCACCAACCTGGGTGCGGCCTATCTGGCTGCAGGTCAACCGGGTTTGGCTCAGACCAACGTGGAGTTGGCCCTGCACTACAATCCTTCCTACCCTCGTGCACAGGAAGCACTCGACTTCATAAAGAAGGGACACCGTTAGTTGAGTGGAATAATAAGTGAGCAGTGAGCAGTGAGCAGTGAGCAGTGAGTCAAATGAGTTCCCGATAGACTCGAACGGTTGCCTCGGCTGTTTCCTTCCAATTAAAGAGTTGAGCTCGTGAGAGACCCCTGCTGATGTAGGAATCGCGATCTGAACGAACCTTCTCGATAGCCGTAGCAAACGACTCCGCATCCGGCTCAGCGAGAGCTGCTGCGCCCCCGCAAACCTCGGGTAGACACGATCGATTGGATGCCACTACGGGGACCCCACAGGCCATCGCCTCCAGCACTGGAAGCCCAAAGCCCTCGTAGACCGAGGGGTACGCGAACACGCTGGCGGCCGAGTACACACCCTTGAGTTGGAGCTCGGACAACCCGGAATAGAGAAGTGGCCAGTCAGCAAAGCCCTTTCCCCCCCGCAGGATTCGACCAACCAGAACCAAGGGCAACCCTAGACGCTCTGCCGCCCCAGCGAGAGCCTCTAGATTTCGTCTTGGATGTATATCTCCGACATGCAGAATGTATTCAGAAGGAAGATTCAGCTCAGTGCGAACCTTCTCTGCCAGAGAGTCATCTCGAGAAAAGGACTCAGAAACACCGAGATAAACGCGCCTCAGCCGCGGTTCTAGCTCCGGGAATCGCTGCAGGATCTCGTTTCGTGAGAAATCCGTTGGAACCAGGATTCGGTCAGCTCGCTTGAGTGATGCCAGATAGTACCGTCTTCGAACCTGATCAAGGTGATACGGATACCACTCCTCGCGAACAAAGTACGAGATGTCCGCCACCGATAGGACCAGAGGGCAGAAGTTGAATAACGGACAAGTGTAGGAGGGCGCATGGTAGAGGGACCAGCGGCGCCGACGCTGAGCCAGCAAAACTTGAGAATGGTTCCAAAGGAAATTGTTGCTGGGAAAGGGAGGATCGAAACAATCCAGAACCAAAACGTGCCGAAGCAGGTTGCTCACATAGGTCGCCATTCCAGCGGGACCTGATCGAAGGGATCTGCCATCAATTCCGACGCGAATCTCGTCCTTCTCATTCATTGCTGGACGACCTCTCAGGAGTCTTTGTACCGCCCCTTGATCCAGACCCCGAGATCACTCATTCACCAAGAAATCGCTACGACTGCTCACTGCTCACTAGTAAGGCGACCCGACATCTCTTCTGCCGGTGATCACGGTCCGCAGCAGCGCCGACCAGTATAGTAGTCGAATTCCCGCGAGCACCAAGGCGTTCTTTAAGGGACTGGACTGAGCTCCGTAGTGTTTGCGATAGAAAATGCCCATGGCTTCATAGTAGTGATAAAGACTCTTTCGGGAGCGGTGAGAGCTCCGCCCTTTGAAATGGGTGATTTTCGCCTCAGGATAGTAGATAACGTTCCAGCCCTTTTGAAGGGCTCGATAGCAGAAGTCCAGATCTTCTCCGTAGAGAAAGAAGCTTTCGTCCAAGAAGCCGTCTCCCTCCAGCAGAGCTGCTCGAAACATGAGAAATGAACCAGAGACCGCCTCGACTTCGTGCACCGAATCTTCATCCAGAAAAGTCAGGTTGTACCGCGCCAGGACCTTGCTGCGTGGAAATAGGAGGCTTAGTCTGAGGAGTCGGTAGAGCGCGGTGGAAAGACGCGGAATGCTGCGGCGCGAAGCAAGCTGCAGAGTTCCGTCCGGGTTCAGGACGCGGCATCCCACGATACCGACATCGGACCGCGAGCGAAGGAGCTCCAGGCTCTGGTCAATGGCTCCATCAAGGATCAGCGAATCCGGATTCAGGAGCAAGTAGTAGCTGGCGGGGCGCCGGCGGATCCCTTGATTGCAGGCGGTTGCGAATCCTAGATTCCTCTGGTTACACAGCAGATCAATTTCGGGGTGATTTCTCTTCAGGATTGCGGTGTCTTGATCCGTGGACGCGTTGTCGACGACCACGATCCGATAGCTGCAGCGTCGAGTCTCTCGAGCAACACTGTCGAGGCATTGGTCCAGATAGTCGGTGGCGTTATAGTTGACGATCACGATCGTCAGTTCAGTCACAGTTTCACTCTGCATCGATATTTTAGCCAGTTCCGTTCCAGGTGGGCCCGAAACTCGGCGGTGCTCACTTTGCGACTGGCTTGAATCCGTTGTCGTTTCTGCATGATGTCCGGGAACTTCCTGATGAAATCGATCTTTCCCTTCAAGAAGGCCCCTCCTCTACCCTTCGAGAGAAAGAAAAGCAGGCTCAAGAGATTGAATAGGAGCCGCTCGGGCATAAAGCTCCAGAGGAGTCTGGGGGGCATGTTCTTCCAGAAAACGTATTCCGAGTTACGATGACCGAAGAAAACATAAGTTGTGCTCAGGCTTCCGATGCTGGCGTTTACACGGTGCAGGACCACGGCGCCGGGAACGTAGAGGCAGCGAAAGCCCAGCAGCCGAGCCCTGACGTTCAGATCGGCGTCCTCGTAGATCAGAAAAAAGTCAGGGTCGAATCCACCAACTGACTCCAGGAGAGAGCGCCGATAGAGGGCGGCGGCGCCACAGGCACCAAAGACCTCGCAAGCCGTTTCGTGATGCCTTGCCAAATCTCCATGACCTATCTTGAACCCGCTGCCTACTACCGCCATCCCATCTCCGGCACTGTCGACACGGCTGGGATCCGAAGCAAAGAGGATACGGCATGCCCAGAAATCCCAAGCGGGAGAGTTTTCCTTCAGCAGAGACTCGAGCCATCTGGAATCAAGAACTAGGTCGTTATTCAAGATGGCAATCAGCTCGCCTGTGGTTTCCCTGATTCCCCGATTGCAGGCCCCTGCGTAACCCAGATTCTCCCGAAGTGCGAGCAATGGGATGTCTGGGAACGAAGTCTGAAGCAGGGAGAGGCTTTGATCGGCCGACGCGTTGTCCACTACGAGGATCTGGTCAGGGGATCGCGACTGATCTAGGACGGACTGGAGGCACGCTTCCAGGAAAGCCTCCCCATTGTAGTTCACGACAATCACACTGACCGTATCGTTCACGGGTTCCATTATAGACTTCGACCTGTCTCCGGTCAGATGATTGCTGCGACTTAGTACACCGTTTCACTACTGTCCGGTTTTAAGTCAAATGATATCAATCAGTTATAGATGTGTCCTACCTGACTTTTCGAGTTCAAACGTCTAAGCGATTGAAAAAGAGGACTTTTGCAAACGGAGTCCTGCTGACGATTGGAAAGGTTCTGGCATAGTTGCGGACACCGAGCCGGTCCCAAAGAGGTGAATCCTGAAGGGATTTCGTCCTCTAGCCCAGGGTTTCCGAACCCTGGGTAAATGGTTCTGACCCTGGATTTCAACCCTGAAAGGGTTGTGGGAACATGGGTATGTTCCGGGCACATAGGTAACAGTTTCTCCCAGGCACATA
>CAUZIZ010000137.1:0-14697 GCA_963579905.1 Acidobacteria bacterium UBA6911 | reverse complement strand
GGTCGTGATCGCGACAGAGATCGAGGGTCCCCACATGGGCCGGATCCGGCTGGCACGTGTGCCGGCCGGATGCCTCTGCCCAAAGCCAGGAAAAGGCGGCACAGCAAACCGTGCTCCCAGGCGCGGTGATTCACACCGACGGGTGGAAAGGCTATGGGAAACTGAGTTCCCTTGGGTACACCCACGAAGTGGTGCGCCCTGCGGCAGAGGTCGGCGAGGATTTGCTGCCACATTGCCATCGAGTCGCCTCGTTGCTCAAGCGGTGGATGATTGGCACGCATCAAGGAGCCATCAGTCACGAGCACCTGGATTACTACCTTGACGAATATACGTTCCGATTCAATCGCCGAACGAGCCGCCACCGTGGCAAGCTATTCTACAGATTAGTCCAACAAGCGGTGGCGATCGAACCGACACCTTACAAGGACATGGTCAAAAACGTAAGGGGCCCCAGGCCCCGAAAATATGCCATATAGTCGCAACTTGAGTTACCTGAATACCCCCAAATCTTGACAGAAAGGGTGCGCCCACTTAAAGGTCCTTGTCAACTGCTACGATCCGGGGCCACGCTGGAGCCGTTTGACAGCATAGCTGGCTTAAGAGTACGATGGGTGCTAATTTACCGAAAGGATCTGCAGAAAATGGGGAACTTAGGTGTCTCAGAGTTGGTCATCATTCTCTTGATTGTGATCGTGATCTTCGGCGCCACTCGCCTGCCGCAGTTAGGCAAGGGCCTCGGTGAAGGCATTCGCAACTTCAAGAGTTCCCTCAAGACTGGCGAAGACAAGGAAGTCGAAGATGAAGGAAGCTAGCTACCTCGCTTCCTAAAGGGTTCGTCCAATCCCTGGAAGAGAGATCCAGGTTCCTTTCTGTCTTCAACTCGAGCACAGCCAGTCGCCCCGATTTCGTGACCGTCAGCAGGTCGAGTACCTTCCTTTGACCGTCCAGATAGCTAGGCACCTGAGAGTAGATACCTCGCGAAAGAGGGCATTCAAGCGCCGGTGTTCTCGGATCACGAGACTCTCAAGCCATCGCTCCTGCCGATATCGATAAAAGAAGTGCCGTGGATTCGGGGATGGAAAGGTACGGTAGCTGCGGACCTGCCCTAAATAGGAAGCAAAGTCTGCAAGAGTCTCTGTGTCGAGTACCCGCGGATACTGAGCGTCAAAATGACAGAGATGTCCCCCGGGCTCAGACCAGGCCACACGAAACCCCAGGTGAGAAACCTCCCAGGCTCCCTTTCGGCAGGTCACGTCCAGGGACGAGAACTGATTCTGCAGCTGGTGCAGACGTCGGGAACATCTGACAAGAAGGGGAAGAGAACGCAGGGAGAGAAAACCTCCGAAGCTACAGCCGAGGTGGGAAAGACCCGTTCCAGTCCTGCAGTGGCGACAACCACCGGCACGCCGTCGATCCAGTCGCGCCGGTACTCGAAGCATTGGACGGAAACTGCCAGAGTGGGGAGACTTCGAACCAGTTCCTGACTCCAGTTCTCGGGGACGCACACCAGCAGCCCCTCCGGTTTGAGGGTGACACAGGCATCCCACCAAAGCAGCGCCGAGGAAAGCATTCGATCGGGCGAGGGACCCGAGTCAGGATAGGCAACCAGGAGCAGTTGACGGCGCCCTCCCCGGCCCAAAAGCACTCTCACAATAGCTCCGCTCTGGTGTCACGCCCGGTCGGTCCCGCCTAGAACGCTCTCGACTCCCCAACCCTTAAACCCTCTTCTAATGAGATTCAGGAGGGATCCGAGCTGATCCTGCCGGTGAGCCTCAACATTCCGAATTGATAGAAAGGCGGTCTCCCCGTTGGCGAGAGTCAGACGAAGTCCCGAGAAGCGAAACTGACAGCGAACAATTCGGCGCCAGCGTCCCCGCCACTGGAGGCGTGGAGGATGGAATAGGATAGACTTCCTCAAGTTGGGATGGTCCCGCACGTAGCACTCCAGCAGATCGACTGCATAGCTGTCCATTTGCTATATTTCCCGGATACATGATGAATAACGTTGACCAACGCAAATCGGCGGTTGATTCTGGTGTCGGTGACTTCCGATCACCCGCTGGAAGGAAATCGCTGAGCAACGGAGCCTGGGTCATTTTCCCTGCTGGACGGACGTCCCTGATGATTCAGGTCGCGCTGATTGCGGGACTCATTCTCTCTGCTGGTTGTCACTCGGAACCGGGTGAAACAGGGCGGGAGCCGTCTGCCAAGGCTGCGTCCAAACAGAAATCGGTTGCTCCACTCACGGAATCACCACCGCCGTTGAACCAGCCCCTCGAAGATCTGGTTCGGATCCCGGCAGGTCCGTTCATCTTTGGAGCTGGAGAACAACAGGTTCAGTTCTTTTTGAGTCTGTCGGTTTACAACTTTCCAGGGATGGTTGAGAACATGCGACAGCTCTTCGTCATGCCCTCCCGACCGGTGCACACGCCTGAATTCCAGATCGACCGCTTCGAAGTAACCAACGAGCACTTTTGGCATTTTCTCTGGAAGGCCAAATACAAGCCCAGTCAGCCCACGGATTTCTTGAAACACTGGGAAAAAGAAAAGATGCCCCCCGAATGGTCGCTGACATTCCCAGTGGTCTGGGTCGATCAGAAGGATGCCCAGGCCTTTTGTGAATGGCGAGGAGGACGGCTTCCAACAGAAGAAGAGTGGGAAAAGGCGGCCAGAGGAAGCAAGGAAGGTTACTTCCCTTGGGGCAACAAAATGCCTCAGAAAACCACCGCGAATTTTGGAAATAAACAAGCAGAAGCTAGTGGCAACCGGCCGGGCGATGTCTCACCTTTCGAGCTCTTTGACATGGGCGGAAACGTATCCGAGATGACGTTGACAAGAGTCCCAAAGGGAAACGATTATCAGACCGTCGTAAAGGGTGGGACCTTCTCCGGAACCGCTCGGGAAATGCTCTGCTTTAGCCGCATCCTCATCCCCGAGAACACCCGTCGAGCTACCGTCGGTTTCAGATGCGTCGTCAAAAAATCCGCTGCTAGAAACAGGGACTGAGACTGAGCGGTTCGAAAGCATCAGGGTTGCCAACACCAATCCAAGACGAATCAAGGATCCCAAGAGACTCAGCGTGGTAGGCCTGGAGTTCAGGATGGGGGAGATCGTGCTGTTGTCCAGCTCTCTCCTCGGAACCTGGCCTCATGTTGCTAACGGGTCAAGTCGTTCGCGGCTCTGACGGACTTGGCTTTGTAATACTGGTAGTTCACCCGTTGGCGGCACCTTCGGAAAACAGGAGACGTGCGACGAATTCTTGAAGTTCCAGCTTAGCTGTCTAGATTCGGGTTTGTGTCAAAACCCAGTCTACGTAGCCCGGGTTTCCCTTCTCTGCCGGCCAGGCAAGAATCTCGGGAACATCATACGGATGAATCTCCCGAATCCTATCCATCAGCGCAGAGAGACGATCCGCTGAGGTTTTCATCACCATCAAAAGTTCTTTGTCTTCTTCAAGGTCACCCTCCCACTTGTATACTGACGTCACATTGTCAATAATGTTTACACATGCGACAAGACGTTCTTCTACCAACTGCAGAGCAATCCGCCGTGCGGCATCACCGCTGTCGATGGTGCAGAAGACGATTTGGACCAATTCCATCTTGTTCTCCGTGATCAATGCCAATTAGTCTAAAAGCGAAACGCGAAATCTCGTGGATTCTTCTCTTTCTGAGTTGTCTTCCGGTGATCTATATGCTCATCTGGGGGGATGGAGGCTTTCTGAAACTACGTGAGAGCCGACGCGAAAAAGAGGAACTCCTAATGCAGAACCTAGAGCTGCGACAGGAGTATCAGGATCGCCTCGAAGATATCCATCGAATCAAAGTGGATCCCAGCGAAATCGAGAGAATCGCTCGGGAGCGCTATAACTTCGCCCGCCCCGGCGATATCATCGTGAATCTTCCCGAGTAAGTCTTCCGGGATTCTCTGTCAGTGAAAATCAGTGGCCGGCCGGTAATTCAGTTAGCCGTTCTGTCCTGAGCTTCCAACCCTCGACTGGCCCCTTCAAACGGACCTTTCCCAGGAGTCCCCGGTCGAGAAAACCGACGAAGTCTTCCACGACCCGAGTCAATCCAGGAAAGGTTGCGATGGGTTCATCCTGCGGAGACATCACCGCATAATAGGGCAAGGCGATAGTTCCGAATCGCTCCTCCTCAAATCGGAGATTCTCCTCGTGCTCTAGTTCTGGACCGTCCGTGTACAGCCGCACCAGGACAAACTGCGCAAAGCGCTTTCTCACCTCTGGCAGGGTAAACACGTTGGCTTCCATCCAGCGACAGTTGGTGCAGGTGTAGCCCGTGAAATCAACGAACACCGGCCGGTTCTCTCGCTGGGCTACGTTCAGGGCGGCCTGATAATCCGTCAACCATTCGGGTTCATCGCTCTCCGAATGTCCGCCCAGAACCGAGATTGAGGCGGGATTTCCATAGTCGCGAGGAGGCAGGAAGGCATCTAGCTCACCCAGAGGGAAACCGAACAGTCCACGGAACAAGTAGCTTGCCACGGCCCCGAAGAAGATGACAAAGAGAATCCGAACCACACCTACCGGAGGGCTGGGGCTCTCGTGCTCGAAGTGAAACCAGCCCAGGAGATAGAAACAGGTCACCAACGCGATGGACAACCAGATCGTGATGAAGAGGGGCCGGGTGATCAACTCCCATTGGTAGACCAGATCCACATTGCTTATAAACTTCAGTGCGGCCGCCAGTTCCAGAAAACCCATGGTGACCTTCACCGAACTCAGCCAACTGCCGCTCCTGGGCAGCGCCTGTAACCAGGATGGGAACAGAGCAAGCAGAAAGAAGGGCGTGGCGAAGACTACCGCGAATGCCGTGATCCCCAAAAAGGACCAGAGAAAGTCGCCCTGTACTGCAGCCACCATCAATGTGCCCACGAAGGGGACCGTACAGGTGAAGGAAACCAGGGAGAAGGTCAGCGCCATCAAGAGGATCCCGAACACACCTCCTGTGGCAGAGGCCTTCTTGTCCAGGTAGGTAGTCCAGCGCGAGGGCAAACGAATTTCGAGGGCCCCGAAAAGGCTCAGGGCAAAGACTAAAAAGACCGCTGCGATTCCAAGGTTGACGATGGGGCTCGCCGCCAGACGATTGATGCCTCCCAGACCAAAAAGGAAGGTGAGAGCAAAACCCAGTAACGTAAAGGTCAGGACGATCCCCAGACTGTACAAAGCCGCATCTGAGAGAGCCTGTTTTCTCGATACCGCTTCCCGCTTGGTGAAGTAAGAAACGGTGATGGGGATCATGGGAAAAACACACGGCGTGAGAAGGGCCAGAGCGCCCCAGGTCATGGAGAAGCCCAGGTAGGCGAAAAGCGTCAACGGTATGGCAGCCGCCGCGCCGGACTCATTTTTGGGATCTCCACTCGCTGCTTGGACCCTCTCAGCTGGATGAGCGGCCAGTCCAGCAGGCTCGCCTTCCATGGGAGCAGCAGACACAGCAGCAGCAGCAACTATGACCACCGGCGCCGCCAGAGTATTGGTCTGCGGCGGCAAGCAAAGCGTATCGCTGCACACCATGAAGCGCACTTGGACATGCAGATCCTCTTCGCTTTCGGAAACGCCGGGCTTCACCTGGACCGGGACCAGGAAGACCACTTTCCCATCGAAGAACTCCGCATTAATTCCGAAGTTGGGATCGAACTGAACCTGCGGCTCCGGCTGTTGGACCTCACCATCCTGCACAAAAGAGCTGCTTTCGGTGACGCCAATCATCGTCTTGATCGGCCCTCCCGGTGGCTGAGTCAGGGAGTAGAGATGCCACCCTTTTTCAATACTTGCCGTTACAGTCGCATCAAAACGACCACCCACACCGACCTCTGGCGGTTCCACCGCGAGTTGGAAGCGGACTTCATCCTTTCCCCAGGCAAGACAGCCTAAGACCAGCCATAACAATGGAAGGACTCGCATGGGAAACAACAGGTTTTTTCCTCGCATACTGAGGTAGATGAATCAGACGGGTTGATAGTTTCGGTTTCAGACCACGGCTATCGGGCGAAGGCAATATCGCGGTGGACAATCTTCCCTCCCACCACGGTCAAGGCGGGGGCTCCATGAAGCTTCCATCCATGGAAGGGACAGTTGCGAGCCTTGGAACAGAACCGAGACACGTCGATCGTCACCTCTTGATCCGGATCAATGACCGTGACGTCGGCGTCGACACCTTCTTCTAGAGTTCCCTTGCTCAACTTGAGGATCCGGCACGGATTGACCGTGAACAATTCTACCAGGCGCCGCTTGGAAACTAGCTCGCCTCTCACCAATAGCTCCCAGGACAGAGGAATCGCGGTTTCCATTCCGATGACCCCGCTGGCCGCATCCTCGAAGGGGACCTCTTTATCCAGTCGGGTATGAGGTGCGTGATCGGTTCCAATGGCATCAATCGTGCCATCGACCAGGCCTTGGATCATGGCCTCCACGTCTTCGGGCTCCCGCAGAGGTGGCATCATCTTATAGTTCGTATCGTAGTCTTTGATGTCGTGCTCGCTGACACTGAAGTGGTGGGGAGTGACCTCACAGGTAACCGCAATCCCCTGCTGCTTGGCCACTCGCACCCAATCCAGGGATTCCCGTGTCGAAAGATGCAGGATGTGGACCCGTCCACCCGTGATGCGGCTGAGGATGATATCTCGTGCGACGTGCACCTCTTCAGCTGACCGGCTCAAACCGCGAAGACCCAACTGGGTCGACACCGCTCCCTCGTTCATGCACCCTTCGGCCGACAGCGGCAGATCCTCACAGTGATCCAAAACGGGAATGTCGAAAATCTTGGAATATTCCAAGGCTCGTCGCATGACCTGGCTGTTCTGAACTGGGTGTCCATCGTCCGTAATCGCTACGATTCCGGCCTTAAACATCTCACCGATCTCAGCCAACTCTACCCCCCAAGAGCCCTTTGTAATAGCGCCTACCGGAAAAACGTTCACCAGCCCCGCCTCTCGAGCTCGCCCTCGAATCAGTCGGGTGATCGCCTCACAATCGTTGACTGGCGTCGTGTTGGGCATGCAGACAATACTGGTAAACCCTCCAGCCACGGCCGATCGGCTTCCCGTGAGAATGGTCTCCTTGTCCTCGCGGCCTGGCTCCCGCAAGTGCACGTGCATATCCACGAATCCCGGTGCCACGATACAGCCGGTGACGTCGACGACTTGCCATGACTTCTTGGCCTGGATCTTTCCGATCCTGGAAATCTTGCCCCTTTCGATCAAGAGATCGGCCTGCTTCTCCAAGTCCTGCGCTGGATCGATGACGGTTCCATGTTGGAGCAGAAGGCTCATGGTTCAGTTTCCTCGTCTGCGCCCAACAAGAGGTAAAGGATCGCCATCCGTACCGCGACTCCGTTGTTTACCTGCTCAAGGATCACAGAATTGTGCCCGTCGGCCAGATCCGGATCGATTTCCACTCCTCGGTTGATCGGCCCCGGGTGCATGACAATCGTGTCCGGTTTCGCCCACTTCATCTTTCGCTCGCTCAAACCATACAGGTCGAAGTACTCCTTCACGGACGGATAGAAAACCTCACTCTGCCGCTCCAGCTGGGTGCGGAGCATCATAACCACATCGGCCTGGTCGATGGCCTCCTCCAAACGGTAGGTAACCTGCCCCCCAATATGCTCAAACCCAGGGGGGATCAGCGTGGGCGGACCGCAGATCGAAACCCGAGCACCGGCCTTCGACAGTAGGATCGTGTTGGAACGGGCCACTCGGCTGTGCGCGATGTCTCCTACGATCGCAACCTTAAGGCCACTCAAGGACTCCTTGTGTTCAAGAATTGTGTAGGCATCCAGTAGGGCCTGGGTAGGATGTTCATGCATCCCATCTCCGGCGTTGAGGATGGAGCAGTCACGACAATAATCTACTAGCATTCGCGGCGCTCCCGCAGCAGAGTGCCGTATCACGATGATGTCGGGGTTCATCGATTCCAGATTTCGTGCCGTATCGATCAGAGATTCCCCTTTTCCCATACTGCTGGCCGAAACGCTGAGATTCACGGCGTCGGCGCTGAGGCGTTTTGCCGCAATTTCGAAGGAAGATCGGGTCCGGGTCGAGGACTCGAAAAAGAGGTTGATGATCGACTTGCCACGGAGCGTGGGGACCTTCTTCACGGGACGGCTTGAAATTTCTTTGAAGCTCCGAGCCGTCTTGAGGATCAGCTCGATGTCTGCCATCGGCGTGTCTTCAATGCCGAGCAGATGCTTGCTGCTGAGAGAATTTGGCTTCGAATTCGTCATCGCAATTAGAGCAATCCGATCCTCTCCTGCGACCGCCTGTTCGCAGGACGCCGCTCAGATGACTCTCACAGTCAGAGACACTTCTGTGAAAATCAACGGGTTATCGTGGACACGAACACGCCTTCGGTCTCGTCAACGGGAGCAATCCTGACTTCGACCATCTCATTGTTGGTCGTGCCGATAACCCTGCCCGTGTAGTCTGCTTGTATTGGCAGCTCACGGTGGCCTCTGTCGACCAGCACGACCAACTCGACCCTTCTGGGACGGCCGTAATCGCTGATGCTTTCAAGAGCCGCACGCACGGTTCGACCGGTGAAGAGGACATCATCTACCAACAGGATCTTCCGCTCGTTTACGTCAAAGTCAAGATGAGACTCTTCGACCACGGGTTGGGTGTCAACCAACGAAAAATCATCGCGATAGAAGTTGATGTCCAATATTCCCAGGGGGAGCTCAACTCCAGCACGCTCCTTGATCTTCGCTTGCAGCCGTTCGGCAAGCGGTACCCCTCGACGGCGAATGCCGATGAGCGCCACCCCATCCAGGTCTGGATGGCGTCCCAACACCTCGCCGCAGATGCGGGAAAGGATCCCGTTCACTTCGTCATGGGTAATCACTCGGCGAGGCTGATCTGGATTCACGTCTGGCACCCCAAATGCGCTGGCGATAATAGCATACGGCCTATCCCCTGACCAGCAAGTTTCAGTGGTCACACTCGGGTCCGACGGCTGTGCTATTCTGTCGACCGTGAGTCTTATCGTGGAAGCGGAGGTCGTCGAAAACATCCAGCTGGCCAATCCCAACTTTCTTCTGGCCGTCCGGGCCCCCGAAATCGCTGCAAATGTGAGACCGGGACAGTTCGTCATGGCCGCCGTTGCAGATGATTTATCGATTCCCCACCCCCTGCTCAAGCGGGCGTTGGCAATCTTTTCAGTAGAGTCGGAAGCGGGACTGCCTTCCATCATTACGCTGCTTGTCAAGGTAGTAGGAGACGGAACCCAGAGGCTAGCCTCACTGCTGCCCGACGAGCACGTGAACCTGATCGGCCCCCTGGGCAATGGCTTCAGTTCAACAGGTACGTCGGACAGGGTCCATTTGCTCGCCGCAGGTGGCGTCGGAATCGCCTCCTTCTATCTGCTCGCGGAGGACCTGCGCCGATCGGGGCAGGAGGTTCACCTACTCTACGGCGCGCGGACGGCCCAGGATCTAGTTGGATTGGAGTACTTCGAGCGGCTCCGCATTCCGCTCCTCCTCACGACCGAGGATGGCAGCGCCGGCGTCCAGGGTCTGATCACCGAGGGACTGGAACAGTACCTGACACAGTTCGTTGATCGAACACCCACACTCTACGTCTGCGGACCTGATCCCATGATGAAAGCTGTCTCGGCCCTGGCTTCCCTTCATCGAATCCCCTGCCAGATCTCCGTGGAGTCAAAGATGGCCTGCGGCTTCGGTGTCTGTCTGGGTTGCACGATTGAAACCGTCGACTCCTACCAACTAGCCTGCAGCGATGGACCGGTCTTCGATGCCGAGAAGTTCATCTGGCAGGAAGGGTGAGACTCGAGGGAAAACGATGAACTGGAGCCAGGCAGATCCTCCTCTAGCCCGGGCTAGGGCGAAGAGGACCAAGAGCTACCGATGACCGAGATTGCCAGCCTGGCAGTGAGCATTGGGGACCTTCGGCTGAAGAACCCAGTACTGACTGCCTCGGGCACATTTGGCTACGGCCTGGAGTTCACCAGATTCTTCGATATCTCCAAGTTGGGCGGATTCTGTACCAAGGGCCTCTCGCTGGAACCCATGCCGGGCAACGCCCCCGAACGCATTGCCGAGACCCCGGCAGGAATGCTCAATGCCATCGGCCTGGAGAACGTAGGCACCGAGCAATTCCTCAGCGAGAAGCTTCCGCGTCTGGAAGCCTATGACACCCATGTCATTGCCAATATCTTCGGAAAGACAATCGAGGAATTCATTGCGATCGTCGAGCGTCTTAATCCCTACCCCAAGGTCAGCGCCTACGAGTTAAATATCTCCTGCCCAAACATCGAGCAGGGAGGCATAGAGTTTGGTCACGACCGGGTCCAGACCGACCGGGTCGTCCGAGCCGTGAAAAGGGTTTCGGAAAAGCCGGTGTGGGTCAAACTCTCACCTAATGTGACCGACGTCAGTGCCTTCGCACGGACTTGCGAGGACGCGGGCGCAGACGCGGTCAGTCTGGTCAACACCTTTGTTGGCATGAGCGTCGATATCCACCGGCGTAGGGCCGTGTTGTCCAACCGTAGCGGAGGCCTTTCCGGACCCGCTATCCGACCATTGGCCGTGCGCCTTGTATACGAGGTCTCCCAGGCCGTAGAGATTCCAGTCATCGGTATCGGAGGCATAGGCACGCCTCAAGATGCTCTGGAATTCATGCTCGCCGGGGCGAGCGCCATCCAGGTGGGCACCGCCAACTTCCACGACCCGCTTGCCTCTCTGAAGATCGTCCAGGGACTCCGAGACTACTGCTCTGAACACCGCATCACAGATATCAACCAGATTATCGCCACGGTTTGATACGGGTGGGACGGGTCATTCTCGCCCGCCGGTTCTTCTGACGGGCAAGAGTGCCCATCCTACGATGAGAAATCCGAGTTAAAATAGTCTTATGTCTCGAGTTTTCCACCTACTCTTACTGGTCCTGTTCCTGGGAACGGTCGCCGGACAACAGCTCAAGAAACCGGTCGATGTTTCCAGCTGTCACGCCTTCATCGACTACGAGAACATCTGGACACTCGAAATCGTGCGGACCCAAAACGATGCGCCGGTCCCCATCTTGAACACCATCACCTTCACCACGGGAGAATGGGATCTTCGACCCGACCAGGTCCATGTATTCGACAAGGAGGGGTCTGAGGCAGAGGTGAAGCACTTTTCAATCGATACCGGCGTCGCCAACGAGCCCTACGACACCAAATACCTCAAGGTGCTGGGCAACAGCTTCATCGGCGTCGATCTGCTCGGCAAGTTCGAAGGGTTCGAAGAGTCTCCCCAGGTCTCCATCGATCTGGGACATATGCGCTTCCAACTCAAACCCCTGGATTGCACCTTATTCGAGAGGCTCGTCCAACAGATCAACAACATCAACTTCAATAGCCCCAATATTCAGGAAGACTTTGAAATCCTCAGGATCGAACACCTGGGTAAAAAAGTACCCCGACCCAAGGCCGGATATTGGTGATCTCATAGAGAAACTCTAAATCCCGAGATACAAGATACAAACAAATTCCAAGAACCAATGCTCAAACCAAGACCGGTTCGCAGTGACTCCAGGATCCGGAGATGTACCCGCATCGGTGCGGTGAACACCCATCCCTTGTGATTTGGTGCTTATGATTTGTTTGTATCTTGTATCTTGGGATCAGTAGCCTACGGCACCACGATCTGCACTCCCCGGCTGAAGACCGAGAAGCTCATGGGGAGATTTCCCACCAGCTCACCATCCATCTGAACCGGCACTGAAGGATCCCCGGTAACTTCGACCCGTTGAACCTTTCTGTAGACCACATCCGGATAGTCCAGGTGTCTTCTTCTGAGGACTCCCCACAGATAGTTAAGAAAACGCGTCTTGTGGTTTGAGGTGAACAGGCACACGTCGAGACACTCTTGATAGACGCTGGCCTGAGGCGCCATCAGAAGATGTCCTCCGTAGAGCCGCGCATTGGCAATTACCGCAAAGCTGGCTTCCCATTCGGTCCCGTCCAGGGTCACATGAAAAGGCCGAAGAGGACAGTTCCAGAGAGCCGCTAATCCGGTCAACCAATAGGCTCCTATTCCGAGGGTCCTCTTCAATCCAGGCGGCACCCGCGCAATCACATCAGCGTCAAGCCCGATGCCAGCCATCAGGTGAAAGTACCTCCCACTTGCTTCCCCCAGATAGATGTTCCGGACCGTCCCCGAAGCCGCGATTGCAAGGGCGTCCTTCAAACGCAACGAGATACCCAGTTCTCGGGCCAACACATTGGCGGTCCCCGCCGGTAGCAGCGCCACTGGAATGTTCCAGGGGGCCGCCAGCCGAAAGGCCTCGTGGAGGGTTCCGTCGCCCCCATACACGATCAACCGATCCTTGCCGTCCAGGTCCAGCCCTGAATCCTCAGGAGTGGGCTGGAGCGGCTCGGTAGAGTTTGGGTCCAATCGCGATACGGCTCTGGAAGGGAGGCGGGTACACACTGGCTGAGCCATGACCCCTTGCTGTCTCAGGCTCTGCAGCAAGAGGCTCAGGCGCTTCTGAGAGAGAGGAAAGCGGCCGGCTGCGGGATTGTAGAGGAGAACAGCCTCGGTCATGTTTTTTCCCGCGCGCGACCGAGTCGTTCAGGCGGTCTTTAAGCGCCACCTCTGCGAGGCTATTCTTGATAGAGCCCTAACGGGAGGCAACGACACGCTTCATATGGGGCTCGCGCTCCGGGATCGACTCCAGCCGCTCGAGCAGCGCGTCCCGCACGGCCACAAAGGACTTCATATGCTTTGCCGCGAGCGGCTTTACGGGAAGGGAGGTCAGTTTTCGTGGGTTGAGAAACTTTCCTCGTTTGTTCTGGACTCGATAATCCAGGTGCGGACCCGTTGACAAACCGGTGGATCCAACCCTGCCAATCTCCGCTCCCTGCTGGACGTGGGTTCCACACCGCACTTGGATCCGGGACAGGTGGGAGTAGCTGGTCATGAATCCGTTGGGGTGGCGGATCTTGACCATCTTCCCGTAGCCCCCGTTGCGTCCGGCGAAGATGACCCTTCCTTCCCCTGCCGCCTTGACCCTGGTGCCAGCTGGAGCGCCGTAGTCCACCCCTAGATGCGGCCGACGCTTCTTCAAGATGGGGTGAAATCGGGAATAGGTGAAGCCGGAGGTGATTCGTGGATTGTAACTGAAGGGGACCTTCAGCAGGGCTTTCTTCACCGAGTTCCCTTCCCGATCGAAATGTCCCTTCTTACCCGTATCCGGATCTTCGAACAAGAACGCCTGGAACGGCTTACCCTCATGCTCGAAGTGCACGGCTTCGATCTCGCCGTAGGCAAAGAAGTCTCTTTCCTTCTGGTACTTCTTCTTCATGATCAACTTGACCGAATCATTGGGTTGAATCTCGGTGAAATTGATATCCCAGGCGAATATATGAAACAGGGTGTCCACCAACGCCGGCTTTTCCCCCTGCGAGATGAGCGTATCCCAGAGAGAAGTCTGGATTCGTCCGTAGACCTCTTCCTCTACCAGTTCGAAGGGGTGCTGGTGGCGGGAGGCGACATACCCATCTGACTCGGACGAGACCAGGAGATACTGTTCGTCGTCTATGTGGTATTCCAAAGCACGGAAGGACCCGTCGAGGAACCGCTCGACCACAATCCGGTTGCCCGCCTTGATCTGGTGCAGATTGTAGACGGACTGGGTGTCTTCGGTGAGGCGATAGATATCGGCAGGACCGAACGAGTGCCGGCTCAGGACGGTCGCGAGTGTGGCGTTGCGTCGAATTTTATCTTCAACTCGACGAGTCTCGGGCTCGGGTACCGTGGCTGCTTCCACTTGCATCCAGGCAGCTTGTAAGAGAGCATCTTCAACCTTCTCGCCCGGGGTGAAAAGCCACCAGTACAGGCAGAAAGCAGCCGCGAGAATCAACGTAGGCAATGGCAACCAGCGCAGGTTGACTCGAGTTTTTCTGGAACCCAGGGTCGACCTCCTCATCCAGAAGGACTTTCGCTCTGTGACGGCCTGACTCTCTCCCGGGCTCCTTCCAGGTAGGTCTCGACGATAGTCGGGACCAACCCGTTCACGGACCCTCCCAGAGAGAAGACTTCCTTGACCAGGCTCGAGCTCAGATACGAATAATCGCCTGAGGGCATCATGAAGATGGTCTCGATATCGGGCTGCATGGTACGGTTCATCAACGCCATCTGGAGTTCGAACTCGTAGTCGGTGACCGCTCGAATTCCACGCAGAATCACTCGTGCCCTATTCTTCACCGCATAGTTCACCAACAGGCCGTCGAAGGTATCGACCTCGATGTTGTCCCAACTGCGGGTGGCCTCCTCCAGCATTTGGACCCGCTCATCTAAAGTGAACAAGGGCTCTTTGTCAAGATTCAGAAGGACGGCCACGATGACCCTGTCGAAAATACTACTACTCCGCTTCATGATGTCCAAGTGCCCGTTCGTCACCGGATCGAAGGAACCTGGATAGATTGCCGTCACCTCTTTGGCCATACGACTACCGTTCGCCATGTTACGGTAGGCCAGCGGGAAAAGACAACTGGGCGGAGAAAGTTACCGGTTGCAGGTTACAAGTTGAAGGTTGCAGGTTTGGTTCCAGGTTCCAGGTCCCGGTTGCGATTTTCCGGCGATTATTTTTCGAGTTTCAGCCAACCAGCAGGTATGAGCTTGCCTCCGATATTTCCGTGAATTGCCGCAAGATCTAGTATTAAGAACAGTTCTTATA
>CAUZIZ010000136.1:0-14944 GCA_963579905.1 Acidobacteria bacterium UBA6911 | reverse complement strand
TTTTCTTCACCTGAAATGCCTCCTTTCGGGCCTCTCTGAAGATTCTTTGTCGAACTCCAGAATACCCGCCAGGGCGGGCATTTCAGGTGTTTACACGTGGTTTAATCCACTTCCATCTACTTGTTTTTGGACTAAGTACACCGTTTCATAAATATGATCACGTTTGCAGATGGGGCTCGTGAGGCGAGATCAAGGCAGGAGGAGGAAGACGATGCCTTGCCATCTTCGACGACGACCAACGCAGAGATCGTCCACAACCCCCATCTGCCCTCCGGGTGGCGACGGGATGGGCCGATGGCTTTGTCGCTCCTCCTCTACGATACCAAGCATCGCCTCGTCGTCGCTTCGCGCCCTCAACACCGCCGCTCGGCCAGCCTCTGTCCCTCCAATTCACATCTAGCGAGGCTTCGACCTCAGACCCCGTGGCATGGCCTTCTAGGCCGTGATTGCTTGTCTGCACCGGAAAGATGCTGGAAATCACGGACAGGGATGCCCGTGCCACCGAAGCTTCGGTTCCAGCCCAGGACCGTGGTTTGGCATGAGTTTTGCTGATTAGCCGTAATCGTGAGGAACCCGATTTGACTCGTGGATAACGCGAGCGAACCATCTACCGCCCATTTGGAGACGTGCGAATCAAAGAATCGGCCGGGTGCTCTCAGTCCAGATACCAGGCTCGCATCTAGATCGGCCCGGCTGCGTTGAGCCAAGGGGTTGGCTGAAGAGGCAGATATGGCTTCGAAGGTTGGAGCGCTCATAGTCAGATCTATCCCGTTCTTTCTCTTGACGTTGTCCGCCCTGGTACAGACGGGCACCTTCACCGGACAGGTGACCGATTCCACCCAAGCTGTCTTGCCAGGCACTGAGGTGACCCTGGTGAATCTCGACACCGGAGAGAGCCGGACGGTGATCACGGGAAACAACGGCTTCTACCGCCCGACCAATATGTCCCGTGCCAACTACGAATTGAGCGCCGCTCTAGATGGATTCAAGACCCTGATCAGAAAGGATATCGAGCTTACGGTAGGTGAGATCAAACGGGTTGACTTCGCCCTTGATCCCGGGGCGACTTCGGTCCGTATCACGGTGTCCGGCCAGGCACCTCTGGTGAATACTGAAGAAGGTAGGATCTCGACTCTGGTGGCAGCAGACCAGATCGAGAATCTCCCCTGAACGGACGCAACGTTTTCACGCTAGCCCTGACCCAGCCAGAAATGGTGGATGTCGCCGCTCTTGGCTTACAGTCGGTCGCTTCCAGCTTCTCGGCACAAGGCAATCGACATCGTGCCACCAATTTCATGCTGGATGGCACCGATATCAATCGGCCTGGCATCGGAGGCGAGCCCGCTCTGATCCCCGTTCAGGATGCCGTGGAAGAGTTCAGACTTTCCACCACCAACTTCTCCCCCGAGTTCGGACGGAATGCAGGAGCAGTAGTGAATGTGGTGACCAAATCCGGGAGCAATGAATTCCACGGTTCCGCCTGGGGATACCACAGAAACAGCGCCCTGGAGTAAAAACCCGGGTGGACTTTCTAGCCGATCCCAACTCGCTCCCTGAGATCTTCGTCGTCGGACCCGCCGAGATCAACCCCTTTGGTGCGAGCGCCGATGCTCCTCAACTCTTCACCGAACACACTTTCCAGTATGAGGATACACTCTCGATCAACTGGGAATCTCACGGTCTGCAGATGGGAGGAGAGAGCCGGCGCAACATCGAGAACGGTGTTTTCGATGTCTCCACCCGGGGCTCCTTCTACTTCTACGGTCTGGGGGAGTTTGTCCTGGATGAGCCCACCTTCCAGTTCAGCGCCTTCGACCCTGAGGCCCTGGCCGAAAGCCCATCAGAATGTGTCCAGTCGGGGTTCAACTGCAACTGGGAATTCCCTGACATGCATCGCGGATTTCGAAACTGGGAGCTTAGCTTCTTTCTTTCTGACGACTGGAAGATAGCCCCGCGATTCACGCTTAATTGTGAATTTCGTTACGACCTCTACGGCGCTCCGACCGAGATCCAAGACCGTCTCTCGAACTGATCTTCGGCTCCGGCAGCAACATCTTCGAGCGAGTGGCCGATGCGCCACGCTTCGATCCCCTGGGGGTAAAAACGGGTCAAATCCAATTCAATCCCGGCTACGTTTCGTCAGTGTTTGCGGGGGACCACAACAACTGGTCTTCGCGACTCGGCTTCGCCTGGGATCCTTTCGGAGATGGAAAAACCTCGCTCCGAGGGGGCTACAGCGTCGGCTACGATCGGCTGGTCTTCAATATCACGAGCAACATTCGCTTCAATCCACCGACGCACGCCTCCGGCATCTTCGGGTCCTTCCTCGGCAACAATATCTCCCCCTCGTACGACATCGACGAAAAGGCGAATCGTCTCCCGGGAGAAGGAGCGACTCCCAGCTTTTTCTCATCCTCGCGCATATCGCTTCGAACACCCGACCCCAATATCCGTACTTCCTATGTCCAGAATGGTTTCTTCGGCATTCAACGCGAGATTCTGGGGGACTTCATGCTGGATGCCAACTACGTCACCTCTCTGGGGCACAAGCTGAGCTTGATCGAAGATTACAACCGATTTTCCGGGGATCGTTTCGGGGCCGAAGACCCGTTCGGGTTGGGCAGACCTGGAGACCCTTCTCAGACCCGACTCCATCCGGACTTTACGGCAATTAACTTCCGGGGAAACCATATCAACTCGGCATACCATGCTGCCCAGTTCCAGATCAGGAAGAGATTCAGCCAGGACTATGCCTTTCAGGTCTCCTACACTTTTTCAAAACTGATCGACTCGGACTCCGATGTTCTGGGAGCCCGGGGCGTGGATGACATCTACACGACGGATGCGATGAAGACCTTCCTCGATCGCGGCTTGTCCGTCCTGGATACTGCGAATTGCTTTACCGCAAATGAGGTTTGGGAGATTCCGTTCTTGAAACAGCAGAGAGGGGTCCTGGGCAAGGCTCTGGGAGGATGGCAAGTAAACACCAGCTTGGTTCTTCAGGACGGCCGTCCCTTCTCGCCCTAGATTCCAGATAACCTCGGTAACGGTGATTTCGCTGGCCGGGAAACCAGGCCGAACGACCGCCCCAGTGGCTCCTTCGACCGGAGTCTCGATGGCAACGACCGAGCTACTTTTCAGCGCGATGCCGCCGGTCCTTCTCCCTGCAACATTGCGGTTGCCGGAGAGGGCACTATAGGCAGCGTTCAAACCATCGATCCTGGCGACCTTGGAGGGTGAGGTACTCAAAGAAGTCAGAGATGAGACTGGAGGAGTCGGTCCAGTTCTTTTCGGCCAGTCTCCTGGTCATCATCAAGACGCTTTCTCTCAGTGATATAGCTGCTGGAGACTACCGGCTTGCCGTAGAGGTAATGGATAGGGTCTCGGGCCAGGCCACTTCTTGTCAGGAGACCTTCAGCGTGACAGCTGACGAGCGAGTGGGTTAGACCGTCTTATCGAACAAATACCCCCCTTCCGGCTCTTCGAGCCACCACGTCACAAGAAGCATCACTGCTATACTGGTGGCTTCGGGAGTTCTTCAGAAAGGGATAGTGGTTTCTATGCTTGAACCTGGAAGTGAGGCTACTAAGTTTTGAAGGAAGCCAAGGAGAAACTACAACAAGAGATCCGGAAGTTGAACCGGGAGCTAAGGGATGAACTGCCCAAGGCACTCAAGATTGCCATTGCACATGGGGATCTGCGCGAGAATGCGGAATACCAGACAGCCAAGGAACGGCAGTCGTATGTCCAGGCACAACTTGCCAACCTCCAACAGCGACTATCGGCGCTCTCCATGGTCGATCTGACGAAGATCCCGGCTGACCGTGTGTCCTATGGATCAACAGTCGTCCTCTTCGACCTGGACAGTGAAGAAGAAATCACCTATCGACTGGTAACCAGCGAGGAGGCCGACGTAAAGTCGGGTCTCATCTCGACCACCTCTCCCATCGGAAAGAGCCTGATGAGCCACCAGCAAGGCGATGAGGTTGAAATTCGCACTCCGCGAGGGCTGAAGAACTACGAAATTCTCGAACTCACCACAATACACGACAGCGAATAAGCTGCCGGATCACGCCACATTTTGGGGCACCAGATTCAGCGGGAAACTTTCTATACTCAAACCGTTGTTGCCTCTGCCATGATCATCGCTAGCGATCCTGACAGAGGCATGACCGTGAGGGAGTGGGATCTCCGGTGCGCCCTGACTGACATCTGTGAACCCTTTCAACCTAGAAGCGTGGGGTTTGGTCCCTGTCGGTCCCCGCTCCCTGACAGTCACGGCTCTGTCAACTGGCAAAGGTTGCTTCGCTTCCTCGTGGCTCAAGTTTCAGCTTAGAATGGGAACAGATGGTAGCTCCTCCAAAGGGTCGTAAGCAGAAGAAGCCAAGACCGCGCTACTTTTTTTGGCTGACCTTTGCACTCCTGGCTCTGGGGGCAGCCCTCGCAGGAACCCTTACAGGCTTGATCCTGGCATACGGAATCGATCTGCCTGAGGTGGAGGACCTGCAAAGATCCCAGCCCAGTGTTGTTTCCTATGTTTATGCATCGGACGGCCGGGTGCTGGGTCAGTTCGCCTTGGAAAAGAGACGTCTGGTCACCTACAAAGAGATCCCTCTCGTCGTCAAGCACTGCATTCTAGCCATCGAAGACGCCAACTTCTTCGAGCACCCCGGGGTCGACTTGATGCGGTTGATCATCACCATCGTCAAGGACATTGTGTACGGGGAGAGAAAGGGAGCGTCCACTCTGACCATGCAGCTGAGCAAGCTGCGGTTCACGAGCACCGAGAAGACCTTCGAGCGCAAGATCAAGGACATGCTGTTCGCTATTCAGATCGAAAGAACCTACTCCAAGGAAGAAATCTTCACCTTTTACTGCAACCAGATCTATATGGGTCACAACCGTTATGGCGTGGCTACAGCTGCCACTTTCTACTTCCAGAAATCACTGGACGAACTGAGCTATAGCGAGGCTGGAGTGCTTGCGGGCCTGATCAGGTCCCCGGTAAACAACTCTCCAATCAATCACCCCGACCAAGCCTTGAGGCGGCGGGATCTGGTCCTCAGGCGTGCTTACGACGAAGGCTTCATCGGGGCTGAGACCTACCGGAAAAACCTGCAGGATCCGCTACAACTCGACACCAGCAGCGATGCCCAGAGCCCCGCACCCTATTTTGTGGAGTGGGTCCGGCAGTATCTCGAGAAGAGATACACCACCGATAGAATCTACAAGGGAGGACTGAGAGTCTACACCACGCTCGACTACGAATGGCAGTTGGGCGCCCAGCGGGCATTGCGACAAGGTCTGAAGGAATTTGATAAGAAGCGGCGCCGATGGCAGCCCCCTCAGGACAACATCATCGCTCAGGGAAAGGATCTGCAGACATACACCCATCCCGACTGGAAACAGCTCTTCTTTGAGGGGCAGATGGTACACGGGTTGGTGCTCGACTCGAGTCCCACGGAGGCTCGGGTCCGGCTGGGAAGTTACACGGCACTGATCCATCCTACGGACATCGTCTGGACAAAGAAGAAGAAGGTTGATCAGGCCTTGAAACCAGGAGACCTTGCGGTTTTCACTCTCCGGAGCATCGACCGATCCACTCGCGTGATAGAGGCTACCCTGGACCGTGTCCCTGAAATCCAGGGAGCCATTTTTTCCGTCGAGAACCAGACCGGAGCCATCAGAGCAATGGTGGGGGGCTTCGACTTCCAAGCCAGCAAGTTCAACCGGGCCATGCAGGCCGAACGCCAACCGGGATCCGTGTTCAAGATATTCACCTATGTCGCCGCCATCGAATCAGGTTATTCCCCCACGGACACCGTACTGGATGCTCCGGTCGAATTAGTGGACGGACTGGGCCGTCCCTACGCCCCAGAGAACGTGGACAAGGAGTTCAGGGGACTGATTACAATCCGTCAGGCGCTGACTGGATCGCGCAACGTCCCCACCATCCGGTTAGCGAATGCCTTGGGTATCGATACCTTGATCGAAGCGGCACACCGGTTCGGAATCCAGCGAGACTTGCCCGCCTTTCTCTCTCTGGCACTGGGTGCAGCTGAAGTTACTCTAGCCGAGATGACATCCGCGTTTTCCGTCTTTCCCAACGATGGCGTCAGGGTGACCCCTTATTTCATTGAAAGGATCGAGAATACCAATGGAGTACTACTGGAGCAGGAAAACCCAAGAATACACGAAGTGATCTCCCTGGAAACCGCTGAGATAATGGTCGAACTGTTGCAAGGTGTAGTTCAAGGCGGGACAGCCGTTCGCGCTCGGGCCCTCAAACGTCCGGTAGGTGGGAAGACCGGAACCACCAACGATTCCACCGACAGTTGGTTTATCGGCTTCACCCCTCACGCTACTGCCGGCGTCTGGGTAGGTTACGATGAGAAGAAGTCGCTGGGTCCCAAGGTCTATGGGAGCAACCTTGCTCTCCCGATCTGGATCCAGTTCATGGAAAATGCCCTCCGGGACACGCCTCCCGAGAACTTCGTACAGACAGGAATGACGCCACGCAATCCCGACTTGGACGCTGAGGCCGAGGAGACCTCTGAAGGCGACTCCCCATCCAAAGAGCCGCCAAAGGAGATCTCGATCGAGGACATACCGCCTCCGCCTACAGCTGCAGAAGAAAAAAAGGACAAGGAAACCGAGCCCTAAGCTGAAGCTTCAAGAATACGTCGCACGTCTCCTGTCGTCCGAAGGTGCCGCCAACGGGTGAACTACCAGCGTTACGAAGCCAAGTCCGACAGAGCCGCGAACGACTTGAGCCGTTAGCAAAATGAGTCCAGGTTCCGAGGAGAGAGCCGGACAACTCTTCCCCACGCAGTGACGCACAAATCCCCAGTAGCCGGAAGTTTCTTTCTCGAATGGGGCCAGTGCTTCCCTGGGGGGGAGCTAGCCTGAAACTTCATTTGAACCTCGCATGTCGCGGTCACCGATCAATGCGAAACGTGAGGAAGCCTGGAGCGTGAGCGAGGGGTTAGAGGGCAGCGTAATGGGGGGACGAAGGGGCCTGAGGCGCGGCAAGCAGCCAAGCCGGGGGGATTCGGGGTGTTCCCCAACCCCTCGCTTGCGCTTCAGGCTTCCATCGTTCGGGAAGTTTCGTTCTCGAATGGAGCAGCACCGCTAGGGGGACACTAACCTGACCGAAGTTTCTTTCATGTACGATCCGGCGCAGCCGGAGGACTATTTCCGCCGGCTGAGCACCAACTCTGGGACGCTCAGAAGGGCCTCGCGATAAATCGAATCGGGAAAATCAGCGAGGCACTGCTTGGCCTCTGACGCATACCTCTCCGCAATTGCTCTCACCTCGGCGAGCGTGTCATAGGCGTTGATGAGGCGCAAGATCTCGCGTTTGTTCCGTTTGCTAAAGTCCTGACTCTCAACGACCTCTCCGACAAAATCTCTTTCGGAGGACTTGGCCTTCCGCATCAGGAAAATGATCGGCAAAGTCACCTTCCCTTCCTCCAGATCCTTCAAAGCAGGCTTTCCCAGAACCGACGTCTGACCGGTATAGTCGAGTAGGTCGTCAACTAGCTGAAAAGCCAAACCCAGCGATCTACCGTAGAGACTGAGCTTCTCCTCTCTTTCCGGGTCGAGCTTTGCCATAATCCCGGACATACGTCCGCAGCCAGAAAAAAGGCAGGCTGTCTTGCGAAGGCAAATCTCCAACTGCTCTTCCTCGGTGATGTCGAGCCGACCATTGTGTTCCAACTGCAGCAGCTCTCCCTCCACCATTTGACGAGTAATGGAGATGAGGACATCGAGAATCCGGAAATCCCGCTGCTGGAGAGCAACGTGAAAAGACGTCATGTAGAGCCAATCACCCATCAGGACGGTGATCTCGCTCCCCCACTTGGCATTTACAGAGGGCTGACCACGGCGGACTCTGGAGTTGTCAATGATGTCGTCGTGCACAAGCGTCGCCACATGAATCAGCTCAACCACCGCACCCAAGAGGATGACCGGATCTCCGTTCAACCCACAAAGCTTGGAGGTCAGGAGCAGGATTGCCGGTCGTAGGCGCTTACCTCCACTATCGTGAAGGTAGCGATTGATGTCGTTGACCAGGGAGAGGGAAGACTGAGCCTCGCCTCTCAATCGACGCTCGACTTCCTCCAGGTCCGACTCGACCAGACGAAACACATCCTTGGAAGTGAGCACCCTGTCAGACTCTGTCTTCATGCCAATTTTTTCGCGCTAACTATAGCAATCCACCCTGGTACTGGCAACAAGATCAGGTGCTGGGAAAAGCCTCAATGCCATGGGGGAGGCTAATCGGAAATCTGCTCTGACGAGGCTCTTCCAGGGTTGAACAGCTGGGCGAAGTTTGCTGTCGTCAGGGCTCCTATCTGCTCCCGCATCGTACCTCGCACCCGAGCCAGCTCCTCGGCAACCTTTACCACAAAGGAGGGTTCATTTCTCCGGCCTCGATGAGGAACCGGGGCCAGATAGGGAGCATCCGTTTCGATCAGCAGCCGATTCTCGGGCAGATCGCGGGCAATCTCTCTGAGCGACTCCGACTTGCGAAAAGTCAAGATCCCGCCCAACGAGATATAGAATCCGAGGCGCAGGCAGCGAGCTGCCGTCGCTTCATCCGCCGTGAAACAGTGTAAGACTCCTGCCCGAGGGGTGTCTTCCGAGAACTCCTGTTCCAACGTAGAACAGACCTCTTCTTCGGCCTCTCTGCAGTGAATGACGATGGGCTTGTCACAGGAACGAGCAAGCTCAATCTGGGTCCGGAATGCAAAGCGCTGCTGCAGAGGGCTGGAGTGTTGGTAGTGGTAATCAAGGCCTATTTCGCCCCAGGCCAATACCTTTGGATGGGCTACCAACCCCAGGAGTTCGGCGCCCAGGCTCTCGGTGAAACAGCTGGCATCATGAGGATGAACACCCAATGAGGCGTAGAGGAAATCGTATCGCTCCACCAGCCTCAAAAGATCCTCGGCCGATCTCAGATCCGGGCCTACGCACCCGATCGTAAGAATTGCTTTGACGGACGACTCCTGCGCTCTAGCCAGGACATCCTCAAGATCGGGTTGGAAATCGGGTGAGTCGAGATGGGCGTGGGAATCGACAAACACTACTTCAGCCGAGAGCCCAATTCGACCGGTTCCGTCAGGGTAACCAGAACCGGGCGTTCTCCATCTGATACTGCCACAATCATGCCGTTCGATTCGACTCCCATCAGGCGCGCGGGCTTCAAATTGGCAACGATAACCACCAGGCGGCCAGGAAGACTCTCCGGAGTATACGCTTCGGCTATTCCCGCAACGATCTGCCTGACCTCAGAGCCCAGGTCAACTTGAAGTTTCAGCAGTCGCTTCGACTTGGGCAACGCCTCAGCCGAGAGGACTTTTCCGACTCGCATATCGATCCGAGCGAACTCTTCAATACCGATCCGATCGTCACTCGGGCTCTCCGCTGGTGGTTCTGCTTCCGACGCTGCGCTGGCCGCTCCTGACTTCTTGGCCTTCGCCGCATCGATACGTGCTTGAAACTCGTTCGGATCCAATCGCGGATAGATCGGGACGATCTCTCCGATGGCAGAACCGTGCTTCAACCTTCCCCAAGCAAGGTCAGACAACTGGTGCTGCTCCAAGGGCTCGACAACACCCAGTTGGCGAAGGATCGACGCGGCTCCGCTGGGGATCACGGGACCCAGCATCACCGCTATGAAACGAAGGGTTTCGGCACTGTTGTAAAGAACCGTTCCCAATCGACTGCGCTTGGCAGGATCCTTCGCCATCATCCAGGGTTGATTCGCCACCAGGTACTTGTTCAGGACTGAGATGAGTTCCCAAACACTACCCAATGCTCGGTTGATCTGGAACTGATCGAAGTACTTCTTGTAGAGCGCGATTGTCTCGAGGCTGAACTCCCTCAACTCCTTGTCCCCGCCCTCCGCTTCACCGAGCTCTGGGATCGCACCATCGAAATAGTTCTCGATCATCTTCAAGGTGCGATTTGCAGAATTCCCAAGATCGTTGGCGAGGTCGCTATTGGTCCTTGTCAGGAGCCCATCGTAGGAAAAATTGCCGTCCGCACCGAGCGCGATCTCACGCATCAGAAAGTACTTGACCCAATCCGCTTCCGCCACCTCCATCAGCTCTTCCGTCGTGATGAAGTTGCCGCGTGACTTGGACATCTTCTCGCCCGCCACCGTCCACCAGCCATGGGCCAAAACGTGTCGAGGCGCTTCCAAACCTGCGGCCATCAGAAAAGCGGGCCAATAGACGGCATGGAAACGAAGAATATCCTTGCCGATAAGATGGATATCGGCAGGCCAGGCCTCTTCGAACTGCTCCGGCTTGCTGCCATAGCCGGCGCCGGAAAGGTACCCCGTCAGTGCATCGAACCAAACGTAGAAAATGTGTCTTTCGTCCTCGGGTACAGGGATCCCCCAGCTGAAGGAAGTCCTGCTGATACTGATGTCCTGGAGCCCTCCTTTAACAAAGCTGACCACCTCATTCATTCTCGAACCGGGAAGCACGAAGTCCGGGTTGTCGGTGTAGAAGTCCAGCAGCTCTTCCTGAAGGGCCGACAACTTGAAAAAGTAGCTCTCCTCCGTCATGAACTCGGTGGAACGGCCACAGTCAGGACACGTCTTTTCCCCTTCCGGAACATACGATTCGCAGCGAACGCAGTAGTAACCCTCGTACTTCCCGGTGTAGATGAAGCCGTTCTTCTTTATCTTCTGGAAAATCTCGGCTACGGCTTGATGATGGCGGTCCTGCGAGGTGCGAATAAATTGGTCGAAGCTAATGCCCAATGATCTCCAGGTCTTTTCGAACTCGCCAGCGAAGGTATCCACTAGCTGCTGTGGTGTAACTCCCTGCTCTCCTGCGGCGCGTTCGAGCTTCAGACCATGTTCATCGGTACCTGTCAGGAAGCAGACATCGAACCCGCACATGCGTTTGTAGCGAGCGATGGCGTCAGCAATCACGGTGGTATAGGTGTGCCCAACGTGGGGGACATCATTCACATAGTAAAGAGGCGTGGTCAGGTAGAACTTTTTTTTCATCGTACTAGCTGGGGGATCAGGTGCCCGAGATCTGGCTCGTCGCAATTTGTCTCAGAACCTTCAGCGGCGTCCCGGTTTCCTCAGCAATCTTTCTCAGGTCTTCGTACTCGGGCCAGACGTTGACTACCTGACCTCGAAAGCGAGCAATCTTAACTCGAATGACACCAAACTCGGTATCGACCTCTTTCATCTCTCGATCCAGGACCCAACGCCTCCACCGGCTCCAGCGAATACCCAAGGTGGTCGTCTCACGAAAGGTGAGCTCGGCTAACCGTTCCCTGTCCCTGTCCTGGCAAAGGATTGTCAGGAGGAAACCGGGTCGCCCCTTCTTCATCTGAAGTGGGGCGCAGTAGGCGTCCAGGGCACCCTGTCGGAGGGCAAGGGCGATGAAGTGCCCCACCATCTCCGCATCCATGTTATCGATATTCGCTTCCAGGACGAGGACTTCCTCTTCCTGGATCCCGAGTGAGTTATGATCGTCCCCCAGGTCCTCTCCCAGCAGCAATCTTAGCACATTGGGGATTCCCTCTGGCTCCCTGTCCCCAGCGCCGAAGCCCGAAGTCTCGAGAGAAAAGGAGGGCATCCCCTCGACCTGAGCTAAAGTTGTGACGATGGCGGCTCCGGTGGGCGTTGTCAGCTCGCCTTCCACTGGGCCCATGAGCACCGGGAATCCCTCGACCAGCGCGGTGGTCGCAGGGGCGGGCACTGGCCAGGTGCCATGTGAAAACGTAACGGTCCCAGCACCAAGACTGATGGGACCGGTGTAAAAGCTCTCGACACCGAAATATTGGAAGCCGATACAAGCTCCGACGATATCGATGATCGAGTCCAACCCACCCACCTCGTGGAAGTGCACATCTTCTGGGGAGCGCCCGTGTACCCGGGCCTCCGCTTCTGCCAATCTTTGGAAGATCTTCAGCGAGGTGTCTCTGACCCAGCGATCCAGATCATTATTGTCGAGGAGCTCCCCGATCTCCTTCAAGTGCCGGCCGTGGTGGTGATCGGCGTGTTCGGCTGAGCGGACCTGAAAATTGGTAGCGACGACCCCTTGGCGACTGATTTGTCGGGACAGAAGCTCGAACGGCTCACCCAGGTTGAGCTTCCCGAGCTCATCCTGGAGATGGCTCAGCGGCAAGCCCATGTCCAGAAGTGCGCCAAGAATCATGTCCCCACTGGCACCGTTGAATGGATCAAAATGTAAGAGCTTTGGCATAGCTGCCCCTCCTTGAGGCCAGCGCTGATTCTCAATGGAGCACCCCACTACGTCAACTCTTGGGCCCAGTTTCCCTCAGCGGGCTCGGTGTCGTGATAAGAGGTCAACCCCGGGTTTCGGCGGGGTACGGCCAGAAAGCAGCTTCCTATCGATGTCCTCGGAGACGGGACGGGAAGAGCATCAGGGGCGGGCTTCACAACAGACAGAGAAATCGCCGTCTTCAGCCCTGGAGTCGTGGGTTGAAAGCGCACGCCGACCGCCCGGCTCTTTCGCGTTTCGGTGAGCTGAAAGCTCGAAGGAAGGTCAAACCTGAAGTCCGCACTCGGCGGATCCATCGCCAGGGAAACGTTCAGCATCCCCTCTCCATACAGGAAAACGAAGAACTGGATGAAGATGGTCTGTTCACCCACCTTGGCTGGGCCGAAGTCCATCACGTCCTGAGAGAGGCTGATCCGTGCAAATTCGTTCCTGATCTCGGGTAGAATTTCCTTGGCCGCTTCATCCAGGATGACGGTCACATTGGTACAATCGGCGTTGCTCTTGATATTTTTCTGACCCTTCTCAATGCTGAGATCTACACAGATCCAACCCGATGCCAGCCCATCCGAACTGCGCCAGCTGGCCTTCCTCAAATTGTCCGCGGTCGCCTGCGAGATCGCTTGAATTGTCAACGTCGACTGAAGGCTGTTGGGTTGTCCCAGGCTTGCTGTAAAAAGGGAGCACGTGGAAATTATCCTGAGGGGCAAATAAGTCTCCGGATTTCCCTTGCCCTTTGACCTGAAGACCTGGACCGTGGACTCAGGAGCCACGGCACCCAGAGGGATTGGCTTCACGATATTCTCGGGCCTGATCCTGACCACGTATTCCTCCAGATCAGGCTCTTCCGTCTTGTCCTCGGGAGGGCGAGGGCATCCCCCCCCAGACAACCACCAGAAGACACAAGAGCACGAGGCTCAAGATTTGCCTTTCCTCGTTCATGAACGGACCAGGGTTGCCATCAGTCATTTTGTCCTTACGCGATCCGGAAAGACGACCACCATCTCCGAATTGGGGAGAAAGTTCCATTTCACGGATCGAACATCCGATCTGGTGTTGATAAAGATCCCGACACTTTCCGGAGCAACATAGACCTCCGCTTCGAACCGGATCTCCAAGGTAAAACCTGCCAGGGTAAAATCAGGGACCAGCTCGAAGAGTACTCTTCCACTTTCGCTCTCGGAAAGGTGTAACGTTCCTCTTGATCTTGAATCATCTTCAAGCGTCTCCTTCAGATCGAACAAGTGTCGTGCCTCACCACCCTCCTCCTGACCGCTATAGACCAATAGGTGCTCGGTTGTCGAGCCGAAAAACCCCCTTAGAGAGACTCGAGCCGTGCCCGCAGGCTGATCCTGAACCAAGTCGTCGATCCTGATACTGCCAGCGTCCAACATCACCTTCAGGGATTCCAGACGGATGTCGTGGTCGGTCACAGTGGCGCGGAATCGATCTTTCTGGCCCAGCAGTAACAGGGGTGCAAGAGGCTGGCCTGCGAGGACCTCGCCCAAAAAGATGCCCGCGTTCGGCCTAAAAAGGACGAAGTGAAGTATTGATAGTCGTTACTTTCCAGCCCGTTGACAGCGACCCTCACTGGACCCATGACCGCCTCCTGGGGTACTCGTGCCTTCAGTTCATTGGCGCTAGCACTCTCGACTCGGCCTTCCACTCGTATAAAGTTCTCTGTTTGAAAAGTGATGACGTTATTCTGAGGTTCAGGGTCGAACCCGGAACCCGTGATGGTGAGAAGTTGACCAATCGGCCCAACGACCGGACGCAGTTGCTCCAATCGGGGGGCACCTGGCGCAGGAACCACGGTGGTGAAGGTTCGGGTGAGGCTCTTGGTCAGGAACACATCATCGTCGTCGCGGACGGAGACCAAGGTGAAGGTCGCCGTAATGTCAAAACTCTCGCCTGTAGCCTGAGGGAGCTGAATGAGCTGGTGATCCAGGAGAATCTGTTGCTCAGAAGTCACCTGCCCCAAAGATTTGGGAGGGGACGCCGGAAGCTGCCTGAAGGTCAAGAGAGCGGATCCGCTCTCGAAGCTACCCTCGGCTCTGATCTCGAAAGTGTCGCCTTCGACGCTGGCTCCTTCGAATAAGACCTTCCCTGGGGAGATCACCTCTGAAACATTGAAGGCCTGAAAATCTCTCGGTGTGCGGAAGACGATGTTATTCGCCAAGGCAAGGGTCGAGCCTGGTTCGAGGGATTCGAGATCCGGAGTGGCTTTGTCCACTTCGATTGACGCCTCGAGTACCTGCATGTTGTTGCTTTGCTGGCGAATCAGAAAGGAGAATCCGGGACTCGTACCCGCCAGTAGAGTGTGGGGAACGACCTCGAAACTTGGCCCGAAGAAAGGCTCCTGAACCACGACGGTCGCCTGATCTGTAGCCGGTGTTTCCGCGCTGTTTTAGACCTCTAGAGTGACGACTCCGAGCTCTAGACCCAAAAATAAGCGCAATTTGGAAAACAGGACCGTTTCCCGGCTCCTAGGAGTCATTTTGGAGGCCCAAATTCTAAGTTTTTGCACCAAGACACTCAGAACTCGGCTCGGCTGTTGCGGGACTGCCCGCCGATCGCTTATGAGGAGCTATTCTACCCCCTCTGTCGACGTTTTTAGACACATCTCACCCCAGCTCTCGCGGCCCTTGGCGCTCCTTGATCTCCGG
>CAUZIZ010000135.1:0-14977 GCA_963579905.1 Acidobacteria bacterium UBA6911 | reverse complement strand
GCCGAACGAGCCGCCACCGTGGCAAGCTATTCTACAGATTAGTCCAACAAGCGGTGGCGATCGAACCGACACCTTACAAGGACATGGTCAAAAACGTAAGGGGCCCCAGGCCCCGCAAATACGCCATATAGTCGCAACTTGAGTTAACTGAATACCCCTAAAAGAAGAATACTTCGCCCTGGAGACCGAACCCACGTCGACCCACCTGAGCTAATTGAAGTTTTAGCTTAGTCCCGCCCCCGCTGCGCTGCCCCATTCGAGAACGAAACTTCGGTTACGTTTGTCGTGATTGTCGCTACCGCCAATGACAGAGCCGTGACTGCAAAGGAGCGGCCCCAATCACCGATCGGGACATGCCATAAAAGGGGATGCAATCGGCCATCGTCTGTTTGGTCGGTTGTTTCCGGCATCCGTATGCCCGGGACCGCTCCTTTGCAGTCACGGCTCTGTCATTGGCGACTCTTGGATGATCTCCTACCAAATGAAGTTTCAGCTTAGCCCCACCTCCGGCGGTGCTGGATCGTTCAGGTGGAAACTTCCGAAGCGGAGCTGCCAGGTTCAGCCCCTGATCAGGGCCTGCTTCCTCCCGGTCACGGCTCTGTCACCTGGAGATTCTTCATGATTGCCTCGCCATTCGGAGTTTCCGTCGGAACCGTTCGCCGCGCTTTTCCGGGAGTAGAGACGTGCGACGTTCCGACGTTCCGACGTTCCGAGGAATCGTTCAAGTTTCTGGTCAGCGGTATACTGTAGCCAATGAACGTCCCCTACCAGGCGGTGCTGCTGGTCTCCTTTGGTGGTCCGGAGGGAATGGACGACGTGGCACCCTTTCTCCAGAATGTCTTGAAGGGGAGGCGGGTTTCACCAGGGCGACTCGAAGAAGTTGCGCACCACTACGAGATTTTCAGAGGCGTGAGCCCGATCAATGAACAGAACCGGCAGCTGCTTTCCGCTCTGCAGCGGGAGCTGGGATCACAGGGCCTCACCTTGCCCTTGTATTGTGGGAATCGGAATTGGCATCCCTTTCTGGCAGACACGGTGCGTCAGATGTCTCTAGACGGGATCGAGAAGTCCCTGGCTTTCGTTACCTCTCCCTATAGCTCTTACTCGGGATGTCGCCAGTACCTTCAGGACATCGATCGAGCCCGCATGGAAGTCGGTCCCGAGGCACCCATAATCCATAAGTTACGAGCCTTCTACAACCATCCTGGGTTTGTGGAGGCGAATGCGGATCGGGTCAAAGAGGCTCTTTCGGGAATTCCCGCAGAGAGAAGGCAAAAGGTTGCGCTGCTCTTCACAGCTCACAGCATCCCCGCTTCGATGGCAGCCGGATGCCGATACGTGGAACAGCTCCAGGAGGTCTGCACTCTGGTGGCGCGGCGAGTCGCCCATCCCATCTGGTCTCTGGCCTATCAGAGTCGCAGTGGGCGGCCTGAACAGGCTTGGTTGGAACCCGATGTGGGGGACTGTCTGCGGGAATTGAAGAGTTCCGGTGCCAAGGACGTGGTGATTGTTCCCGTGGGTTTCGTCTCGGATCACATGGAGGTTGTGTACGACCTGGACGTTGAGGCGATGCAGCTATGCATGAAAATTGGCTTGAATGCCGTCAGAGCCTCAAGCGCCGGCGTTCACCCAGCGTTCGTAAGTATGGTTCGAGAACTGATCCTGGAGCGGGTGCAGGAGAACTCGGAGCGCCGTTTTGTGGGGACGCGAGGGTCTCGACCCGACTTCTGTCCGATCGGCTGTTGTTCCGCTCCGGACTCTGCCTCGCAGCCTCCTGCCACCGGCCGCAGCACGAGAGCGTGACAGGGTCTTTTGAGGCGTGATAGGATTGGGTATCTGCTATGGTGAAAAAGGTCATCCTTGCCAGTCCGCGTGGGTTTTGTGCAGGGGTTGTTCGAGCGATCGACATCGTGCGCATCGCCCTGGACGTATATTCCAAGCCGGTGTACGTGCGCCGGGAGATCGTACACAATCCGCACGTGGTTGAGGAGTTGCGCCAGAAGGGCGCCGTCTTCGTAAGCGGGCTCTCAGAAGTCCCGCATGGACGAACCGTTATTTTCAGCGCACATGGGGTTTCACCGCAGGTATGGGAAGAGGCGCGTCAGAAATCGCTTCATGTAATCGATGCGACTTGTCCTTTGGTGACGAAGGTCCACCTGGAGGCCATTCGGTACGCGCAACATGGCTATGCCATTGTTCTTATTGGGCACAAAGGTCACGAAGAGGTGATCGGCACCATGGGAGAGGCTCCCGACTCCATCCATCTGGTAAGTACGGCGGCAGATGTGGAGGTCCTGGAAGTCCGGAACCCCGACAAGATTTCGTATCTGACCCAGACGACCTTGAGCCTTGAAGACACCCGAGAGGTGATTGCAGCCCTGAAAAAGAAGTTCCCGGCCATTCAAGGGCCGCCGTCGGAGGACATCTGTTACGCCACTCAGAATCGGCAGATGGCGGTTCGAGAGCTGGCAAGAGTTGCAGATCTCATTCTGGTAGTGGGAGCCGAGAACAGCAGTAATTCGAATCGACTGGTAGAGGAAGCTCTCAAGGCTGGAGCGCCTTCGTATCTGATCAATGATATGAATGGCATTGATCCGGCGTGGCTTGAGGAGGTGGAAACGGTGGGACTCAGCTCCGGTGCTTCGGCTCCAGAGATTCTGGTCGATCAAGTGGTCAGTTTCTTCCAGGAACAGGGTGCTACAGTAGGGGAACTGGTCACCAGAGAGGAAAACGTCCACTTTGCTCTGCCGCCGGAATTGAACGGCGAGTTGAATCAGCTTCCGGTCATCTGATGCAGGTTCCCAGCTTGTCCTCGAACGGTTAGATCTTGTCGGCCAACCCCCTAGAGACGTTTCCGAACGAGTACGCGGGCCGCGAGTACGAAGTCAATATTTCGTGCCCCGAGTTTACCTCACTTTGTCCCATGACAGGGCAGCCCGACTTCGCCACGATTCGGATCCGATACGTGCCCGATCAGAGGGTCCTTGAGCTCAAGTCGCTCAAGCTCTACCTTTTCTCCTTTCGCGACCAGGGGATCTTCTATGAGCATGTCATCAACAAGATCTTGGATGATCTGGTCGCCGCCTGCAAACCTGTCCGCTGTGAGGTAACAGGCGAATTTTCCGTCCGCGGAGGCATTGCGACGGTCGTGAAGACTCACTTCGACAAGGGCGGGTTGTCACGATGATCGATGTGGTTGAGCTGACCCGATCCCTTGTCGAGATACCCTCGGTGACTGGGGACGAGAAGGCGGTCGGAGAGTTTCTTTTCGACTTTCTCCAAGATCAAGGTTGGGTTTGCGATCGACAGGAAGTTGCCGCCGATCGTTTCAACATCGTGGCTCGTAGTGGCAGTCCTGAGATAATCTTGTCTACCCACATGGACACGGTCCCTCCCTTCTTTGGTTTTCGGGAAGACGAGGAGTTCGTCTATGGGCGCGGAGCCTGCGATGCCAAGGGCATTATTGCGACAATGATTTGCGCCGCTGAGGAGCTGCTTGCCGAGGGGAAGACGGATCTGGGACTGCTCTTCGTAGTGGGCGAGGAGACCGACAGCTCGGGGGCAAAGAAAGCCCGGGATCTGGATCTAGAGTGCTCGTTCGTGATCGACGGTGAACCCACCGACAATGAGCTGGTGGTGGGTCACAAAGGGATGATCTACGCCCGCATCCAGACCACTGGCATCACGGCTCATTCCGCCTATCCTGAGCACGGGGAGTCTGCCATCGATAAGCTGTTGGACATTCTAGCGAAGCTTCGGGCACTGGAATTTCCACACGATGCCCGTCTGGGAGAGACCTATGTCAACGTGGGCACGATCCGGGGAGGAAGGGCTCCCAACGTCATTCCGGATGCAGCCGAAGCGGAAGTGCTGATCCGCACGGTCACTTCGAGTGCCCGGTATATGGAGATCCTGCAGGGACTTTCCCCCGACAGGGACGTGCTGGAGGTCGTAGCCACCTCGGAGCCCCAGGTGATGGAATCAGTCGAAGGTTTCCCGACCAAGGTGGTGGGATATGGCACTGATGTTCCTTCGTTGAGATCTCTGGGCAAGCCGCTGTTGGTAGGACCTGGTTCCATTCTGGAGGCCCATACCGCCCAGGAGAAGGTGGCAAAGCAGGAGCTGCGAGACGCCATGGCACTCTACAAGCAGTTGATAGGCCTGCTGAAGAATAGTCCAGGCTAGGAGTCTGCGCGGTAGAAATGATCGTAGCGAGAAAGCGGGGAAATATGGGCCGATTCTACCGTTTTCGCAGTAGATCAATTTCTATCGCGGCAGGCTCCTAGCGGTTCAGCTCAAGGATGAAGTCGCGCAGTAATCTGAGGTTAGAAAGGTAGTCGTCGTGTGGAAACTGGCTTCGATAGTCGCTGTCGGCGAATCCCTTACCCACCAGAACCAGAGGAATTCGGTAGCTGTGGGATGCCTCGTAGAGGGTGTCGAAATGATCCAGGAGAGATGCTTCTTGCGGTTTCGAAGAGGCAACGCAGACCAGGTTGACGGGTTCTTGCTCCACCATCTGGGCCATTTCATCCAGGGGCACATTTTCACCTAATTTGAGACATTCCCAGCCTTCCACCTCCAAGGTTCGAGCGATGGCGTTGACGGACTGAGTACGCATGTTCTGAGGAGATCCGCAGAGACCTGTCCTGCCGTTCGGACGGCGTCGGATGACCCTGGGGAAGAAGTTGTACATGGCTTCTTCGAGGTTGCTCCTAACGAGTTTTTCCTGGCCCTTCACGAGCTTCCCCGTCTGAACCGCTTCCTGGGCAGTTTCCGCCAAAGGCAGGAGCACGTCGTCGTAGAGTTCGACCAGCGCCATTCCCCTGATGTACAGCCGCTCCAGGAGATCCTTGATTCGTACGCTCTGGTTTTGAGTGGCCAGGTGGAGGATCGAGTCCCGCACCTTGTCCAGCTTCTTCTGATTGACGCTGACCTCGATGTCCGGATCCTCCCAGGGCGCGAAAGTCAGCAGTCCGGTTCCCTCGAACCTGTGTTTGGTCTGAAAGCCGCGAATGTCTTGAACCTGAAATCGGCGATGACCGCCAGGCGTTCGATGACAATGGAGTTGGCCCGCGTCCGCCCAGCGCTTGATTGTGGACTCGCTCAGATTCCACATCTGGGCAAGTTCTCGGGTCGAATAGGTCCTCTCGTCGGACATCAGCCTGATCTACTATGTTGGGAAGAACCAGCCCCCCTGCAGAAGACAATACCGCCGGCCTTTGGGGAGACGAAAGTGATCATAACAGTTCCCCGAAAGAAGTCAATGGAGCATTTTAGGGGAAGCGTATCGGTTGAAATTTTCCGTTTTCAACAGGTCGATGTGCGGGATTCCAGTAGGATCGAGAGCTACGAAGTCGCGGATCAAGCCGGCTGGATCAAGAGGTTGTCGATCAGACGAACATTGCCCACGCGGACGGCACTGCAGGCCCTGACGGCACTCCTGAGGTCGTTGGCGGGACGCATCCGCTCCGGGTCTACCAATTCGAAGTACTCAACCTGGATCAAGGGCTCGCGTTCCAGGATATCCAGTCCTGCCTGCCTCACGAGCCCTGCTTCCCTAATCCCTTCTTTTACCTGCCGGGCAGCCTCCTGGAGGGCCTGAAACAGCGAGCCCGCGGCCTTTCGGTGTTCCGGGTCTAGAAACTCGTTTCGAGAACTGACCGCCAGTCCATCCGGCTCTCTAACGGTGGGCACTTCCTGGATTAGGACAGGCAGGTTTAAATCCTGGACCATCTGTTTGATGACTGCGGTCTGTTGAGCATCTTTCTCCCCAAAGTAGGCCCGGTCGGGTGTCCAGATGTGAAACAGTTTCAGGACCACCGTTGTCACACCTTTGAAGTGTCCAGGGCGGAAACGACCGCAGAGATGATCTGTGAGCTCCTTGACCTCCACCGAGGTCCGATGAGAAAAGGGGTACATTTCGTCCACTCCGGGGGCGAAGACTGCATCGACTCCAAGTTCTTCGCACACACGAAGGTCGACTGAGAGTTTTCCGGGATATCGATCGAAGTCTTCCTGAGGTCCGAACTGCAGAGGGTTGACGAAGATGCTGACGACCACCCAATCGCACTCCGAACGAGCTTCCTCAATCAGCTTGCGATGGCCAGCGTGTAACGCCCCCATGGTGGGAACAAGCCCGACAGTCCTGCGCTCTCGCCTGACTGTATAGAGCCTCTTCCGTGCCTCTGTGGCCTCGTGGAGCAACTCCAGCGCCACTATGACTCTTTCTCAACAAGGTCCATTCGCTTGGGTGTTGCAGTTGCAGGGGAGGAACCTCGAGGTTCAGGGAAGTGTCCATTCTTGACATCGTCAATATACGACCTGGTTGCCGATACGAGGGTATCGCCGAGGGAGGCGTAATGTCTGACGAAGGAAGGGGTGAACTTGTCGAAGATCCCGAAGGCGTCATAGCTGACAAGCACCTGGCCATCGCAGTAGGGTCCTGCCCCAATTCCGATGGTGGGAATGTTCAATAGAGTAGTGACCTGGCGGGCAACCTCATCTGGGATCGCCTCCAGGAAGAGGCCGACGGCTCCCGCTTCCTCCAGAGCGTGAGCGTCTTCGATGAGCTGTGAGGCCGACGCCTGATCACGGGCCTGAGATCGGTAGCCCCCAAGAGCATGGACGGCCTGGGGCGTCAATCCCAGATGCCCCATTACAGGAATCCCTACCTCGGAGAGTGCTTTTGTCACTGGGATGACGGGACCGGCTCCCTCCATCTTGACTGCCGCTGCCGAGCCCTTTTGGATCAGCCGGCTGGCATTTCTGAGGGCCTCGGGAATGCTGACCTGGTAGGACAGAAACGGCATGTCCGCAACCACCAAGGCCCGCTTGCTGCCCCGGCAGACAGCCGCCGTGTGGTGAAGCATGTCGTCCAGGGTCACCGGCACGGTGCTGTCGTAGCCCAGGATGACCGTTCCCAGAGAGTCACCGACCAGGAGCACGTCGATTCCTGCTCGGTCGAAGAGCCCCGCCATGGTGGCGTCGTATGCTGTCAGGACGGCAATCTTCTCGCCCCGCTCTTTCTTCTTTTTCAAATCTGGTACCCGGACAGCTCTCAGTGCCTCCCGCATACGCATCTCCCCGTCCTGCACCATCTTTGGAAAAAGCTAGTTGATATTAACGTCAGGAGCAAGCAGCCAGGGGCCAGGCATGGCCAAACGGTTAAGGGACTGCTGGAACCATCCAGTCAGGGAGGGCGGAGCAATCTTGATCAGATCGCCACTCAAGGCCGCTTCGAGCAGCGTCTTCCGCTTGGGGTAGAGCACCATCTCGAGCTGCTCGTCCTGCCCCAGCTCCAAAGCCTTCTTCATCTCGTTTACGGCAGTGCGCAGTCCCCCAAGGCTATCTACCAAACCCAGCTCCCGAGCCTGTTCCCCGGTGTAGATTCTTCCCCGCGCCTTAGCTTCGAGGTCTTCGTACTCGAGGCCCCGACCTTCTGCAGCCTTCCGCACGAAATCCTCGTAGATCGTTTCCATCCAGTTTTCGATGTGCTTCCTCTGATCAGCGCTCAGCGAGGTGAGCGCAGAGAGGACGTCGGCATTGGGAAACGATTTCACTCTGTCGACGGTGACCCCCAACCATCCGTAGAATCCCTGAAGATCGAATTTGCCGAAGATCACGCCGATGGATCCGGTGATGGTTGAGGGCTGCGCCACGATGTGTCGGGCTCCCATCGAGATGTAGTATCCGCCTGAACCCGCGACCCCCGACATCGAAACGACAACAGGTTTACCCGCTTCTTCCAGCCGGCGCACCTCTTTCCAGATCATATCTGACCCCACCGCCGAACCGCCTGGGCTATTTACTCGAAGGATGACGCCTTTGACGCTATCGTCTTCGCGTATCTGGCGTAGCTGATCGGATACGGTGGTGCCACCGACGACGTTCATGAGTGGCTTGCTCCGTCCCGCGATGATTGAGCCCAGGCCTCCCAACAGAGCGACCCTGTGCGCTGAGTTGTTCTCGTACCTATTTCTTGCTGCCGTGAGATATCGACTTTCGGGAATGCCACGGTATTCTTCTACACCTTCTTCCGAAAACTTGAGCCGCTCTTCGATCTCATGCCGGTAGCCCAGGTTGTCGAGCAGGCCCTTTTCATGCGCAAGCTTGGCAGGGAGCATGCCCACGGTCATGATTTCCCTCAGCGTTTCTTCCTCCAGCTGGCGCTCTTCCGCCAGCGTGGACACAAAGCGGTCTTCGAGATTGCCCAGGATGGACGCCAACATTTCCCGAATCTCGGGGCTGAGCTTTTCGCGAGAATACTGCTCCGCGCTCTTATACTCCTTGAACTGGATGAACTCGGGCTGGATCTTCAGCTTTTCTATCACTCCCTTGAAGAAAGTCACCTCCGCGACCAGGCCATTGATAAGCAGCCCCGAGCCGGGATTGAGGGTGATGGAATCGGCCGCTGAGGCAAGGTAGAGTTCCTGTTCTCCGCCAATGTCGACTGCGAGGAATGCGTGGACTGCTTTGCCCGATTCACGAAACTGCTTGACGTAGTCCCGAACCTCCTCGATTTGCCCCCAGTTCCAACCTAGCGGATGAATCTCCAGAAGAATGGCTGAGACTCGGTCATCGCGCGCGGCGTGCTGGAAGACCTCGCCCAGCTCCAGAAGATTGGGAAGTCGGCCCTGAAAAGCTGAAAAAATTGGGCTTTCCGGTGGCAGCTCCTCGATGGCGTAGGAAAGAACAATCTCGACTACACTGCCCTTCCGGACCTCTGCGACGGGTTCATACGAGAGCAGGTAGGCGCCTGCTGCCAAGACGATTAACGAAAAGATTCCCAGGAACACAAGAACCAGGAGAATCCACTTTTTCAGCTTGCTCATGCCGTTCCTCCAAGCCATGATTCTATGTCGGAGCTTGAGTCAAGTGCCAGCCCGAAGCGGGACACTTGACGTGCTGCGTGACGTAGCGATCCGTTTTGGGTGCTTATACTCGTTCGCAGATGTACAAAGGGGGATAGGAAAGTGAATTTCACTAAGGAGGAGAGACATGGATAAACCACCAATCGGTTTTGTAGGCCTGGGGATCATGGGGCTGCCCATGGCGGGGCACATACTCGACGCGGGCTACCCCCTCACCGTCTACAATCGAACCCGGTCCAAGGCAGAAGAACTGGGCGCACGGGGGGGCAAAGTGGCGGATTCTCCGGCCGACGTGGCGGCTGCTTCCACGGTCATCATCACGATCGTTTCCGATTCTCCCGATGTTGAGGAGGTTGTGGCCGGCCCCCAAGGTGTGATGGAGCGCATCAGCGAGGACTCGGTAGTGATTGACATGAGCACCATTTCTCCGGAAGTGGAGCGGCAGCTGGATGAGCAGCTGCGCGCGAAGGGGTGCACTCTGGTGGATGCTCCGGTCTCGGGTGGAGACGTAGGCGCTCGTAATGCAACTCTGGCGATCATGGCGGGTGGGGACAGGGCCGCTTTCGATCGCGTGCAACCCATCTTGGAAGTGATGGGCAAGACGATCACCTACTGCGGGCCAGTGGGAAACGGGCAGCTGACCAAACTCTCCAATCAGATTCTGGTTGCTGTCACACTCTTGGGAGTTAGTGAGGCGGTCACGTTCGCTAAGAAGAACGGTCTCGATGCGCAGGTGATGATCGAGGCGGTTAAAGGTGGAGCTGCGGGGAGTTGGCAGCTGAGCAATCTAGGGCCGAAGATCGTCGATCGGGACTTCGCACCGGGCTTCATGGTGGATCTCATCCAGAAGGATCTCCGCTTGGTTCTGGAAGCAGGTGCTGCCGGGCAAGTGGCGCTTCCGGGAACCTCAATGGTGAATCAGCTGTTCCGAATGGCGGAAGCCCAGGGTGATGGGCGCGAGGGGACCCAGATCCTGGCCAAGGCAGTAGAGCAGCTGGCCGGCCTCGGATCCTGAGACGGCTACCTCGGCAGGCTCTACCCCGAAGGGGGCATTGAGGAAGTGTTTCGGTGTTCAACCCGACCCGGTGCTCGACGGTACCAGGACGCAATTCGGGTGGGCTGGACTCCAGCAAGATAAGCCAGGACAACGATCTGGTTTAGCAGCGTTGTCCTCAAGATTCCCAGATCTTTCCATCTCCTGCCCGAGGTCAGAACGGAGTAGGGCGCAACAGCGATGCGCCCCCTTCGGCGCAGTTTTCGGATCAGTTCGAAGTCCTCCATGATGGGCAGATCGGGATATCCTCCGACTTCTCGGAACAACTCGGTCCTCACGAAGATCGCCTGATCTCCATAGGGCATCTGAAGATATCGGGATCTTCGGTTGGCCCCAGCCTCGATCAGGCAGAGGAAGCCGCGTGCTCCGTCGATTCGAAGCTGAAAGGCTCCGGCTGCAACCCTTGGATCGGTTAGAGTTTCGCGGACGCCATCTTCAAAGCCTTGGGGTAAACGAGTGTCAGCGTGGAGGAAAACCAGATAGTCGCTGAGGGATCCCTCCGCACCTCTGTTCATCTGGCGAGCGCGGCCCGTGGAGGTGCTGATCACTCTGCATCCCCAGTCACGCGCGATCTCGACCGTGCCATCTCCACTGCCACCATCGGCAACGATTACCTCGACGTTGGGTATCCCTGTAGCACTGGCCAGAGCCCGGGGGAGGGCGCGTCTTTCGTCAAGTGTTGGGATGATGACTGAGATCTGTTCTTGGGGGCTACTCACCGACCTGCCGGACGCTCGTTCAGGGACCAGTCATAGTCGGGATATTCAACCTTGTAGTCCCCTGTTTCCAGATACCTGCGATTGTCTGGGTCGAGGTATCCAGCTACGAAGTTCAGGGTCGCCCGCTTGACGTTGTCGTGACCGGAAAACCTTTTTTCGGTGGCATACGTCGGTGGCATACGTAGGGAGAAAGTTCTTCTTGTACCATTTCAGGATGGGTGAGAGGAAGACTCGAGCTCTGTCCCTATCGATGACGAACTTCTTGGGATCAGCGAGAAAGCGACGGGATTGGTCGTTCAGCTGAGCGTCGAGTCTGCTGCCGATAAAGGGTTGGTCTCGTAGGGGAGGGCACCCCATGGCTGCGCAGACCAGAGCCACATGAATCCGCGGCTCCTTGAATCTCGCACGCAGGATCCGGTGTTCAATCTGGTCCAGCGTGACCTTTTCGTTTCTCACTGAAAGCAACAGCTTGTCCCAGACGCCGGAAATCTGACGGATGCTGTTTTTGGGGAAGCGGAGAGAAGCGAGGAAGGATGACTCGATGGGGTAGTGGTCAACGATCGCTTTCAGGGTAAGGGCGTTGTAGGCGTTGATCCAGAGCGCAACCTGGTCTTCCTCTTTCCAGCCGTCGTAGGACTCGGAATCGACTCGTTCAAGGGAAAGGGAAAAGTTGTCCAGGCTTGATCAGTTCTGTTTCAACCCCCGATAGTCAACCAGACCTTTTTTGTCGACGAACTCAGCCAGGAGGACGGCGTACTCGTGGTAGAGGAAAGAACTCCCCAGGGCCTGTTCCGTGTTGTCTTCGAGCCGAACCGAGGCATACGAGGCAGTTCTCCAGAGCCAGTAGTTGGCGACTATCATCAAGGCGAGAATTCCGGTGATCCACCACCAACTGATCCTGGGGGAGATTCGTTGCCTCGAATGCCTTCCTCGACGGTCGTTCAGCAGCACTCTTATAGGGATCAGATATAGAGATCAAAGTTGCCCTCTTTGTTTTCATTCTGAATCCAGGAGGAATAGTGATCTCACTTCCCTCCCTGGTCTCGGCTTTGCCCGATACTAAACCGGCTTGCAATGTAGTAAACGAGCAGACCGGACAGTAAAGTGAGTACCCCACTCAGAGCCTCCCAAGGACGGCTCAGTGGCAGGTACACCAGCATCCAAAGACTGATCAAAATGAAGATGAGGGGGGGCACCGGATATCCCCAGGTCCTATAGGGGCGGTCTAGATCCGGCCTTCTTACTCGAAGTACCAGAACCCCCGCAACCGTTATGAACGTGGAAAGGACCAGGGTATAGGTTGTGTAGGTAATAACTGTCTCAAAAGTTGCGGTTATGACGAGCGCTCCTGCGATTAGCATCTGAAGCACAATGGCCGCAAAAGGAATGCCCTCCCTGTTCTTTCTAGCAAGCATTCTGAAAAAAGGAATGTCCTCTCCTATCACTTGTGTCACTCGCGGACCCGCCCAGACCATTGAGCTGATAGATGAGATCAGCGCCAAGGAAATGAGTCCAGCCATGATCTTTCCTCCGGATTCTCCAAAGATGGAATTCGCCACTATAAAGCCCACCTCGACCTCGTTGGCCAGGGATTCCAGGGTAGTGGTATAGAGGAAAACAAGATTCAAAGATAAATAAAGTGCCGTGACCAGGGCGGTTCCGATGAAGAGAGATCTGGGGATGTTTCTTTGGGGGTTTTGCACTTCCCCGGCGATATAGGTAGAGGCATTCCATCCCGAATAAGAATACATGACAAAAACCAGACTGACGGCAAATGGCATACTGGGAATATCCCAAATGCTTTCTGAAGAAGGCATGAAGCTGAGGCCTTGCGATTCTCCCAGGACGAGTCCCGCACCCACCAGGGCAAGGATCAACACGATCTTGAGGCCGGTAAAGATATTCTGGAAATAGCTCCCCAGTTTGACATTTACCGTATGGATCCCGGAAACGGATCCCACCACGACCAGGGCGATGACCATCGAATCGAGGGAAGGAATGACCCGAGAGAGGTGCTCTCCCAGCGCCATCGCCGCCGCCGCCACCGGTGCGGCAAATCCTACCGTGGCCGACACCCAGCCGCTCATGAAACCCAGACCGGGATGGTAGACCCTGGAAAGAAAATTGTATTCGCCGCCGGAGCGAGGAAAGGCGGCTCCTAATTCACCATAGGAGAGGGCTCCGCACAAGGCAAAGATTCCCCCGATCAACCAGATCAGTAGCAAGGAGAAGCCGGATTTAATATCCACGACCTGAAAGCCCAGGCTCGTAAATACACCGGTCCCGATCATGTTCGCCACCACGATGGAGGTCGCGGTCGTCAGGTTTATTTTTTTCTTGTTTTGCAGAGGGCCTATTCCAAGAGAGCAAGGGGAGTCGGCGCTCGCCGACGGGCCCATACAATCGCGTTCAACTTGCCCGCTTACCCCCTGATTCGAGCCCAGGCAGACCAGGCCAGACACGCCCATCCGACGAGCAGGGCGAATCCCCCAATTGGAGTGATCATTCCCCACCACCGCGCTCCGCTCAGGCTCAGCAGATAAAGCGTTCCAGAGAAGATCAGCGTTCCGAATACCAGGATCCAACCGGCCAGCATGTTGGTAGGAGGCTGGAGCTGATTCATGGCAGCGCCCAGAGCCAGCAAGGCCAGGGCATGGTAGAGCTGGTAGCGAACGGCCAGCTCGAAGACGGCGAGCATGTCGGGTGCCAACTTGCTCTTGAGAGCGTGGGCGCCGAAGGCTCCGGCCGCCACACCAGTGAATCCGAAAAGTGCACCTACCAACAGAAACTTAGTTCCCATGGCTGTTCCTCTCTGAACCCACTTTGTCGCTTTGGCTGGGCGGGCTCGTTAGGAGTCTGCGCGATAGAAATGATCGTAGCGAGAAAGCGAGGAATCGAGTCCAGATTTTCTCGATTTCGAGGCCCATAGTTGTTCTATTCGTCGAAAAATCGGGGAAATATGGGCCGATTCTACCGTTTTCGCAGTAGATCAATTTCTACCGCGTAGGCTCCTAGCGGCCCTTATCTTTTCGCAATTGCTGTTTTTTCCAATCGAAATCGATGGGTCCGTCGTAAAAACGGTCTGGGTTCTGGATGGCCCAGATCTGTTCCCGAATGAGCCAGTTTTCGGAATCCAGCTGCAGTGCACTCTCAAGCAGGGCCAGGGCCGCTCCCGGCTTTTCCTTGGCCAATGCCACCGCTGCGGCTTCGAATCGAAGCTTGGCTTCAGGCGTGGTGAAGCCAGCAGCTTTGGTGGGCTTGGATGAGGTGTCGATTGAGCCTGTCCGGAGCCAGCCGGCGATCTCCGTCCAGTCCGATTCCCTGTCGATGTTGGTTCCGGTAGGGCCCCGTACGAGCCTTCCCTCTTCGTCAATCAGAAGGGTCAGAGGGACGTAGTTGAACCCAAAGTCAGAGGCGAGCTTCCCCTGGCTGTCGACCAGCGTCAGGTAGGTGGCCTTCGCAAGCCCGACCCAGGGACGGACTTTTTCGGCCCCCTGGACGTCTACAGCGACTGTGATCAGCTCAAAGTTCTGGTCCTTGTAGTCTTGGTAGAATCGCTGCCACCCGGGCAGCTGAGCGCGGCATCCTCACCAGGAAGCCCAGGCGAAGACGACCACCTTCTTCCCGCGATAATCAGACAGCTGAATCTTTCGTCCTTCCAGGTCGGTCAGGGCAAAATCGATAAGTTCTCGAGTCGGGTCCTGGTGGTGCTGAGGCCTTAGATCAAGCAAGAGCTGGGACGCGTCATCGTCCCAAAGGTAGGCGCCGCTCAGTGCATCGATGAGTTTACGAGATGAAACGTACTCGTCTCCCTCGTAGCTTCTCAGTGGGAGTGGAATACACAGATCATCCTGACATAGCCCTACCAGTTCCGGAGTCAGATCTTTACGTTCCAAGCTCAGAGCAGATTCGAAGAATGTGACCGGAAGATATACGGCCTCCGACTCCACCTGAGCAGAGGATCGTGCCATGGTTCCAGTGGATCCTTCGATGACCAGAATACTGCTGGAATTGCCCATCGCTTGGCTCGGAACCAGAAGAAGGAACCCGACAAGAGAAAAGAAAACCCAGACAGTGTAGCTCATGTATCTGATTATGTCCGATTTCTGTCTAAGCTGAAACTGCAAGAATACGTTGAACGTCTGAACGCCGCACGTCTCCTGTCCTCCGAAGGTGCCGCAACGGGTGAACTACCGGAGTTACGAATCCAAGTCCGTCAGAGCCGCGAACGACTTGACCCGTTAGCAAAATGAGCCCAGGTTCCGAGGAGAGAGCCGGACAACTCTTCTCCACGCAGTGACGCACAAATCCCCAGTAGCCAGAAGTTTCTTTCT
>CAUZIZ010000134.1:0-15113 GCA_963579905.1 Acidobacteria bacterium UBA6911 | reverse complement strand
CCAAGCTTAAGATGGGAGCGTCGGCACCCTCGAATTGTTTGCGGAAGTCCTCGATCAGTTCGAATTGCCGGTTGCACTCCGGATGCTGCGTTTGGGCGATGCTCTTGCGGTTGACTCGCAGCGCGACGACTTTATCCACTGGAGCCCTACGCGCCTGATGTTGGCACCCGACGCAGAGGACCGCGTTGACTTCCAGTACTACCAGATGACAGTCGCCCAGGATGGTGAGTTCTACGTGGGGCTCCTGCATATGATGCAGTCCCAAGAAAAGACCTTCGACATCTTCCTGCTCACCAGCCGGGACGGTTTTCAGTGGAATTGGGTGGACCGTCGCTTGCCGTTCCTGGGAAGGGGGGAGATCGACAGTTACGACGCAGGATACCTCACCCCATCAGGCCCCATCGTTCATGACGGGCGGGTCTGTATCTACTATGGGGCCTACAGCGGAGCCCATAGCGATGAGCTGAGTAAGCTGGGACCCAACAATTGGACCATCGCCCTGGCTTCGCTGCCGGCGGACCGCTATCTGGGTTTGCTGGCGGGCCCCGATGTGGGATCCATGATCACCCGTCCCCTGCTCTTTTCGGGGTCTCGCCTGAAAGTGGACATGGACGCTTCCCTTCCGGACCAGAAGGCCGAGACGGGGAGAGGCACCTATGATGCCGAATTGCGGGCGGCCCTGATGGACGCCTCGGGTGGGTCCATCGAAGGCTTCGGCCTGGAGCAGTCCCGCACTCTCAAAGAAAGCGGAGTCCAGGAGTTGTCCTGGAAGGGCTCGAAGTTGTCGCGACTGGACGGCCGCCCGGTCCGCCTTCGCTTCCAGCTGCGTAACGCCGCCCTCTACTCGATCCAGTTTTCTGTTTAGTGGCGCCCCAGCGGTGCTGCTCCATTCGAGAAAGAAACTTCCGGCTACTGGGGATTTGTGCGTCACTGCGTGGGGAAGAGTTGTCCGGCTCTTTCCTCGCAATCTGGGCTCATTTTTCTAACGGCTCAAGTCGTTCGCGGATCTGTCGGACTTGGCTTCGTAACGCTGTTAGTTCACCCGTTGGCGGCACCCTCGGAGAACAGGAGACGTGCGACGTTCAGACGTGCGACGAATTCTTGAAGTTTCAGGCCAGTCGCCCCACGTGTACTCGCTGTTCTTGAACGGTCCACGCCCATTTTCGCCGCCGGCGCTGTGGTATCGTTTGTCCTTCAGCCAGTCGGAACTGTCGGGAGAATGCTGATGCCTGCGGCCATCCTTTGTGAAGATCTGTTCAAACGGTACGAAAACAAGAAGCTCTCGGTAGATGCAGTCAACGGACTCCACCTCAAGGTGGAGAAGGGACAGTGCTTCGGGCTACTGGGCCCCAACGGTGCGGGTAAGACGACCACGGTGGAGATCCTGGAAGGAATCTTGAAACCCACGTCGGGCCGAGTCGAAGTGCTGGGAGAGAGTTGGGGCCGGGGCCGGGACCACCAACTCCGTCAGAGGATTGGCGTGACTCTCCAGGAGACTCGCTTTCAGGAAAAGCTGAGTATACGGGAGGTACTGACCCTCTTCCGCAGTTTTTACGAGGATGGCTTGATGATAGGCCAGGCCCTGGAGCAGGTATCCCTCCAGGAGAAGGAGAAAGCCTGGGTAAGGCAACTGTCCGGCGGCCAGAAGCAGCGTCTGGCGGTCGCAACTGCCCTGGTGGGTGACCCCGAGCTGCTCTTTCTGGACGAGCCCACTACCGGTCTGGATCCCCAGGCACGACGTCAGATCTGGGAGGTCGTCACTCGGCTCAAAGAGCGTGGACGAACGATTCTTCTGACCACCCATTACATGGACGAGGCGGAGAAGCTCTGCGACGATCTGACGGTCGTCGATCATGGAAAGGTGATCGCGGAGGGATCACCTCAGGAGCTGATCGCTCAACTGGGTGGAGGACATGTGATCGATGTGTCTCTGGAAGGCCAAGAGGACCTTTGGCCTTCAAAAGAAGAACTTTTGGCGATCGACTCGGTTACCCATGTGATCCGGGAGGGGAAGGCCTATCTTCTCAACGTCGAGCAGCCCCACCGGGCGATTCCCTCGCTGCTCAGTTGGCTAGCGTCAAGAGGCCTGGATCTGGGGCGTCTTTCCACCCGCCATGCCAATCTGGAGGATGTCTTCGTCAGCCTGACCGGGAGACATTTGCGGGATGTTTGAGAGAAATGCTCTTTTCCAGCTGATCCTCAGCAACATGAGAGGCTACATCCGCGAGCCGGAGGCGATTTTCTGGACCTACGGATTCCCCTTGCTGATGATGATTGGACTGGGCTTGGCCTTTCGTACCACGACGGATGCCCCGGTTCACTTCGGTGTCGTAGCGGGTCAGGCCGCCGAACGGGTGGAGCAGGCGGTTGGATCGGACCCAGCTTATTCTTTCGAGATTCTCGACCAGGAAGCCGCTCTTCAGAAGCTCAGCACCAATCGACTGCTACTGGTGATTCATTCTGAAGGAGAAGGGCTCCGCTACCACTTCGACCCCAGTAATCGCGAGGCTCGCCAGCTGCGGGAGCGGTTGGATGATGCTCTGCAGCGCGTGGCCGGCCGGGTCGATCCGATCGCCATTCGGGATGAGGCGATTGCCGCGCCCGGTTCCCGCTACGTCGACTTTCTGGTGCCCGGTCTCATGGGAATGAACCTCATGGGCGGTGGCATGTGGGGCATCGGATTCGTGCTGGTCGGCATGCGCATGAAGAAGCTGATAAAGCGTCTGTTGGGAACCCCGATGAGACGCCCCCACTTCCTGCTTTCGATCGTGGGAACCCGGGTCGTCTTTTTCATACCTGAGGCCTTTTTCCTGCTGCTGGCAGCCACTCTCGTTTTTGGAGTGCCTATCCAGGGAAGCGTTTCAGACATTGTGGTGGTGGCCTTTCTGGGTGCGATGGCCTTTGCTGGTCTAGGGCTTCTTGCCGCCTCTCGGGCGCAACGGATCGAGACCATCTCGGGCATCATGAACCTGGTGATGCTGCCGATGTGGATCTGCTCGGGGATCTTCTTCTCGGCCGAGCGCTTCCCCGACTGGATGCAGCCGTTTATCCAGGCCTTGCCGCTGACCCAGTTGATCAACGCCTTGCGGGCTGTGATTCTGGAAGGGCAGACGCTGGTCGAGCAGGCTAATGCGCTCCTCATCCTGGCTGTCTGGGCCAGCGTCAGCTTCCTATTGGCTCTGAGATGGTTCCGCTGGAACTGACTCCTGAGGCGTTTTCACAATCGCCAAAGGGAACACCAGGGCCTGCTGCTTACCTGAAACTTCAAGAATTCCTCGCACGGCTGAACGTCGCACGTCTCCTGTTCTCCGAAGGTGCCGCCAACGGGTGAACTAACAGCGTTACGAAGCCAAGTCCGTCAGAGCCGCGAACGACTTGACCCGTTAGCAAAATGAGCCCAGGTTCCGAGGAGAGAGCCGGACAACTCTTCCCCACGCAGTGACGCACAAATCCCCAGTAGCCGGAAGTTTCTTTCTCGAATGGGGCAGCACCGCTGGGGGGCACTTCCCTGAAAACTGGACGAAGGGTTGCAGGTCACAGGTTGCAAGTTGCAGGTCGCTGAGCAGGGCGTTCTTATCCATGGACCGGTGGATGTTGCTTGGGCCTCCGAGCCGAAGTATTCTTCTTGCGAGCCCTTGGCTCGATGTACGACGGCCTTGAGGCCACCCCGACGAACTAGAATTGAAGTTGTCTCCCGAATGATCCAGCTCAGTCGAGAAGGACGCTTCGGATAATCCAGAATAGAGGGTGTCGCGAAAGCCTTTGGAGATTGGAAGGGCTAAGATCCCGCCTCGCTGTTGTCGCGGAGTGCTTACAGAGCCGTGACCGTGAGGGAGCGGGCCCCGATCACCGATCGGGACATGTGGTGAGTCCATAAGAAGAGGGTCCTTGGGTTACTGGCGTCCGGGTCAGTTGTTTCCGGCATCGGTATTCCGGTACCGCTCCTTTGCAGTCACGGCTCTGACAAAAGGTTTAGTCCCACCCCCAGAAGGACTGGTCCCATTCGAGAAAGAAACTTCCAGCTACTGGGGATTTGTGCGTCACTGCGTGGGGAAGAGTTGTCCGCTTCTCTCCTTGGAACCTGGGCTCATTTTGCTCACGGCTCAAGTCGTTCGCGGCTCTGTCGGACTTGGCTTCGCAACGCTGGTAGTTCACCCGTTGGCGGCATCTTCGGAGGACAGGAGACGTGCGACGAATTCTTGAAGTTTCAGCTCAGGTCTCAGAGGCACCCAAGATTTCCCTAGGTCGTCATCAGAGGTGCAAGGGACCATCGGATCACATGGCAGGTAAACTTCACCTTTGCCATGAAACTCCAGTTAGCGGATTCCAGGTTTGTCCTGTACGCTCAGGACAATAGGCCTGACCAAGGAGGGCATCCAGGTCGACTGTGTGCAACTGGGCAACTACTTCTGGTCAGACGACTGAGGAGGTTGGAGAATGAGGAGAGGACTGATCTTCGCTTGCCTGGTTGCCATGGCACTACCCCTCACAGTGGAGAATAGCTTAGCAGAGCAGCGCAGCTCCCAGGGGACCCTCGACATCGGCTCCCGGCTGGAGCTGTTCGTGGATGACTACCTGATCGATACCCGGAAGGCTGTGGAGCTGAAGCTCCATTCGCCCCGGCCCAGGGAGATAGCCCTCTCCTTTGCCGAAGTTCCCTGGGAAGGCACGGTGTCCTTCTATCCCACGGTGATGAAGGATGGCTACCTCTACAGGGCCTACTATCGCGGCAAACCGGCCAGCACACCGGACAGCAGTCAGGACGAGGTAACTTGTTACGCCGAAAGCCTCGACGGGATTCACTGGACTCGGCCCCGACTGGGCCTGTTTGAGGTCATGGGGACACGAGAGAACAACGTCGTGCTCGACAACAGCTATGCGCCCATGCCCCTGGACTGGAGTCCCTTCATCGACACCCGGCCGGGAGTCCTCCCCGAAGAGCGCTACAAGTCCATCGGAGGACATTTCTACGATGCCGATCACTTGAAAGGCCGGGTCCCCGATTCAATCCTTGCAGGCTACAAGTATCTGGGGGGCTTGTTTGGATTCAGGTCGACAGACGGCATTCGATGGGAGGCGATCGCCCCAGAGCCGCTCATCACTCCCGGCCATTACCCCTTGCTCTGGGACAGCGGCGGCACCCATGCGTTCTGGTCCGAGGCAGAGGGGCGCTACGTGTGCTACTTGCGCGTCCATCGGAAGAGTGAGGCCTCAGAGCGGCAGAGAACCGGATCCGGACGAGATACGATTCGCTGGATTGGCCGCACCACGTCTGCAGATTTTCTGAACTGGTCCCAGATCGAACCTCTGGATTTCGGCGACGCACCGGATGAGGAGCTGTATACCAACGCCATCGTCCCCTATTTCCGCGCTCCCCACATCTATCTGGGGTTTTCGAAGCGGATTCTACCGGCCCGGAAGGCCGTGGCCGAGCATCCTCTCGCAGGTGTCAGCGATGGCGTCTTCATGAGCAGCCGGGACGGCGTCCGTTTTCACCGCCGCCTCGAAGCCTTCCTACGACCAGGCCCCGACCGGAACAACTGGACAGAGCGCAACAACGCGATTGCCGTTGGCCTCATACCCACGGCTGCCGACGAAGTTTCCCTCTACTGGATCGAGAACTACCGTCATCCCAGGTGCCGACTGCGGAGGGGCACACTCCGGTTGGACGGTTTCGTCTCTGCCCATGCCGGCTACAGCGGTGGGGAACTGCTGACCCATCCCCTTCTCTTCAAGGGAGGCAGCCTGGTGCTCAACTATGCCACATCGGCTGCGGGCAGCATCCGCGTCGAAATCCAGGAGGCGAGCGGCCAAGCCATTCCCGGTTATGCTCTGGAGCAGAGTCCGAAGCTTTACGGCGACCAGATTGACCACGTTTTCCAGTGGCAAAACGGTTCCAATGTCGCCAGCTTGGTAGGACGGCCGATTCGGCTGCGCTTCGTAATGAAGGATGCGGATCTCTATTCCCTGAGGTTCAGGGAGGAGTAGTGCCTTTGTGCTTTGCAGAGAAAGACGAGGAGTCCGATATGAGGAATCTTGGCTTTAGTCGGCGCTCCTTCCTGACCGGCACTCTCGGCGCAGGTGGCTTCGTCTCCGCCTCCGCACTTTTCTCCTGTGTGGATCTGGGCCTTGCGGCCTCGGGTCCGCGGCGGAGACGGATGCGTTCTCTCGACGCCCTTCTCGAGCGGCAGGTAGTGGTGTGGAGACCCGAGGGCCGCTTCACCAAGAACCCCGAGTTGATCCGCTTTCCCAGCGGCAAGATGATGCTGGTCTACAATGACTGCGAGCGGCATTGGCCACAGGAGACGACCCGGATCACGACGCTGGAGAGCCTGGACGGCGGGAAGACCTGGGGGAACCCACAGCTGGTTTCGGAAGCGGACAAGAGAAAAGGCCAGGAGCGCTGGGTGACCCCTCGCCTAAACCGTCTCAGAGACGGACGGCTGGTCATTATCTGCGATCAGAATGACTTCAGCCACGTCCACGAGGATCAACCTCCGGGCATCTGGATCTGGTTCAGCTTAGACGAGGGTCGCAGCTGGAGCGAGCCCCGTCTGACGGGCGTACCCGGTTTCGAGCCTGACCGCATTGTGGAGCTGGGTGATGGAACCCTCCTGATGGCCTCCCAAGTCTACTTCAAGGCAACCCGCAAGCTCGGCGTTTTCGTCATGCGCTCGACCGATAGAGGGACGACCTGGAAAGATCGGAAAATCATCGCCTCCGATGTCGTGCACCATCACACGGAAGAAGCCATAGTAGTGCTCTCCGATGGCGCCCTCGGCTGCGTTATGAGGGAAAGCAACCATCACGGGTACCCTTCCTACCTGAGTCTCTCCTCCGACGGGGGCAGGAGCTGGAGCCGACCTGAGCCTTTGCCATTTGCGGGGGATCGTCCTTATGCGAAGCAGCTTCGAGGGGGACAGGTACTCATCACCTACCGGAACCAATCCGGCAATCGAGGTACCCATGCCTGGATCGGAGATCTGCGGCGCAATCCGGGTTTCAAGGTGGGAGGGGTGCACTACCATGACAAGGTGATGTTGTCGTCCGGGGAGCTGTCAATAGAAGGTGTCCGCGATAGCGAGACCCGCTACATTCTCCTGCCCCCCGAGAACTTCCGTAGCGATCTGTTCCTGGAGGCAACGCTTCGAGTGGCAGGGCCTGCCGATCAGCCCATCGCCTCTCTGGAGATCGGTCGCCTGGAAAGGCGACTGGACGTTTGTAGCAACGGCCTCTGGCTCTATGCGCCCAAGCGGGATCTGGGTCGGGACCGGGCCAGCGGCGAGAGGATCGACCTGATTCATAGGGTGGATATGACGAAGCCACGAAGCGTCCAGCTCCGGGCCCGGAAGGGATTGTTCACCGTCGAGGTGGATGGGAAGGTCGTCCTGAGCAGGGCCCTGTACAACGGCTTCCCCCTGCAGGAGACCTGGTTCGGGCAGGCGGCAAAGGGATCAGGGAAGAGCTGGTGGCGCCGTCTTGCCTACCAGGTCACCAATGAGACCGAGCCGGATCACCGCTGGGAGTGGCAGGCCCAGCAGGGTGAGCATCCAGACCAGTACCAGCTGGACCACATGCTGGAACTCCACGCCAATCCCCCTTCTGCCGGACATCGTCCTGACAATGGCTACTCCTCCTGGGTGGAGCTGGAGGCGGGAGGTATTTTCATGGTGGACTACAGTAACCGAGGCGATCCACCACCTGGTTCTCATCTCTACGGGGTCTACTTCTCTCCGGAGGACTTCCGGTTATGACTCGCCACCCAGGGCTTGGCCGCGTTTCTCATCGCCAGTCTATTGCGGCGCCGTGTCCGTGGGATCTTCGCACACCCCAAACGCTTCCGCTATGAGGCCGTATGAACGCTCGCGGTGCTCGTAGGAGTAGCAAGTGGTAACGACACTGACTTCATTGGTGCCGTAGCGCCCGGCCAACTCGAGGATCTTCTCGCGAATCTGACCGGGGTCGCCGTCGACGTATGACGGCTTGAGGCTCTCGATGTACTGTTGGGCGACCGCAGGAAGTTTGTATTGCGAGGCCTCCTCGGGAGAAAGGAGCCCCTCCTTGAGGCCCAGATGTTGTGCTACTTTGTTGAGATTTCTACTGGACGCCAGGAACTGAGCCTCCTTCTCCGTCGGAGCGCACAGAGCCTGGACCGCAACGTTCATTCTCGGCTCCGCAAGGTACTCAGACGGTTTGAACTGCTCGCGATACAGATCGGCGACCAGGGGACCATGGGCTCCAGTGTTACCGAAGAAATCCGCAAAAGAGAATGGCAGCCCCAACATTGCAGCAAGTCGAGCGCTGAAATCGCTGGAGCCCAGAACCCATACATCCGGCACGCACTCGGGCTGCGGACCCGCCTGGACCTTGATCCCTGCGAAGGGATGATCATTCTCCACCTGACCGTTCAGGAAGCCGAGGAGGTCGGCGACCATCTGTGGGAACCGATTGATGTCGATCGGCGACCGGGGAAACGCCAGGGCGCCGGCTGTGAGCTGATCGCTCCCCGGAGCACGGCCGATCCCCAACTCGATTCGGCCGGGATGGAAAGCGTCCAGCATTCGAAACTGCTCGGCTACCTTGAGAGCGGAGTAGTGGGGAAGCATCACGCCGCCGCTACCTACCCGTATCGACGACGTGTTGGCGGCTATCTGACCTACCAGAATCTCCGGGGCGTTACCCGTGAAGGAGGTCGAGTTATGGTGCTCGGCCACCCAGTACCGAGCGTAGCCGAAATGCTCGACGGCCTGCGCCAACTGGACCGTCTCGGCGAGTGCCTCGGAGGCCTTGGCGCCCTTACGCAGCACCGACTGATCAACGACCCCGAGCGATATTTCATGTGACACCGATAGCAACTCCTCACCGTACATGTTACGTGAGGGTCAAAGACGATTGCACCCCATTATCGGTGGCCGCTTCAAACCCTGACTTGTAGGACGGGTATTCAGCAGGTCCGTACGCGCCACTTGGGTGTAGCTTGCTTCTGGATCAGCTCGCCAATCACCTGGGATCCTTCGGCAAGTAACTCGCGGTGGTGGAAGCGGCCGGATTAGTCGTTGGCGCGGTTCTCGAGTCTGGAGAACAGTACTAAGTTCGTCATGGTCTGCACTGTCTCAAAATCAGCCCACTTCAAGTGCGAAAGATCCATGGAGAGGTCGACGTGTTCAATCAGCTTCCGCAATAGAAGAAGAACACTCAGGGAGTCGATGATTCCCTCCGTGATCAGGTCGGTCTCGGCTGTTAACTGTCCTCCCAAGGGTGCGGACAACTGCTCCCTGACCAAGCCGAGAATTGCTTTCTCGATCGAATCTTCGCTTCCCGTCACGAGCCCTTCCGCGACAAGAGAGCGAACCATCGCAGCGGAAGAGTTCGCCAACTCATCAATGCAGACCCCTTGGATCTGAAAGTTTTTCCTTGAGGTTCGTTCCTGAGTCTTGCAGATGCACGAAAGTCACTAAGGGTCTGCGCAAAAATAACTTGGCATTTTGGCATCTCATCTTCCCACCATCTTCGGCCGCTTCTCAATCGCGAAATCCTCAACGTAGACCCGGCTACGCCTGCGGTTTCGCTCAATCGTTCGCGGCCAAATCTGGCGCAAATCTGAGCGCCAATTCTACCAAGTTATTCTTGCGCAGACTCTAAGCTGTTTCGGGGATTTGCAATAGGCTCCTGTGAGCTAACCTCGTAATCAGTAAAACGTAGGGAGACAGAGAACTCGCCACCATTCGCCGACGCGGCAATGCTGTATCCAAGTACACCCGCCAGCGTCTTGCAGAGTGAGAGTCCCAATCCTGCGTGCCTTCCGGTCTCTCCCCGGGAGGCATCGCCTAGCCAGAAACGTTCAAAGACATGTCTGACGCCCCCCGCAGGGAGTTGGGTCCCGGTGTTGCGGACAGTGATGTACTCCTGGCCTTCTTCTGATTTTGCCTCGATTGTGATCTTGCCCTCTGAGCCGGTGTAGGACACAGCGTTGTCAAAAAGACTGGTCAGAATCAAACGCAGCTTCTGGCGATCGGTGCGAATGGACTTTGCGTCAATAACATCCCAATGGACGGTCAATCCTATTGATCGTGCACGGCCGCAATTTGTATAGACATCTTTTCAGGGTTCAATACAACCGAGGCAAACCCTGCCGCAGCTGCAGCATAGAGCGTCGAATCGACCCAGTATACCGCTCCCACCTTGCAACCGGCGCCGCTGACCAACTGGAGCCAACCGTCCTCTGAGGCATGCGGTTGCAGATCGGGATCCTTCTCCGAAGCAGCCCAGGGGACAGCGACTCGACAAGCAACCTGAGTGTAGGAACGTAAACATTAGAATTTGATGAGAACTGGACAGGGACCTGGGCGGCGGCGGATGATTGCAGAAGAGTTTTAGAGTGGCGCTAAAGAACGCGAGGGTTCCTGTAGGGGAGCAATTTTCTGTGCAGTAGCCAGATGGAACCCGGCTCTCATCCCATTCTCGTTTTCGTATCGCTATCCTGGACAAAGCCAACCGGAGTTGGCGAGCCCAGGCTCTCTGTGATGTCGTTTGTATCTGTCTCGATGGTGGGTCAAACGGCTCCCAAGGAGGTTTCTCATGCATAAGTGGACTTTCGAGTTGTTGGTTGTTGGGCCAGCTAGGGATACGGTGAAGGACCTGGAACCCCCGACTGGACTAGCTCGGAGTGGCAAGATGAGCGAAGCGATGCGGACCTGACCGAATCTATTTTGAAAGGTAAAGCGCAGATGCCGCAGTTTGAGGGTAAACTAACTACTGATGAAATAGACGTAGCGGTGAGGTGCCTCCGATCTTTCAGGAATAGCAAGTAGGACCAGGACAAAGAGCCAAGCAGCAAGAGAGAAGATACAAGTAAGTTCCGAATCCAGACCGCGTATAACCCGCGAGGCCGAAAGACATCAGCTTTTGCTAGAAGGCGGGGACACGCTGCCCACGGGCCGTTCGCTTGGGCGGACGGCAAAAAACGCACGACACCTTTGGCGAACCAACCATGACCAATTCCATGCCCATCCGTAACATCGCCCTGATCGCACACGTGGATCATGGCAAGACTACCCTGGTGGACGGGATGCTGCGGCAAAGTGGCCTGTTTCGCAGCAACCAGGTCATGCAGGACTGCATCATGGATTCCGAGGATCTGGAGCGGGAACGCGGGATCACGATTCTGGCCAAGAATTGCGCGCTGATCTACCGCGACACCAAGATCAACATCATCGATACACCCGGGCACGCGGATTTCGGCGGCGAGGTCGAACGCGTGCTCAGCATGGCCGATGGTGTCCTATTGCTGGTGGACGCGTTTGAAGGGCCCATGCCCCAGACCCGATTTGTGCTGCGTAAGGCGCTGGAACACGGGCTGATCCCGATTGTCGTGATCAACAAGATCGACCGGCCCGACCAACGCGCCACCGCCGTGTTGGATGAAATCCTGGATCTCTTCATCGACCTGGATGCGGAAGACAGTCAGCTAGATTTCCCAGTCCTGTATGCCTCCGGCCGAGGGGGATATGCGTCCCTCGAGCCCCATGTGGATGGAGGCACACTGGTACCGCTGTTCGATACCATCGTCCAAGCCATTCCCCCTCCCAGCGGTGACAGCGAGGCCATATTGCAGATGCAGGTGACCAACATCGCCTACAACGATTTCGTGGGACGGATGGGCATCGGCCGGATCTACAACGGGCACCTAAAAAGCGGACAAACCGTGTGGCTGGACAAGGGTACTCCGGACAGCCATACAGGAAAAATCGTCAAGTTGGAAGTGTTCGAAGGTCTGGGAAAATCGGCGCGAGACCGGGTGGAATCCGGCGACATCGCCGTCGTGACCGGCCTGGAAGACATCGCGATAGGCGATACCTTGACGGATTCGGACCAACCAAAACCGATGGTTCGGATCGCCGTTGAAGAGCCGACCATCAGCATGAATTTCCTGGTCAACACTTCGCCCTTCGCGGGTAAGGAGGGCAAGTACGTCACCAGCCGCCAGTTGAGCCAACGCCTGGAGCGGGAGCTGCGCTCCAACATCGCACTTTCAGTCGAGGACACCGGACTGGCCGACAGCTGGAAAGTGTCCGGCCGCGGTCTTTTACACCTGAGCATCCTGATCGAAACCATGCGCCGGGAAGGCTATGAGCTGGCCGTCTCCAAGCCCAATGTGATCATGAAAACGATCGAGGGCAAGACCTGCGAACCGGTGGAACAGGTAGTGGTCGACTGCCAAGAAGAGTACGCAGGCCGTGTCATCGAATTGTTGGGTCAGAGGCGGGGGATCCTTGAAAGCATGGCCGCCCGCGGTCAGGCTGCCCACCTCGAATTCAAGTGCCCGTCCCGGGGCCTGATCGGGTTGCGCAACCAACTCCTCAACAGCACCAAGGGAACGGCGACCTTCACTCACATCTTCGATGGGTATGAACCCTTCCGCGGCGAGATTCGGCACCGCAGTCGGGGAGTCTGTGTCGCTTCCGATCCGGGCAGGGTCACCGAATACGCGCTGTTCAACCTGCAAGACCGCGGTAGGTTCGTAGTCAAGCCTGGCGAAAACATCTACCCCGGCCAGATCGTGGGCGAGCACTGCCATGAGAGCGACATCGACGTGAATGTTTCCAAGGCCAAACACCTGACCAACATGCGGTCGTCAAACAAGGATTTCTCGGTTCGGCTGCTGAGCGCCCGGACCTACTCCCTCGAAGAAGCCCTTGAATACATTGACGACGATGAGTTGGTAGAGGTGACGCCGGTCGCCATCCGCATGCGCAAGATTGAACTAGACCCAAAACAACGGAAACGCCAGAAGCGCGACGGCAGGAAAGAGGCGGTACCTGCGTGATCCCCGAACAGGCGCTCATTGTGGCGCAGCTTGTTCAGAAATGTTAGAAGCCCCCCCCGGATACACTCCCCTGTCGGCATCAGTCGCTTGAGTTCTTCGGACCAGTGGAGGACGCTGTTCGACAACTCGTAAACGGAAGGTTCCTCGAAGTCCGTGGTCAACCTTTCACCGACTCCCCACTCTTCCCCGCCTAAGCGCTTCCACCATGCTGGGCTCAGCCCCACCTTCGATAACGGGGAAGGCCGTGAGTGTCGGATCCTCGGGATCATCGGTCAGCCTCAGTGTGACTGCAGCGAGACGGTCTTGACTGTCCACGACCACGACACCCTGCATCTCCCGAGCCTGAGCGGCGACCTCAGGCTGATCTTCGAAGTACTCCCAGATAAAGCGGGAAACCTGAGCACCCTCTGGCAACAAGAGGGTAGTGGTGACGATCGGGTTGGATGCGGTGTCGAACAGGCGAAGCCTGACGTTGTCCGCGGTCCTCCGGGTCACAATGCCATTGCCGCTTTGCCTCGCCCTCACCATCGCCAGCCCGGTATCCCTGACTCCAAGGGAATCCAGAAAGATGCTGAACTTTCTCAGAGACCTCGTGATGGACGGGACACCTGCATCATAAAGAGTGGCTCCAGTCGAGGTGTTGGAGCAGGTGAAAACCGAGGTGGCTCCCACTGACGGTCGGGCCAGGAAGCGAGCGTAACCAACCTGTAGATCTTGGAGTCCGGCGGTCTGGAGTGAGAGGGCCTGACCCGGCGCCAGGGTCGTCTCAAAGACCGTCATCGGTGCCGCCTGGGCCGGGAGAGATGGCGGGCCCACAATGGTAACCGGCAGTGGCTCTCCGGTAACGCTGAAAAATTCGATCTGAAGACCGCTCTGGCCACCCGTGTTGGCAAAAATCATTGTCGTCTAAAACTCTCGATTGGCCGTCGAACCCTCCCCAATCAAAGAAAAATAGTGACAAGCTTGCTGCCTGGCTCCACCACTCTTTCCGGAATCTCGAGCTTTCCCCCCGTGGCGACCATAAAGAAACTCGTTGTGGCGGATTGAGCGGATGAGGCGATCGACTCAGCGCGACTCACAACCCAGGCACTCGTATCGCCGGATTCGAAGCCATCGGAAAATATGGAGTTTCCGCCCAGTGGGATCTGCTCCGTGAAAGTGGATACCAGGCTCGTGTCCGGAAGGGACAGAGTGCCTCCTGCCCCTAAAGGAAACCTATTGTTGCGGATCCAGGGAGGAGCATTCGCGCCAGTCAACTGTGGATCGCGAGGGTCAACCAGCTGTGTAACACAACCGAAGTTTGGAAGAGAAGTGTCGGCGATACAAGTGCCGCGCGCTTCGATCCTCGAGCTCTGGTCTCGGGGCAAGCGTAGTCTGATGCGCCCCTGATCTGGCGAGAACTGGGGGTCGTATTTTTTGTCGGGATCCATGTTGATGAACTCAATCTGGTACGTAATATCAAAGAATTCCTCTACCTCTAACCCCTCCCCGTCTGCTACCTCAGCCGGTCGTTCTCCGAGCGGAGCACTTTGCGCGCCCGAACCAAGGGAGCAAGTGATGTCCTCGAAACCGTTTCCGCGGGCATGTATCAAAATCCGCGACAAAACTGGGTCCAGATCCGGACCCAGCGGAACTGCCACATTGTCAGCCTTCAGCTGCATCTCAAAGAACATGGGCACCGAGATGACGAGGTTGTCAGGATCAGGTTGGCTCTGCGCCAGCACTGTGTGCTGTCCTGCCGACAGGAAGGCTACGCCGAGTATCAAAAGTTTGGCCGGATCCAGGAACATCCACAATCGAGTCAGGTTGCAGCCATGCATTGATCACTCCAGTCTTTCCTTGAGGATTTCGCGACCTATTCCATGACGATAAAGACGAAAGCGCGGGCTTCCAAATCAAAAAGGGGAGCCTATCTCGCGAATAGTAGACGAATCCGTCGCACGTCGGAACGTCGCACGTCTCTAGTCTCCGAACAGCGCGTCGAACGGGAGCCGTTTGCCGCCAGGATCAACCCAATTCACCAAGGCTATAACTAGACTACCCAAACTCTTGTCGCGACCTAAGGGTGAATTACCAGAATTGTGGGTATTCAGTTGCCTCAAGTAACCCCAAGGTGTCGTGTCTTGGGGTATGGAAGACTACCCGAAGACACTCGGTGAGTTCGAGGTGCGGTTCTCGTCCGAAGCTGCTTGCCGGGAGTATCTTCTGCAGTTGCGTTGGCCGCAAGGAGTTTCTTGCCCGCGTTGCGAGTGTCGCGAGGTATGGGAGCCCATTCGTGGTTTGCTGG
>CAUZIZ010000133.1:0-15266 GCA_963579905.1 Acidobacteria bacterium UBA6911 | reverse complement strand
TACTCCCGCAGCCGGCACAAGGCAGAAGCAACAGAGCGGAAAAACGGCTGAGTTTTGCTTGAAGCATATCGATCTCCTAGAAGAAGACGCGAAGCGCCAGCTGGATCCGGCGAGGCTGAAAGGTCGTCAGATACCCTCCGAAACTGGGAGAAGTCGCAGTGTTGTCAACCTCGTCGAAATTGGCCACATTGAAGGCGTTGAAGAGCTCTCCCCGGAACTGTGCCTTCACTTCCTCCGACAGCGCGAAGTCCTTGCTGAGCGAAAGGTTCCAGTCGATGACGCCATCGCGGCGTTCGGTATTGCGGCCCAGCGTCCCCAGTGCTCCGGCTTCCGGAATCAGATCCGAGCGCACAAACCCAGGGAGCAAACGCAACGGAGTAGCCGAGGAAGGCACTCTGACCAGACTCCCGGCGATATCGTTAATCCGATTGTTGTTGGAACCTGTAGCGGTGTCAGTCCCGCTGTAGACAGTGTAGGGTCTGCCTGACTGAAGACTGGTAATTGCAGACACGCTCCACCCTCCCAGCCAACGATTTCGGTCGAAAAGAGGAAGGCGGTAGAGGCTGCTCAGGGTGAAGATGTGGGGGATATCGAAATCCGAAGGGCCCCAGTCCAGCCTCAGATTTCCCTCATCCAGAGGAATGATACCCGGATCCAATAGAGTGTTCGTGGTAGGTATCTCGGAGACGTCATCCAGGAACCGAGAATAAGTATAGGCGACGCGCAGCTTCAGATCCCTGGTCATCTGTTGACGCAGCGCCACCTGTAGGGCGTGATAGGTTGACGAGGCCGAACTTTCGAGGCGGTTTATGACCCCAACCGATGGATCCGGCCGATCCGCCTGCCCCAGGTTCTCGCCTCCATTGGGCCGCCGATTCCGGGTAAGGTGGCGCCCCAGGGTACCGACATAGGCCACCGAGACCGTGGATTGCGGGTTCCAGAGCTGTCTCTGGACGGTCAGGTTAAGATGCTGAGCGTAGGGCGTTGTCGTCCCTGGATCGGGGACCACCAGCCCGCTGGGCAAATCTCTCCGGGCTCGGTCCAGCAGATCCGGGAAAGTGGGACGAAACACCGAAAAGGTCTCCAGTAAAGGGGGATTGAAGCGGGTCAATCCCAGGAACGCCATCTCAACCGCGTTGTAGAAGATCCCGTATCCGCCCCGAATGACGGTCTCTGAGGCAGGAGACCAGGCAAAGCCCAAGCGGGGAGCGAAGTTGTTGCGATCCTCGACAAAGCGGAAGCTCTGCGCGATCCGATCTGCCACTTCGGTGGGCGAGGTGTTCAGTTCGTAACGGATTCCCAGGTTCAGGGTGAAGTTCCTGGCCAGCTTCCAGTCATCCTGGAGATAGCCGTGCCACTCCCAACGTCTCAGTCCGATCTGGGGATTACCCTGGATCTGGTTGTAGGACAAAGGCTGTCCTGCAAGAAAGGCATCGATATTGGGAAAGAAAATGGATCCCAGAAAGGCATTGTTGAGAGTGCCACCATTGACCTGAACCCGACGTAGCGAGGTCCCGAACTTCAGGACGTGATTGTTCTGAACCCAGGAAATGTCATCGCTCAACTGGTAGTTGTTTTGGGTCTGATTTCGCCCCAGAAAGGACAGGGGGCCAGCCAGACTCAGCCCTTGGACGATCATGAATCCGATGCTGCCGTTGACAGCCGGGTCTCCGAGAAGGATGGGTTCCTCGAAATTACTGTCCAGCTGAATCAACCGCATGTACCCAAAACGGAGCTCATTGAACAAACTGGGGCTGGCGGTGTAGCTATGGTGTAGCGCCATTCCTCGGGTCTTGTTCCTGATGATCACATCACTGGCAACCGTATCGCCGATGGCCGTGGAGTCGGTGATACCTCTGGTAAAGCTGGTACGGAACGCCAGCTGCTGCCGCTCCGTTAGGGTCAGGTCACCACGCAGCAAGTAAGTGAGTCCGTCGACTGCGCGAGGAACTCCCTGGGTGAATACACGAGCGCCCGTCGGCGAAGCAGGATAGAGGGCGGCAAGAGAACAAACCGATGGTGCCGCCCGGGCTCTCTGTGCATCGGTCAAGGTACGGAAGCTGGCAAGGGTGGTGCCGCGCGGCCGATTGATCTCATAGTTTCCGAAGAGATAAGCCTTGTCCTTCTTGAGTGGACCCCCAAAAGTAAACCCAGCCATATTCGAAAGGTAAGGGCTTTTCTCCAATTCAAGAGGACTGCGCGCACTTAGCGCTGAATTTCCATGGTACCAGTAGCCGCTCCCATGGAACTGATCGGCACCGGACTTGGTGACCAGATTGACGATACTGCCTGAATTCCGTCCAAACTCGGCCTTGTAGTTGTGGCTGATGATCTCAAAACTCTGGACGGCTTCCTGACTGATCAGCTGCTCCGTGACGCCACGTCCCGCGATGTATCCTGAATCGGCATCATTCATCTCGACGGAGTCCACCATGTAGTTGTTGTTTCGAGGCCGCTGCCCGCTCACCGCGAAAGGGCGATGGGCCAGGGTGGAGAGGGCTACGCCGGGAGCGGTCCGAGCCTGGGCATAAAAGTTCCGTCCCTGCCCCCCTGCCTCGACCGGAAGATCGTTCATCTCCTGGGTGTCGAACCCCTGGGCCTGCTTGTTCTCATCCAACTGAAGAACCTGTGCCGAGACATCGACAACGGTGTCCAGTCCGGACGGACCGAGTTGGATTTCCAGACGCAGGACCTCACCCACCTCCAGATGCAGCTCTTCACTTTGATAGGACCTGAAACCAGGAAGTGAGGCCAAGACCTGATAGGCTCCCGGGTCCAGGCCGGACTGATGAAAGAAGCCACCGGAATCTGAAACCAGCGTGCGCGTAGATTCTCGCAGCAAGCTTCGGAAAACCACTTCCGCGCCGGGCAAAACCCGCTGACTGGAGTCCTGAACCAGGCCTGTGATGGTTCCCTTAATATTCTGGCCTCGAGACCAGGTCCCACCACCCAGGCATAAGGACAGGGTAAGAAACCAGCTGATTCTATAAGACTTCACCTTTTGAGAAACCTCCTGAATGCGAACCTGACTCCGACATTTCCAGGTCAAGAGCTGCGGCTTCTAGGCCGGATGAAAGCGAGTGTACCGATAGGACCGGCACGATCAGCAGTCAGTCGACTGGGATGTCAGTCTTCAAGGACGAGATCGATCAGGAGAGTCGTGGGGGGTGACTTATACGGGCGGCGTAGTCTGGGATTCCCGGAAAGAGGCCAACCTCGAGCTTCTCCTGGAAAAGGCACGGCCTTTCCCAACGGAATCTTTCAGATGGGAGATAGGCGCGGGAAAAGGCTGCCTGCACTCCCTTCTCCTCATCAGAGCAGGATGCTTTGATGCTGCAGTCCGCTTCCTTCCGTGCGCCCGTTGTATCCGGTCGCGGAGGCTCCTCGCCATCGGAGCGATGGCACATGGCGTCTTCCGGAATGGCCCTTGGACTGAGAGCGCAAACCTCGGGGCAGGAACAGTCGACGCCGTGACGTTCACACAGAGCCGTGGCTGACGGCCAAAGCAGTGCCACTGGCTCACACAGCCAAAATAGACCGATGACAAGGACAATAAATCGAGTCATAATCTTGCAGATGAACTACTATACAGGATCGCGCACTCTAGAGAAACACCCCATATTTTCCCAGTCAGAAAGGTTACCGGAAATCATTAGACATGGAGGTTTGTTAGCAGGGACTTCGCTGCGGACACTCTCCGTCTACCTGAAATGGGGACGACTTCGATCTCTTAGGGTCTGCGCAAGAATAACTTGGCATTTTGGCATCTCATCTTCACACCATCTTCGGCCGCTCCTCAATCGAGAAATCCTCAACGTAGACACCGCTACGCCTGCGGTTTCGCTCAATCGTTCGCGGCCAAATCTGGTGCAAATCTGAGCGCCAATTCTACCAAGCTATTCTTGAGCAGACCCTTAACCCGCATTTCTCATCGCTGGTCTATTGCGTTGCCGCAATCATCCGCCCTGGCTATGTTTCGCTCCGTCGGCCTCCTCGACGTACCGTACGAGTACGACTGCGGGGGCTGGCCACGAGTGGTCTCGGTCGCAAGCCTTGCCACAACGGCGCTCGCGACGCCTCGCTAGGACAAGCGATGAGAAATCCGGGTTGAGATCGTTGCGCTCGCCACAAGCATGACCGCATTTATGAAACGCGGTATTCAGACACCAGACTGTCCTAGAATAGTCGAAGATGACTGTGGTGAGCACACCTCACAGCGTGGATCCGGTAGGGCGAATAGGCTCCGAACTGTCGTGGTGGGCGCTGATCGCCCTGGTAATGGCCAACTGCGTCTACCTCGGTCATCAGCTCACGGTTTCAGACCTAATCTGGAACTACCCCTTCATGCGTGGCGATGCTCATGACTGGATCGCCAATGGACTCTACCTGGCAGGCGAAGACGTCCGCTATTCTGGCCGTCCTCCTCTTGTGCCGCCCTCATCACCCTTCTATACAAGAACTCGCTCCTTGACTTCTTCCCCGCCATCCTGCAGTTTCTGGTCCATTCCACAGTCCTTGGACTCTACCGCTTGCTAAGGCGTGATTATCCGCCGCGTATCTACTTGGTTGTTACGGTCATCTGGCTCCTGAATAGTACTTGGCAGCACTTTTCATTCGAGCTGACGGCGGACGTAGCCGCCGTCTGTCTTCTTCTCTGGAGCCTCTTTTTCTGGCGGCGGCCCGAAAGTCAGATGCCTGGTTACCCTCTAGCCGGACTCTTCGCAGGGCTTAGTGCAATCACCCAGCCACTCGCCCTTCTGGTCCCGCTCCCGGTCGTGGCCACGATTCTCTATTTTCGCCCCAGGGATCTCAAGTCGAGGACCTTCTGGCTCGGTGCTGGATTCTTCCTGCTGCCCAGCGCAGCGTGGAGCGGTGCCAAATGGTTGTTATTCGGAACGCCGGGGGACGTGCTCAATCAAAATTGGAGTCTCTTGGGGTTCCATCTCGACTACCTAGACTTTTATCTCTTTGGGTTCGTGTCTTCCGTCGGTATCCCGACTTGCGTGTTCATCGCTCTGGGACTTGCTGTAATGCTCGGACAAGCCCGTCACGATCCTTCATCGTTTCTTCAGTTGAGCCTAGCTAGTTCTCATCCAGGAATCCCTGTTTTTTTGGGCTCCATCGCTGATTCCCTGGAGCATACCAGGGTGTCGGACAGTGGCTTCCCTCCGTTTTCGGGGAGGGTTCAGGAGCTGGGACTCGAAAGTCGTTCTCGAGAGACACCAATCCTCAAACTTTCTCACACGAATCGCCGACCCTGAGCTTGCTACAAGAGTAGGCGAGCCAGTACCAGCAAGTTGTAACTCAGTACCGAAAGGTGCACATATTTCTGGAAGTGATCCCAGCCCTTCCAGGTGCAGCGATCCGCTCCAAAGACGCGCTTGAACATCGAGATGCAGCCCTCGATTCTCGCCCGAAACCGCCTCAGCTGTCGATAGACCCAGTTGGACCGAACCATGTCCAGAACCTTCAGCTTTCCCTTCTTGGCAAACGCCACGTCCTGGATGCCCTGCGCTTTGGCCCACTGCAGATTGTCCTGGGTGGCAAATCCCCCATCCAGACTGGACTGGCGGGGATAGAACCCGTAGTGTTCGAAATAGCGTCGCAGCATCGGTTTCATCTGGGACTGATCAGCGGGGTTGCCCACCACCACGTGAGCATCGAGGATGAGCGAGCTCTTGCCACAGGTCAAATACACCTTGTAGCCAAAGAGGGTCTCCCGGCCACCGGTGTAGATGATGTCGCTATGCTCCTCAAAGAGGGAAACGACTTTGTCCTCTGCCGGGACCTTCTCTCGCCGCAAGATGCGTCGCTCAGCCTGATCCATCACCTTTCCCAGTAACTGCCCGTAATGGCGCAACTGCTCAACAATCACCACACTGCTGCAGTCCTTCCACCCCGAAGCTTGCTCCAGTGCCAACTTGCCATAGTGTCGCGTCTTGCGGGCTACCTTCAGCAGATCCCGGTAAAAACCCTTCTTGCGCTCGGAGCCTCGGGCGTTGCACAGATTCGTCACCCGGCGCTTGGCCCGCCGACAGTGGCCCTGGTAAACCACCGGGTGGGTTTCGCTCAACTCGCTTAACCGGGCCGTCACCGTGCGGATCCCGTCGTACAGTAGCTGGGAATCCAAAGGATGGCGGATCGGGCTGGGCACGGTCGTTGCGTCGACCCGGATCTTCTGTCCTTGCTCCAGTCCTCTGGCCTTCGCCCATTGCACCAGGATCTGACTGATTCCCTCCCAGGTCTCGGCCGGGATGCGACTGAGGTTCTCCTGCAGACAACTCTTGCCCGGAGCCCATCCCCAGGGTAAGCGGCCTCTGTGGTTCGCGGTTCTTTCTCATTTTAGGAGCTCTAGTTTTCTCGTAAGTCCTTGTTTCTAAATTAGTTGGAAAATATCTTCTAACAACTGGACCTGCCATAAACGGAGCTCCTGAATCTTCGCTTTCCTTTTATTTCCAGTCACTTACAATCGAACGGAAGAGAACTAGCTATCGGGATTTTTGTGTTCATTTCATTTATCTACACCTCCCCCAGCTATCGTTACTTGACTCTATGTCTTCCTGATGTCTTCCTGCTCAGCGCCGTTCCGGCGGCCAGAGGACTACGTACACTGGAACGTAAATACGGAAACGTTTGTGGCGAGCGCGACGGGTCGAGTTGCGAAGCGACGACGAACTCGATGCCCCGTACCTCGGAGGAGGCGCGACAAAGAAATCGGCGCGTCCCGTCGCCATCCGGAGAGCAGATGGGGGTTGCGGACGATTTCTGTGTTGGTCGTCGTCGAAGATGGCCAAGCATCGACTTCCTCCTCCTGCCTTGATCTCGCCTCGCAAGCCCTATCTGCAAACGTTTCCGCATTTACGTTCCAGCGTACTAAGTCTGCTCCGCCAAAACTTCTCATTCTGGATCGCCGGGCTACTGATGCTCACCTGGGCAGCCACTCCCTTCCCAGGACATGGCTACGATCCAAGCCGCACCCTCCTCTGGCCACTGCCTCCAATCTACTGGCAGGTTCCACCGCTCCATCAGAAAACTGCCGCCCAGCCATTGACAGAGCAGCCACGGCTGGAAGTCTTTCACCTGACGGACATCCTTCGATGGAACAACTATACTCGTCTCTTTCGAAACTCTTTGAAGTGTCCATCCCTTCGGCCTCTCTACCCGAAGGCCTTCGAGCCTGACCGCTGGGCAATCTATCTCTATGACGACACCGGGTATGCCGGGAAGCGATATCCGATCGGCAGTAGGTTTTGAAATCTGCTGCTGAACCACGTCAAATTTCTGCCCTTTTCTGCTTTACGTTCCGAGCTCAGCCACCTCGAGCTCCACTGGTTGGGCTGCCTGGCCGAGGCTTCGGTCTGCCGAGTCCGGCTTTCCGGGCTCGAGGACAGCTGGACGATTCTTGCCCCTAAGCACGGTGAGGTAGACCGGCACCTCAGGGTTCTCACGGGAACCAGAGCAGAGCAACTCAACAAACCCTTGGAGCTGGCAAATGCACAGCAGAGTTCAGAGTTGGTGGGCCAGCACTATCTAGTGATTTTCATAGAGGACAGCGGACTGGTTGGTTGGCAGAGTCTGCTACCATTTCTCGTAGAAACGTCCGAATTCTACGTCGTGGAACCGGCTCACGCAGATAGCAACCGGCGAAGTCTAGGTGTCCCTCTCCGGCATCACCAAATCCAGGACATTGCGCTAACGGAAAACCGTCTCTTTGGCTGGACCGTGTGGGTGATTGAAAACTGAGATAGGGCTTTATCTGAAACGAGGGAGCCAGTCTTTTGTTATCCGGAAAGTTATGCGAGTCACGGCCGCGGTTGAGGAAGTAGATCAACGTCTGCCACTCCTTTTTCATATCGAATCCTAATATAAAGCGGGAGATCCGGGTCCGGGCAGACCATCGTGAAGGCACCGGGAGCACCGGCCGGAAATGAACCCGTTGCCAGAGCGCCAATCTAACGTGTACCATGGAGACCCTCAACATCCTGGAAGATCAGTAATGCCAAATACGCGAAGCACGATTCTCCTTATGGCTTCGATGCTCCCCAAAAGCATTCTAATACTGTTCTTTATCGGCTTACTCCTCACCGCCACCCTATCCTGGGCAGCCCCGGTAGCTACGATAGACTTCCAACGCCAGGTGCGGCCGATTCTCTCTGACAACTGCTTCAGCTGCCACGGTCCCGACGCTCAGACCCGAATGGCGGCATTGAGACTCGATACCCGGGAAGGAGCATTCACCCCGCGCAGTGGCGGCGCTACCATCGTTCCGGGCGACGCCGAAGGCAGTTTGCTCTATAGGCGCATCTCCACCCACAACAGTGCGAAGCGCATGCCACCTAGCTTCTCGAACAAGGAGCTGACCGAGGAACAGATCGACCTTCTCGGACGCTGGATCGAGCAGGGCGCTTCCTGGGATCAGCACTGGTCCTTCAAAGCGATCCAGCGATATGAGCCTCCCCCGGTTGAAAACGAAAGCTGGGTTCGCAGGCCGCTTGACCGGTTTATTCTCGCCCGACTCGAGGAAAAAGGTCTGACGCCGGCACCTGAAGCCGACAGACGCACCCTCGCCCGCCGCGTCGCATTGGATCTAACGGGACTTCCTCCCGACCCCGGCACCCTGGAGAGTTTCCTCAACGATACGTCGGCAGACTCATACGAAAAGCTGGTCGACAAACTGCTCGCCTCGAGTCACTGGGGCGAACACCGGGCCCGCTATTGGCTGGATGCCGCTCGCTATGGGGACACTCACGGCATCCACATCGACAACTATCGCGAGATGTGGCCCTACCGCGACTGGGTCATCCGAGCTCTGAATGACAACAAACCGTTCGACCAATTTACGGTCGAACAGATCGCCGGAGACCTCCTCCCCGATCCAACCCTCGATCAGCTGGTCGCCACCGGTTTTCACCGCTGTAACATCACGACCAATGAAGGCGGTGTGATCCCCGAGGAATATGAGGCCATCTACGCCAAGGACCGCGCCGATACCACCGGTACCGTCTTCCTGGGCCTGACGGTCGGATGTGCTACTTGCCATGACCATAAGTTCGACCCGATTGCACAGAGTGAGTTCTATTCTTTGACGGCTTTTTTCAGGAACACGACCCAGTACGTGATGGACGGGAACATATCGGATCCGCCGCCCACCCTGGTCGTACCCAGCGACGAGGACCGGCAGCTCTGGAGTGATCTCCGGCAAGAAGCAGCTGAGCTTGAATTGAAAATAGCAGCACGTGCCGGCTCGGCGGACGAGTTGTTCGCCGAATGGCTCGGCGCAGACTATCATCGGTCCTTGGAAGGCCCACTGGAGGCGTCGGCAGAGTTGCTAACGCTTGTCCTCGACGAGGAACCCTCAATCATCATTAAGGGAAGCCGCAAAGCGATCGCCCTGCAGCAGGGAGCGGTGGTGGCGGAAGGCCTCTACTCAAACCAACCGGCGCTGCGGTTCGACAAAGAATCGTGGGCTGAGCTCCCTTCCCTGGAACTCGACACCGATACTCCCTTTTCGATGGCTCTTTGGATCTACCAACCCAAGGTGGTCGGAAACTTCACAGTTCTTGGTCAGGACGATCCTGAGGACCATTCCCGCGGATGGTCGCTCACGATTCAGCAGCGGCAGCTCACCTTCAGCATGACCGGAGAAAAGCCAGGGGGACACGAGAGTCCTTCACCGGTGAAAATCCTGCCCATCAACACCAAGCGGATGCCCCCAGGCATATGGACGCATATCGTGGTCACTCACGACGGCTCCGGGGAGCGAGGAGGCCTGCATCTTTACAGGAACGGGGAACTGGTTGAGGAGCAGGGGAGCGAATTTTTCGCCAAAGTGCAAGGCAGTATTCGGACCGATCATCCCCTCCTACTAGGCAGGGGTTACGGCAAGAGCACGGAGCGGGAAGATCCCAAAGCTCGCCATTTCTCGGGTGGTGGGATAGCCGACCTTCGATTCTACAATCGTCCAATCACGGTTCAGGAAGCCAAGGTCGTCTCGCTATGGCACGTTCTCCAGAGCGCCAAAGACCAGGGAGCCGAGCAACTAAATGATGACCAGCGGGAAGCGTTGCGCTTGTACTACCTCAGCGTGGAGGACTCCGATTACCGCCGACTGCTTGCACGCACGCAATCGATCGATCGGGAGTGGCGCGAGGTCCGGCGGCGCGGCGGGGTCACTCACGTCATGCAAGAGTTACCGGATACCAAACCTTCGGCCCAGGTGCTATACCGCGGCATGTACGACCATCCTCGGCAACGCGTCGCCGCCAATACCCCCTCGGCTCTACATCCCATGTCGGCGTCGTTCCCTCGCAACCGATTGGGGTTGGCCAGATGGCTGGTTGATGAGGCGAATCCACTGACAAGCCGCGTGATCGCGAACCGCTACTGGCAGCAGGTTTTCGGTACTGGTCTGGTTAGGACTAGCGACGACTTCGGCTCGCAGGGGGAGCCTCCATCTCACCCCCAACTAATCGACTGGTTGGCGCTCGAGTTTCGGCAATCAGGCTGGGACATCAAGCAGTTCTTTCGCCGCCTCGTCACCTCATCCACCTATCGCCAGTCTGCTCAAAACACCCCGGAAAAGCTCGAAAACGATCCGGCGAACCGCCTGCTCTCGCGGGGTTCACTCTTCCGAATGGACGGCGAAATGATTCGGGACTACGCCTTGGCCGCGAGCGGGCTGCTGGTTCGCAAGATCGGTGGTCCCAGCGTGAAACCCTACCAGCCGAAAGGAGTCTGGAAAACGGTGGCAATGCCCAGCAGCAATACCCACGTCTACCAGCGGGACTCAGGCAGCAAACTCTACCGGAGGAGTATGTATACGTTCTGGAAACGCTCGGCCCCGCCAGCCTCCATGGACATCTTCAATGCTCCCACTCGGGAACACGCTACCGTTCGGAGGGAACGAACCAATACCCCGATGCAGGCGCTCGTTACGATGAACGATACGCAGTTCGTCGAAGCCTCACGCTACCTGGCACAGCGCGCCATGCGCGAGGCCGACGGCTTCGATCGACGCCTGGACTTCGTCACTACCCGCCTGCTGGCACGCCCCTTAACTGAAAGAGAGCGCGCCATCGCCAGGCGGACCTACGAAGGCTTCATCGGCTTTTACGGTTCCGATACCGGGGAGGCGAAGAAGCTCCTTTCCACCGGTGAAACGCCTCCCGATGAGGCGCTACCGCCGACAGAGTCGGCAGCCTGGACCATGCTGGCGAGCCAGATCATGAACTTGGACGAGGTGTTGAACCGATAGAGACTATACCCTGGAACCGGTCTGCTGTTTCCCGGAGAGATCGACAATGCACCCACACAAAGAGGTACTCCTGGCAGAAACCAGACGGCAGTTCTTCGCCCACGGAGCCAAGGGCATCGCCGGAATCGCGTTGGCCAACCTCATGGCCGACAGCAGCCTGGGCTCGATCCCGGAGGACAAATCCCTTGGCGGCCTACCCAATCTGCCCCATTTTGCCCCCAGGGCAAAGCGCTGCATCTACCTTCACATGATGGGTGCGCCGCCGCAGATGGATCTGCTCGATTACAAACCCAAGATGAAGGATTGGTACGATCAGGACCTCCCGGAGTCGGTGCGTCAAGGGCAGCGCCTGACGACCATGACGTCCGGACAGGCGCGTTTCCCCATCGCTCCGTCTGTCTTTCAGTTCAAGCAACACGGTCAAAACGGCACCTGGATTTCGGAGCTGCTTCCCTACACGGCGAAGATGATCGATGAAATCGCCATTATTCGCTCGATGAATACCGATGCGATCAATCACGAACCCGCAATTACCTTCATCCAGACAGGCAGCCAGGTAGCCGGCCGGCCCTGCATCGGATCCTGGATTGCCTATGGACTCGGCAGCATGAACCAGGACCTGCCCACCTTCGTGGTGATGAACGCCGAGAAGAGTCATCCCAAGTCAGGGGTGCAAGCGATCTCGGCCAAGCTCTGGAGCTCCGGCTTTCTTTCCCCTGAATACGCTGGCGCAGGGCTGCGTGCGGGAACCGACCCGATACTTTACCTCAGCGATCCGGACGGCGTCTCCAGAGAGGTTCGACGCAAGATGCTGGATGGCCTCAGCGAGCTGAATCAGATCCGGCACGAGAAGATAGCGAGTCCCGAGACACTGGCTCGGATCGAGCAATACGAGATGGCATTTCGGATGCAGGCTTCGGTCCCGGAGATGGCGGATCTCTCAAGCGAACCCGAAAGCACCTTCAAACGCTGGGGCAAAGAGGCGAAAGAGCCGGGAAAGTTCCAGAACGCGGCCCTCATGGCGCGGCGCCTGGTCGAGCGCGGTGTACGCTTTGTCCAGATCTATCACCGTGGCTGGGACGTCCACAACTCCGCCCCCGAAGTCCTACCGGCACAGGCCCGAGACGTAGACCGCGCCGCCTGGTCCCTGATCCAGGATCTGAAAGAGCGGGGCCTCTTCGAGGAGACATTGGTGATTTGGGGCGGTGAGTTCGGGCGCACCATCTACTCGCAGGGCACTCTCACACCCACCGATTACGGGCGCGACCACCACCCGCGCTGCTACAGCCTCTGGATGGCCGGCGGTGGCATCAAAGGGGGAGTCGTTCACGGCGAAACCGATGACTTCTCCTACAACATCGTGAAGGACCCAGTCCACATCCGAGATTACCAGGCAACCATCCTGCACCTGTTTGGGATTGACCACGAGCGCTTCACACATAAGCACCAGGGCCTGGACGCCAAGCTGACGGGCGTGGAACGCGCGCATGTGGTGAAAGAGATTCTGGCCTGAGACTGGAGAGTGGGTTCGGTCTCGAGGAACGGCGACCTGAAGATCGCCGCCACAAACCCCTATGGACCGCCGTAACTTCTTGCAGACAGGCCTGATCAGTTCGATCAGCGCTGCCGCCCTGTGGGCCCAGAAAAAGGAAGACACCATGCCAACAACTCCTTCGCCGCCGTTCGCCGAGGAGCGAAGCAAGCTGAAGATCACCGGTGTCCGTATGGTTCGCCCGAGACCAAGGCGTCCACTACCCTGCTATGAGCCCGCTCCCGGCTCCTGGTCGACCGGCAACGTCGAAGTGGCAAACCCGATGTCGATCTATCCCAAATACAAGGCCCGCCGATCGCTCTTCATGGCCCACGATCTGGGGCCGTCCGCCGTAGAAATCACGACGGATAAGGGGGTTCGAGGAATCGGCTACGGCGGCCCTGGTGCGGGCTTTGTGATCGAAAACCACTTGGCCCAACTGCTGATCGGCGAGGATCCCTTCAACCTGGACCGACTTTGGGACATCATGTGGCGCTCGACGCTCTATTACGGCCGAAAAGGGATGGTGGTGCACGCCATCAGCGCGATCGATAACGCCCTTTGGGACCTGGTGGGCAATGCCCTGGAGATGCCCGTATACAAACTGTTGGGAGGCGAGACCAAGTCACGAATTCCGGGTTATTGCACCGGCAACGATCTGGAACAGCACATCGAGTTTGGTTACACCAAGCTCAAGCTCGCCGTCCCCTTTGGACCCGCGGACGGCCTTCAGGGGATGAAGAAGAACCTGGAACTGGTAGACCGAGCGCGCAAGCTCCTGGGACCCCATGGCGAGATCATGCTGGACTGTTGGATGGCTCTCACCGAACGTTATACCCTGGAATTTGCCAAAGCCCTGGAACCCTCCCGCGTGTACTGGATGGAGGAGTGCCTGCCGCCGGACAACTACGCTGGCTTCGGACGCCTCAATGCCCAGATCAGCTCGACGCGGATGGCTACGGGCGAACACGAATACACCCGCTACGGCTTCCGTTTGCTTCTAGATTGTCAGGGTGCGGACATCTGGCAGCCGGACATGAACTGGTGCGGCGGGCTGACCGAATTGCGTCGAATCGGTGCCCGGGCCGCGGCCCACGACATTCCCGTCATTCTTCACGGCGGCTGGCGCGGAGGGGGCCCGCACTACATCATGGCCACACCCAACAGCCCCTGGTGCGAGATGTTCCTGCCTCCACCCGGCGGACCCGAGGAGGTGTACCAAAGATTCGAGGAAGAAAACAGCATCAGCCGCGGCCCCGAAGGAATATACATGCGACCCTCGGATCGGCCGGGATTTGGTTGGGATCTGGTTGTGGATTGAAGCAGAAGATAGTCCCGCTCCCAGAAGCGCTGGCCCCATTCGAGAAAAAAACCTCAATGTCCTACAGTGGCACGGCCTTCCAGGCCGTGCCACTGTTGGGAATCCTGAACCTGGAAGCAAATGAAGTTTCAGCTTAGCCCCACCACCGGCTACGTCGGATCGTACATGAAAGAAACTGGTGCCCCCAGGACAGGCATTGCCGATTCATGGAAGCCTGAAGCGTAAGCGAGGGGTTAGAGAACACCCGAATCGTCTTGACTCCCTGCCTCGCCAAGCTTCGAGCCCTTTGTCCGCGCATCTTGCTGCACTCCAATCCCTCGCTCGCGCTCCAGGATTCAATGACCTAACAATCGCAGAGTTAATAGATTACACCCTTGTGGCTAAGGAACAGTCAAATCAAGTTTCAGCTTAGTCCCACCCCCGCTGCGCTGCCCCTTTTCGAGAAAAAAACTTCGACTGATTTCAGGAGGAATCCCCTACCCTGAAGTTTATTCCATATGGCGTATCAAGCCCCTAAGTTACATTTCATCAATGATTGCCAGATATTTTCGAATCACGTCTTTACGGAGGCCAGTGGCGCGTGCGATGAATTCGAGATCGGAGTTCTGTTCAAAACGGTACGCACTCGATGGTAATCCTTGAGGTAGCGATCCACGGCTCGTTGGGAGTGTCGAGTTTCCTGAGCTACCTTGAGGGGATCTTTCTTCTCCACAATGACCTTTCGGACGATCTTAGATTTGTGGCTGACGCAACTGCCAAAATCCTGCAAGCTGCCGACGTGGGGGAGGATTTGATCGTGGAGGGCCTCCCAAGCGAGCCTCCTTCGTGAGATCTCGCTATTGGTTCGCCAGAGCAACAAGCTGATGTCTCGCATGGAGAGCAGAGCGCCCTGTTGGTACGCTTCCTGGGTGAGGCGGGCCACCGCCTTGGAGACGATCTGCGACTTCGGAATCTCCTGGGTCAGGGCCTGGACATCGGAAGGATCAACTAGAGTGAGAATGACGGGGACGAGCTCACAGCGGGGATGATCGGAGCGAGTGTGAATCGAGACGGCGTTCCAAAGCGCTTGTCCGGGTCGAAGATGTTCCTTGGCAGGGAGCTGCTGATCGACCAGATCGATGATTTCTTTAGCGATCTTTTCGCGCATGACCGGTCCAAAG
>CAUZIZ010000132.1:0-15492 GCA_963579905.1 Acidobacteria bacterium UBA6911 | reverse complement strand
CAAACAGGGGACGGCTGCGGGATTCCTGCTCCATGCCCAGCGGCCCCCGCTCCGTCCCCTTCTCTGGCTGTCGGTCACAGGTCCCACCTGTGGCCTTCAGCCTGCTTCATCCGCTCGCATGCTATACTCCCCAGGGTCAGAGACGTCCACAGTAGATCTTCGATTGCGTCCTCATAAAGATAAGGCATGGCCTCGAATCTCTTCGGAATTCATGGATCTCTCGTTGCCGGCCTCATCCTAGTGACGGTCACAGCCGCTCCTGTCACTTCCAGTGCGTCGAGTGGGTCAGGATCGCAGGCGTCGGGACCGAGTTCGGAAACCGGCCCGGCCTACCCGATTCTCCCCATGCGCAAGGGTCTCCCTCCCAAGGTAACCCTGGACATCCCCAACAGACAGATCGACGTAAAGCCCGTTCCGGAGGTGAATGAAGAGCTTTTCCGTCGGGCCTTTGCCCTACCGGGTGTGGAAAACCGAGCCACGATCCTTGCTGTGCCCGACGTAAGAGGCCTTTGGTTGAACGACAGGATCAGCCTGATTCACCCCGAAATAATCCGTCGCGGACGCGAGTTTGCTCACATCCATGTAGGCGGAAACTTGCACATCGCCTTGCCCACCGGGCGAGCTCGAGAAGCGGTAAGGGCACGTTGGGCATTTCCACATCTCATGTCAAACCAGGAGGGTTGGGAAGGATTCGTCCTTCTCTAGACACCGCAATCGATGGAAAAGCTAGACTCGACCTTCCAGCTGATTGTGGACGCTTACAACTACATCACCGGATGGTCCGTCCGCGCTCGGGACTTCGGCAAAAAGTAGGCACACTTACATGCCAGAGTTTCGGGAACGAGCTCCTCGAAGATTCCGGGCCTGGCATGGCGGCCGCACCCAGGACAGGGATTGACTTGAGGCGAATGCTACACCGGATCACTGGCCGCCTTTTGCATTTTTCGCTGCCCTCCTTGCTGTTCCTTTTTGTTGGGTTGGCAAGGGGAAGCAGTTCCTCCCCAGAGCCCCTGGTTATCCCGCGAATTACCGAGCCTCCTAGTCTGGAAGATTTCCTGGAAATGAGGCCGAGTCCGGAGATGGAAGGGCGGCTGGCTCGAGTCGAAGGCTTCCTCCAGCGCCGTCCCCGCGACGGAGTCCCCGCCACTCAACGAACTGAAGTGTATTCCGGCTACGACGATGAACGTCTTTACGTGATCTTCGTGTGCTTCGACTCGGAGGCTGACAAAGTCCGGGCTCGGATGACCAAACGCGAGAAGTTCGATGGGGATGACTGGGTCTCGGTCTCACTGGACACGTTCTGGGACAAACTCCGATCCTACGAGTTGTCTGCCAACCCTTTTGGCATTCAGCAAGACGGACGCTATGTAGAGGGTGTTGGCTACGACACCGCTTTCGACACGCTCTGGGAATCCCGCGGGCAGCGTACCGAGAAAGGCTACGTGGTCTGGATGTCAGTTCCGTTCCGGAGCCTCCGCTTTCCCTCCACCGAAAAGCAGGTCTGGGGGATCGGGTTCTGGCGTTACATCCCCAGAACCAACGAGATGAGCACTTGGCCACTGGTCTCCTCCAGCGTGGAGGGAGACCTGAATCAATATGCGGCCCTTGAAGGGCTGGAAAGGGTCTCTCCTGGACGCAACCTCCAGCTCATTCCGTACGGTTTCTTCCGATCTTTCCGAAACCTGGATCCGAGTCGGCCGTCTCAACGACAATTCGTTTCGGATCGGGGCGAAATCGATGGAGGACTGGATGCCAAGCTGGTCTTCCAGGATAGCCTTGCTCTCGACATAGCTGTGAATCCTGACTTTAGCCAGTTGGAGTCGGACCTACCACAGGTGACGGTCAACCGGCGGTTCGAGGTTTTCTTTCCCGAAAGAAGGCCTTTCTTTCAGGAAAACGCCAGTTTTTTTCAGACTCCCATCAATCTCTTCTTCAGCCGACGAATTCAAGATCCACGTCTCGGCGCACGGTTCACAGGTAAGAAAGGGCCCTGGGCCGTCGGAGCGCTGCTGGCCGATGATGAGTCGCCGGGCAAGAGCGTCCCTGAATCAGATCCCTTGTCCGGTTCTCGGGCTCGTTTTGGCGTATTTCGGGTGAATCGGGATATTCTGAGCGAATCTACTCTAGGCATGATCTACACAGAGCGTGCCCTCGAGCTGGGCCTCAACCGCGTGGGTGGCGTGGACACTAGATTGAAGCTGAATAAGAACTGGGTCTTCAGCGGACAAGGGGTAGCCAGCCGTACGCGCACTAACGATGGAGCCGAGCAGGCCGGTCCAGCCTACGATGCTCGCCTGTTGCGCCGGGGAAGACGCCTGCTTTACACACTGGATTATAGCGATCGGAGTCCAGGATTCCTGAGCGAGACCGGGTTTCTCCCCGGCCGACGGGTGAGACGTCTCCTCTTCTCGGGACGCCGCATCCAGCCTCCCTCCCTACGGCCGGACGTGCGGAGTATTAGGCAGCACGCGGACTACCGCTTTCGGCGAGAAGGCAAGTACCTGATCTCCTGGGGTCCAACCCTGCTGGCCAACAGCATCTGGGACCACCAACACAACCGCCTGCACCGGTTCTATGATCTCGGAATTGGCTGGGAACTGACTGGAGAGACTCACCTGGAACTGTTTCAGATCGGTGATCGGGAGTTTCTGCGGCCGGGCGATATCCCAGCCCAGGTCGGGACACAGGACTTTTCCCATCATAGATCGGGAATGTTTGTGTCAACCAACTATCTCTCCTCGGTATCGCTGACAGCTGAATACTCACAAGGGACGGGAATCAATCTACTTCCTCGGGCCGGAGAGGAGCCTGATCTGGTGGACCTGACTCGGGCGAACCTAGCAGTCACTCTTCGTCCTTCTACGTCGGTACGGAACGAAAATGCGTATCTGCTGGAGCGGCTCCTGGATCGATTTTCTGGCGCCAGCGTTTTCAACAACCACATCCTTCGCTCCCGCTGGGACTGGCAGTTCAATCGAAGGCTCTCCCTGCGCTTCATCCTCCAGTACGAAACGGTGCTATCCAACGAGGATCTGACCTCACTCAAAAGCTCCAAGAATCTCAACGGCGACTTTCTTCTGACCTATCTGGTCAATCCTTGGACGGCCCTCTACGTGGGCTATAACGACAACCGCCGGAATCTGGAGCTACTCGAGCAAGAAATGGGTCTTATGGGGCGCGGCTCCAGAGGCTTCCTGAATGACTCCAGGCAGTTCTTCGTCAAGTTCTCTTACCTACTGAATCTCTAGAGTCTTCCCCCTTTGATACGAGCCAGCTACAATCCGGATTATTGGAGGGGTTGTCCTATGCCTGGAAGAACGGTTTACTTCAATGGGGATTTCGTGCCCGAATCCGAGGCACGTGTCTCGATCTTCGATTCGGCGTTGATGTTCGGTGATATGGCTTTTGAGGTGACCCGTACCTTTCGGGGAAAAGCTTTCCGCCTTCGCCACCACCTAGAGCGACTCTACGGGTCTTTGCGGCTGCTGGAGATCGACTCGGGTCTTAAGCTGGAGGAGCTGGAGGAGCTGACCGCTCAGACTCTGGGACGGAATCTATCCACGGAGTCATCGAGTATGGACTGGCAAATCATGCACGATGTCTCCAGAGGGCCGCTACCCCTGTACCAAAGCGCCTTCCCTGAAGGCCTGAGGCCTACAGTCTCCATCAACTGCTGGCCGCTCATCACGCACATGGGTCACTTCGCCCCCAACTACGATCGCGGAGTCGATCTGGTGATCGTCCCCCAGCAGGCGGTGCCGGCCCATCTGGTCGATCCGAAGGCCAAGACTCGTAGTCGTCTGCACTATCAGTTGGCTCAGCTGCAGGGAGCCCGCATGGGCGAGAACAAATGGCCGATTCTACTGGACCCGGACGGCTTTCTGGCGGAAGGTCCCGGCTGGAACCTGTTCCTGGTCAAGGACGGAGAACTTCTCACACCCGAAGGACGCAACATTCTTCGAGGGGTCTCCCGCGGAGCCACGCTGGATGTCGCTCAGGAAATCGGAATCCCCGCGCGCGAGGTGAACCTGGGCCGCTACGAGGCTCTACAAGCCGATGAGTTGATGTGCACGTCCACCACCTATTGTGTGGTGCACGCCCGCAGCTTCGAAGGACAGCCGGTGGGCGATGGGCAACCCGGCCCCATCTTTCGAAAGCTCATTGAGGGATGGAAGCACCTGGCGGGTGTGGACTTTGTAGCCCAAGCCCACGAGTATGCAGACCAGCTGCCTGCATGGGAGAAGCAAGAGCTCGATCAGTTCCAGAGAGGCTAACCTGAAACTCCAATTGGCTCTGGCGGGTCGACGTGGGTTCGGTCTCCAAGCCGAAGTATTCATCTTTTCGAGCCTCTGGCCCCACTGCAGGCCGTGACGGAAGCCCTCCTGGGCGCACTTCCCGCCTTGTTCGGTTTGATCACGGGGGCTGTTCCCTATCACCTGACAGATCTGATCGCCCGTCAGATCGTCGCGCGAAGCCAACATCCTGGTCGGTGGCCTCCTATTTCCAGTCTCTTGCGGCCTCGAAGTCTGGTGGGTCTGGAATTACTTTTCCAACGAGGCTACCAGTCCCTTCGCCCTCTTGCTGGTACCAACCGGACTGTTTGCCCGACTGTATGATCGCCGCCTGCGGAAGCTGGCCGCCCACGTCGGAGGCCGTGTCGCCTCTTGGTTGAAGCTGGAAGCAGTGGCGCGGGTTCTTCGGGCTCAGGGAAATCTGCTCCGACTCATGGACGATATGCGTGATCGCTATCGCGTCGAGGTCTTGGGATGGGTTCCGATGAGCCCCCGGCGCAGATTGAATCGAAGCGCCGTGGTTGGCGGAGTACTCCTGATGGCCTTGATCCCGTTACTGCTCTTCGTGGTGAAGCTGCGGGACCGTAGCGTAGTAGATATGCCTAAGGGTCCCTCGATCTGGTCTCAGTGGCGTCGCAACGATCCGGCTGTGGTAGGAGCGAGGCTCCACCGAGACACGCGTGGCGCATTGTCCGCCATCGCCGAACTGGAACGCTTGGAAGCACGCATGCAGGAGCTGCGCGGCGCCTTCATGCGGGGAAAATCAAGCTACTACAGTCAGCAGGATCAGGAGACCATACAGCAGCTTCTCTTGACCTACCTGAATCTCAGAACAACCCTGCTGCGGACTAATCTGGGCCTATCGCGCTGCCCACGACGCGCCAGAGGAAGGTGAGATAGAAGCGCGGGCATTCCTGCTCGCCTACGCGAGCGCCGCGACCCTTCTGTCCAAGGCGGCGGCACTGGTGGAAACCTTCGAGGGCGACAGTCAGGCCCAGCGAAAACTGAACGAGGGCGATCTTGCTTGGGAGATGCCAGGCGGTACCTACGATCGGCTCCTGGCCAGCCTGTCCAACGCCGACGTCGTTTCTGGCCTTCAAGCCGCCGCAAGACGATATGACATGTTAGCGGAATCAGGCGCCTGGGGTAGAGGCCTTCCCTGGAATTCTCTGGTTGAAGCTGCTGTGCGCGCTCGGCCGGCAATCGATCGGACGGCTGCGCGGATCGGAAGTCGGAAGCTCGTACTCGCCTTCCGGGAAATGCGCCAGCACGCGGGAGACCCAGTTTATCATGCCCAGACGCTAGTCTCCACCTGGCTTGGCGACTTTCGCCTCATAGATCGGCCTCGTCATCGGGGTTTGATCATCCCCCAGCAGGTTCGGCAACTTAGAGAAATTCTTCAGCCCGGTGATATCCTGTTGGAGCGGCACAACTGGTTCCTGTCCAATGCGTTCCTGCCCGGATTCTGGCCTCATGCTGCCCTCTACCTAGGAAATCAGCAGGAGCTCGAAGCCCTGGGCGTAGCCGAGGATCCCCGGGTGGCGCCCCACCTTAACGAATTCCTGGGTCAGGACGGGGCCTGACACCCATATGCCGTTATCGAGGCTATCAGTGAGGGAGTCGTTTTCACCAGTCTAGAACACTCAGTTGGAGAGGCGGATGCGGTCGCTGTGCTGCGTCCCCAGCTCACCGACGGCGAACGCCGGGAAGCCATTGCCCGCGCCTTCTCTCACCACGAAAAACCCTATGTCTTCGAGTTCGACTTCTTCTCCAACGATCGTCTGGTTTGCTCTGAATTGGTCTTCGAGCTACTCGTTTTCCTGGACATGGATGAAAGGACAAGAAAGGCTCCAGATCCTCGGATGTTGGATTCATCGGCACTCTAAAGCGATCCCGCTTCACCTTCTTGCGCAGACCCTAAAGGCTCCTCTCAGTATGCCCCTCGTGAGTCGAAAACGATCGGAATTTCAACAGGAGTCCTAGGCCTGACAGTTCCTACCTGGCCCGCATTATTCACGAAGACTCATAAATTATCCGGGGCCGCATCGATCGCGACCTGCCGTAGCAAAGAGCCGCCGGAGCTGTGGGCAGACCACAGACCCGCCCCTTTTCCACTCTTGATCATCGTCATCGGCTTCCGATAACATGCTCCCCAGGTTTGATCATAGGTAAAAGCCCTTTGCGCTGTCCCCCGATCTTGCCAACCAATGGGTCCATCCAAACAGGAGAACAAATCATGAGCAAAGCTTCTATCCATCGGCGTTCTTTTTTGTCCCGCTCGGCCGGTGCTGGAGCAGGTCTCGCCCTGGCTGGATTTCCCGGTCTGGTCAGCGGTCGAGATGTCAACGACCGAATCAATGTGGGGATCGTGGGTCCAGGCGGCCGAGGGACTGGCCTGCTGAAGCGATTCTTTGAGACCAAGGATGGTTTCAACGCTCATCTCACAGCCGTTTGCGATCTCTGGAGCTACCGCCGCGACAAGGCTGTAGAGTTAACAAGGGAGAAGCAGGGAGACGCACCCAAGGTCTACCGTCACCATGAAGAGATTCTGGCTGATAGGGACGTGGATGCCTTGATCATTGCGACCCCCGATCACGCCCACGCACAGATCCTGAAATTGGCTGTCGAGGCAGGTAAGGATGCCTACTGTGAGAAGCCTATGGGCAATGTGCTTTCCGAAGCTAACGCAGCCCTGGATGCTGTGAAGAAGGCCGGCGCCATCGTCCAGATCGGCACTCAGAGACGATCCTTTCCCAGGTACCAGCAAGCCAGCAAGATGATTGCGGACGGGGTAATCGGTGATATCGCCAAGGTCGACCTGCATTGGAGTGTCTATAGTCCCTATCGCTGGGCCAGGAAGGCAAAGGACCTGGCCAGGATTAAGGAGAGTGATATCGACTGGAACACCTGGCTGATGGGGAAACCACACCGTCCTTTCGATCCCCGGATTTTTCGCTCTTTCAGGCTCTTCAAGGACTTCTCTAGTGGCACCATTGACCAGTGGATGAGCCATGGCATAGACCTGGCACATATGCTGACAGGTGTGTCCTATCCTGTAAGCGTCGTCGCTCACGGCGGGATCTACCAGTGGAAAGACTATCGGGAGAATCCCGACACTCTCGAGGTCGCATTGGAATATGAAAAGGGAGACCGGAAGTTCCTGACGGTCTATTCCACCAATTGGATCAATGGCCATGGCTCAGCTACCCGCGTCCACGGAACCCTGGGAAGCTTCGAGGGGGAATCTTTTGCCAATCCAGACGCGAATTGGGGCTTCTCCGGAGAGGGCGTGAAGTCCGAGGGCAAACTGGAGGATCCGATGACCCTTCCCGCCGTTCCCGAGAATGCCAGCAGCCACATGGCCAACTGGCTGGAGGCGCTCCGCAACCGTGATTCCAAACGGCTGTTCTGTCCGGTCGAGGCCGGTTACGGTCACTCAATCGCTTGCATCATGGCCACCGACGCATACTGGAGCGGTAAGCGAATGGCCTTCGATCCGGTGAAGCGCACCATTCAGGCGAGCTGAGAAGGACAGTCACGCTCCTGGTCGGATCTCGACCTTCCGACTGATCGGAAACCTCGCTCGTCGTGGGATGAAGTCAATCACACTAGACGTGTTTGGGCGAAGGGTTCTGGTCGTGCGCTCGGACGAATAGCTGAAGTAGGCCGTGTTCTATGTAGGCAACGAAGGAGAGAGGCGGCTAGCAACCGACATTTTCGTCCCAGCATCGGTCACGGAGAGCCAACTCGAGCAGTTCGTTGCCGATCTTTGTCACGAGTGGGCATCGGAGTTGCATCCCAATGTAGCACGCCTGGACTGATGCTTTTCAGAAGGAGGGCAGGGCCGAATAAAGACATTCTGTCCGGGCGGACCCTAAGGGTCTGCGCAGACCGAAGGCCGAGTGGTACTTGAAGAGCGATCCAGGTACAATTCCGGAAGATGATTTTCATGTCCGGCGCGGTCAAACTGGTCCGTCGTTGAGGATTGATGAGAACGAGAAGCAAGGAGGAAATAGTTATGTACGATCCTGCATTCATTCAGCCTATGCGCGATGAGCTGACCCAGGCCGGGTTCGAGGAAGTTCGGACGGCTGACGATGTAAACAGTGCTCTAGCCAACAAGGATCAAAGCACTCTGATCTTTGTGAATTCTGTTTGTGGCTGCGCCGCCGGCATTGCGCGGCCTGCCGTGATCGAGTCCCTGAAGAACGAACTCCGTCCTGCCCATCTGGTGACAGCCTTCGCCGGTAACGATGTAGAGGCTGTAAATCGTGCACGGGAGCTCTTCCTCCCCTATCCCCCGTCCTCTCCCTGCGCAGGACTTTTCCGGGATGGCAAACTGGTCCATATGGTCGAGCGCCACCAGATCGAAGGCCAAACAGCGGGGGCTCTGGCAAAGATCTTCAGCAGTGTCTACGATCGGTTTTGTGGCGAAGCCATCGTGGAATCGGCAGACATCTACGATCCGCTGGCCGACCTGGAAGTCTCAGTTGAAGAAGTACGAGAAAAGATCTCTGGCAACCCCGATTTAGCGTTGTTGGACGTGCGGGAGGCTTCGGAAGCGGAGAAGGGAAAAATCGAAGGGTCTCAGTTGGCAAACAATGCCTTAGGTCAGGAGATCGTAAAGTCCTGGCCGCGTGAGCGAGAGATCGTTGTCTATTGCGAGCACGGCAGCCGTAGCATGCAGGCGGTACAGTTTCTACGCCAACAGGGCTTTGAGAATACCCGAAGCCTGAGTGGTGGGTTCGCGGCCTGGGCGGCCAACTCGTCCTAAGTGTACTTAGCGGCTCCTTTCCTATCTGCGATTTTCAGCGTGTCTCCGGAGTGCTGGGTGTAGGCGGAGGGACGTTTCGTCTGGCGGGGCACTTTGTCGCTACCAGTGCGGCCGTTCCGCCCGGTGAACCATGCCAGCTGGCAACAAGGAATCGGAAGAATCGTTTCGTGATTTCGAGCATGGCCGCTGGGAAAGTGCGGTTGGCGCTTACCACCAGTACTGGGAGACCCTGACACACCAATCCGTTGAAGCTCTCCTGGGAGACCTGAAGGCGTTTCCGGGAAAGCGTTTACTCGACCTGGCCACCGGCACCGGGACTGTTGCAGGTCCTGCGTTCAGCCGCGGTCTTGAGGTGATTGGGGTCGACTTCTCACGGGTCATGCTAGAGCAGGCCAGAACGCTTCATCCTCGGGTGGAATTCGCACAGGCCGATGCCTCTGATCTACCCTTCCCTGATCACGATTTCGATGCCGTCACCATAAATTTCGGCATGCTGCATTTCGAGGATCCCGAGCCGGTCCTCCGCGAAGCCCATCGAGTCCTCAGACCAGGGGGTAGACTGGGCTTCACCGTATGGGGGACACCCCGGCAGTCGTTGGGTTTCGGAGTCGTCTACGGTGCCATCGAATCCTACGGGACACTCGACGTTCATCTCCCTCCAGGCCCTCCCTTTTTTCGGTTTAGTGACTCAGAAGAGGCTGGCCGGGTTTTAATCGAGTCGGGATTCGTGACTTCCAGAACGAGATCGCTCCCACTGACCTGGGATCTGCCCTCACCTGAGGACTTTTTCCGTGCATTCTGCGAGGGAACGGCCCAAACCGGACCGACCCTGTGGGCCCAGACAACAGATGCCTTCAATGCAATCCAGACATCGGTTCTCAAGGCAGCGGCAAGTTATTTGATTGAAGGAAGGGTGAAGATACCAATGACGGCTCTCTTATATAGCGGTCTCCGGCCATGAGGATCGGCAGGATCCGGACGATCCATGACCCTCAAGGAGGCAATCGTTGGGCTATAATCCTCGTACCCCAGAGGAGCTGACCGAAAATCAGAGGCAGGGAGCAATGACCTACAACGAAACTGTTGCGGAGCGTTTGCGGGAAACGTTCAAGAGCTACTCCGGTGTCACCGAGCGCCGCATGTTCGGGGGGGCTGACCTTCCTTCTCAACGGCCACATGTGCTGTGGCGTAGTCCGGGACGAGCTGATGGTGAGAGTGGGGCCAGATGCCTACCAAGAGGCGCTTGGACAGCCCTGCGCCAGGGAGATGGATTTCATAGGTCGGCCGCTGAAGGGGCTTGTCTATGTCGCTTCCGAGGGTTTAGAGTCGGACCAGAGTCTTCGGGGTTGGGTTGATCGCGACGCCCGTTATGCCCTTTCCCTCCCCGCAAAATAGACCGATCACGGAAGGAAACCCATCTCCAGACACCCGATCAGTGGCAACCTCCAGGGGATCCAAGCTTCTCAACGCCGAGCTCTGGAACGGACCTACCGACGGCGCGTTCCTCCCCACCAGGTAATTTCCCCTGAGCTAGCCGGGCATCTGACCAGCATCTCGGCCGAACTCCGGCGCCAGGTGGGCGTGTTGATCGGGCGAGATGGCACCGTACGAAACGTCATAGTCGGGGATGCCTCAGGCTTGCTGCTTCCCGAGATCGGTCGCCTGCGAGGGGGCACCGGAAGATTCCGCGGCCTGCGGCTGGTTCATACCCACCTGAAGGGTGAGCCTCTTAGCCACGACGATCTCAATGACCTCATCCTACTTCGCCTTGACCTGGTAGCCATGGTGGAGGTGGGGGACGACGGAGGGCCGGGACGCTGCGAGGCGGCCTACCTAGACCCGGCTGCGCTAGCTGCCTCCGCGGAGGGACAGTCATCCGAAGAGCCGCTACTGAAGGTTGCCGCGCGCACGGTCCACGATCTCGATCTCAACTTCAACGCAACCATCCAGGCGCTAGAGGAAGAGTTTGCACGGGTGGCGGAACGGGCGTCCGGACCCGAAGGGGTCGAGCGGGCACTGGTGGTCGGAATTCGGCCTGAGGACAGTCATTTTGAGGAGACGGTCGAGCTCGTACGATCTGCCGGAGTCCTCATTGCAGCAACCATCCGCCAGCCCCGCTTCAGAGTCCATCCCAAGACAGTTGTGGGAAAGGGCAAGCTGGAGGAACTGGTACTGGAAGCGATGCGCCGAAACGCCAGCGTCGCGATCTTTGACATCAATTTGAAACCAGCGCAGGCCCGCGCCTTCGAGGATGCCACCGGCCTGAAGGCGATTGATCGAACTCAGCTAATCCTCGACATCTTCGCCCAGAGGGCGCGTAGTGCAGATGGCAAGCTCCAGGTAGAGCTGGCTCAGCTCCGTTACTCCCTGCCGCGGTTGACAGAGAAGGACGAAGGGCTCTCCCGGCTCACGGGCGGCATCGGCGGACGAGGACCTGGAGAGACGGTAATGGAGGTAGGCCGCAGGCGGATTCGCGATCGCATCCGGTTGCTGGAGAAGCGCGTCGAAAAGCTGTCCAGGCAGCGCGACGTTCGACGTCGAAGACGGCGTCGGGATGGGATCCCCGTACTTTCGATCGTGGGCTATACCAACGCCGGCAAGAGCACGCTTCTGAATGCGCTCACCGAAAGCAGAGTGGATGCGGACGACAAGCTATTCATGACCCTCGACCCTACCAGCCGCCGTCTCCGTTTTCCTCGCGAAGGCGAGGTCATCATCACCGACACAGTGGGATTCATCGCGGATCTTCCCCGGGAGTTGGTGACCGCCTTTCGTGCCACGCTGGAGGAGTTAGTCGATGTGGATCTGCTGCTGCACGTGATCGATTCTGCCGACGCAGACCTAGACGCAAAAATCGAGGCGGTTCAGAAGGTCCTCGAGGAGCTTGGCGTGCGGCATGTGCCGGTGCTCAAAGTGCTGAACAAGACTGACTTGCTGGCAGCGGGGGAGGTCGCCGCCCAAAGACGCCGCATCGGCGGTATCACGGTGAGTGCCACCCGTCGGACGGGCTTGTTGGAACTGATCGAATCGGCAGAAGCAAAACTGTCAGGCCGCGTGCCTGCTTGATGGAGTCGATCAGCCCAACGGGAGCCAGGTTTTCAGGGCGCAGGTTGAAGGGGACGGAGCGGGGGCCGCTGGGCATGGAGCAGGAATCCCGCAGCCGTCCCCTGTTTGAAGCAGCTGGAAGCGACTGAATGGGGGCCTGACCTTCTATGGCGGACAGGAATTGGTAGTCGAAGTCCCCGAACAGGGAAAAAACCAGGACCGGGTCCTCACTGACGATCCTGAGATGGCCCTTGACCTGCTCAAAGCCGAGTCCAAAGAGGGAGGGGCCGTCCCGGACATCGACCAACCGATGTCCGGGCTCCAGGAGCACGGTGCGCTCGGCCGTCAGCTCTCCGGCCTCCGAGAAAGCCTGGACCCGCACTTCGGCGGCCCGCTCCTGACAGTTGAGAATGGCAATGCCGGTGAACATCCGCAGCGCCGCAGACTGGGCTACTTGCAGCAGCAGGGTTTCCTTCTGGCCAGCTTGAATCATCGGTAGGGTCGAGCGAAAGCTTCCGTTGTTGCCGATAAAGGAGGTGACCCCGACCAGGGTCGCCGCGCGTTGAAACGGTCCCAGCTTGCCCGCCGTCGTGGCCAGCTTCAGATGGCCCGTGATGGCCTGCTGATCGATCAATCCAGTCGGATCCAATCCCAACAGCTGCCGGGCGGAGCCTACGAACAACTCCTTGGGCGCAATCGTCACCTGTGCGGTGCCCAGTTGCTAGGAGCGATCGTCCCGGGCCTGGATCTGGACCAGGGCTTCGGTGTCTCCCACGTTGAGCAACCGGATCTCCGTATCCCCTCCGTGGTTGTCCACGAATAAGCGGGGCACCACCAACTGACGGGTCTGGACTCCGACCTGGGCCGTCATCGAGGAAAAATCGTACGATCCGGCCAAGAAATCAAAGCCTCGCAGGGGCAGTGTACTCTGGACCTGGACATAGCCTTCGTCAATCTCCACTGAGGATCCAAACAGATTCGACAACGTGCCGACGATCGAACCCTGGGCCGCAATCGCGACGGGAAGCCTCTTGCAGCAGCGTGCCGTCGGTCGCGCACAAGCGCAGCAGCACAGACGGATCCGGCTCGTTGGCGTCGTTGAATAAAAAAACAGCGTCGTGGCGGCCACCAAGGCCCCGCCGACACCGTCCAAATGCCTACCCTCGTAGTCGCCCAACATGGAGAACCCTTGAATCGGTCCCTGATCGCCTTGCGCCACCAAGGAGCTCAGCTCCCCATTGGCCCCCGTTAGCTCGTCGGTCAGAAAGGCATCCTGTCCCTGCCCGGCCAGCGGCCGCTGCAGCTGTTGATTGAGCTGCTCGTTGCCGTCCGAATCCCGACCCTAGACCTGGTTGTCTCCCGGACTGAGGTTGACGATGGCCACTCCGACGTAGATCCCGTCGAACTGGCTGTGCTGGGTGTCGGCTCCGCTGGGCAGCACGATGCTGTTGCGCAGCATCGGCTTGACCTGGATCACCGCGCGGCGGCTGACCGTGCTGTGGGCGTCACTGACGCTGAGCATCAAAACCAATTCTGTCTTGTCCTGGACCGTCGGCGCCTTGAAGCTCAGCTCAGACTGATCGCTGGGATTCAGGGGCACCCTCGGACCCGAGTCCTGTTGCCAGGCATAGGTCAACTCATCGCCGTCCGGATCGTAGGCGGTTGCCTGCAGCTTCACCGTCTCGCCCGAGTCCACCTCCTGATCCGACAGCGGTTCTAGCACCGGGGGTTCGTTGCCTTCGACCGTGACCTTGTCGTCGCCCTCGTCCTGACCCTCGTAGGTATCGGTGACGATGACCTCAAAGACCAACTCGGCGTCCTGTCCGTCCTCGGGAGCGGTAAAGGACACGCGCGGGCCTTCGCTGTGCAACAGTGCAACGCGAGGACCCTGTCGTTGGCTCCAGGCATAGCTGAGCGCATCCCCTTCCGGATCCTGGGCGGAGACGACCAACGTCACCGTCTCGCCTGGGTCCACCGTCTGGGGCAGGAGTCGATCCAACTCGGGGGGACGATTGTCCTTTACCGTGATCTGGACCTCATCGCTGTCTTCGCCTCCATTTCCGTCGTCCACCACCAGACGAAACTCCAGCTCGGTCCTCTGTTGGACCCGAGGGGCGACGAAGTGATTCTGTCCCCCGGCGCCTTGCAACAACTCCACGGAAGGACCGGAGAGTTGGGACCAGCGATAGGTCAGTCGATCTCCGTCCGGATCCGTGCCGCTTCCGTACAGCGTCACCTGCTCGGTTTCCATGACCTCTTGATCGCGACCGGCATTGGCTCCGGGCTTGTTATTGGAGGACCTCACGAAGATCCGCACCTGATCGTGGGCGCCACAGCCGAGGGGATCGAAGGCGGAAAAACGTAGTACCAGGGTCGTATTCTTGCTAAAGGTCGGTGCCGTAAAACTGGCCGTCGAACTGCCATCTCCGTGGGTCACGGTCAGACGCGAGGTCGTTAGGACGCCTCCGCCATCCAGGACCGTCCGGGAGAAGCCCACGCCGGTAAATCCCTGCCCACTGGTGGAGCGATCCAGATCGTATCCACTGCCGGTCAAACGCACCCGATCGCCTCCCTCGACGGTCCGATCCGAGGGGCCTTGCACGATGGCCGGTTGGTTGCCCTCTTGATCGCACACTACCTCGGGTATGGAGTTGTCATCGGGGGGAGGAATTTCTTGATCGACCTCCCGGACATAGACCGTCGTTCGAGCACAGACGGGCGAGGACTTCTGATCCGTGGCACAGCATTGAAACTGCAGCGTTGTCTTTTGATTGGGGGCCACGAAAGAGGCCCGCGTACTGGAGGCGCCATTGAGACGCACCGAAGGGGTCGTCGAGGTGGCCAACTGGCTCCAGGTCACGGTGGTCGGGTCCTGGTTGGGATCGATTACCGTGGCGCTGAGGCAGACCGTCTTGCCCGGAGCCACGGTCTGATTGTCCGAGACACTGATCTGGGGCGGTTGATTCTCCACCACGCCACCGCGCTTGAACCAGATCTCGGTCAAAACAAAATTGAAGTCCGTGAAGATCGCTCCGGCGTCGGTGGCATCGACGCCCAGGCTCACGCGCGCCACCAGCGGCAGACGCAGGTTGCGCGGCAGCACTTTCCAGCTGCGCACTGTCATCGAGGGCTTGGGGCCGTTACGCCGACGCAGAAGACCCCCAGGGCCTGCGGGTATACGACCGGAAAGGTCGTCTGGGGATTGACTCTATTGACCTCACTGGAGCCGGGATACCAGTCCGGATTGATCCGGTCCCCGATCCGAAACGAGATCGCGTCGACCTCTTCCAGGATGATCGGATTGTCGTAGCTGCCGGACTTCCCCGCCGGGATTCTCCATCGCCCTCCCGTGTTCCCTGGGACTACCTGCAACACCCCATC
>CAUZIZ010000131.1:0-15771 GCA_963579905.1 Acidobacteria bacterium UBA6911 | reverse complement strand
ATCAAGATGCGGCCCAACCCCTTCCATGGCGAATGGAACTATGTGATAGAACCTAGCTCCCCTCAATGGTCACATGCTACCTTTATTCATCTACGCTTCCTTAGAGGTCGCTCGCTAGCTATAGCTAAGCTAGGCGCGTCGGCTCCTCATCCTCGGGTTTCCAGTTCTTTACCATTCCATTCATCGATGGCCAGACCGAGTCTGTCGGCGGGCTCGCCCGTGATATCATTTCCAGATGCGCCGGACACGGATCTTTACGCCCGGACCGACGCCAGTGATGCCGGAGGCGCAGCTGGCGATGATCCGCCCCATGCCCCATCATCGCAAACCGGAATTCCGGGCAATTCTGTTAGAGGCAAGGGAAGGTCTCAAGAAGGTCTTCAAGACAAACAACGATATCGTTATTCTGACCGCATCCGGTACCGGAGCGATGGAGGCTGCAGTAGGCAACCTCCTTTCCCCAGAGACCCCTGCTCTGGCCGTGTCGGCAGGAAAGTTCGGGGAGCGCTGGCTCGAGATCTGTTCGGCCTTCCGCATCCCCTGTCGTGCCATCACCAAGAACTACGGGGAAGCGGCCTCGGCAGAGGAGATCCGCCAGACGATCGAGCAGAGCCCGGATACCCGGGCTCTCCTTATCCAGGGTTGTGAGACCTCAACCGGAACGGCACATGATCTGGAGGCCATCGGTGAGATGATTCGGATCTCGTTTCCCGAGGTTTTGATCGTGGTCGACGCGATCACTTGTGTCGGAAGCCAGCCACTCGAGACCGATGCTTGGGGATTGGATGTGGTAATCGGCGGATCCCAGAAAGCCTTCGCCATCCCTCCAGGTCTCGCCTTCCTTTCGCTCAGCGAGAGGGCCATTACCACCATCAAGAGTAACTCTACGCCGCGCTACTACTTCGATTTGCTAAAAGAGGTCGAGGCACAGCGAGGAGGCCAGACGGCCCTGACCCCAGCGGTGTCTCTTGTGATAGCGCTCAACGAGGCCCTGCGCGAGATTCTGAATCAGGGACTGGATCGAGTGATGGACGAGGTAGAACTCATGGCGCAGTGCACCCGTGAGGGTGTTTTGGCCATGGGTTTTTCGCTGGTGTCTTCAGTGCCTGCTCCTGCCGTGACAGCTTTCTATCCACCGTCCAGTATCTCAGCTGCTGCGATCATCCAGAAGCTTCAGGAGCGATTTGGGATCATCGTGGCCGGGGGTCAGGGAGATCTCAAGGGGAAGATCCTACGCATTGGCCATCTCGGCTACTTCGATCTCATCGATGTTCTTTCGGTCTTATCCGCTCTCGAGATCTGTCTGTTGGAGTTGGGATCCAAGATCGAGCTTGGCTCTGGTATAGGTGCGGCGATGAGGAGAATCGCCAGGCCCCCCAAGCCCGCAGTAAGTTGACCGGAAAGCTTCTGACTCGCTCGGCCCGGAGGGGTTGGCAACTGCTGGGCAATGAGCGCGACCTTACCGAGCGCTCTATCCCCCCGGCCCCTGAATGCGATGATCCCTTTTAGAGACAACATCCCCTCTCGTCGATACTCCTTCGTCACTGCAGGCCTGATTCTGGCCAATGCGGTCACGTTTCTCTACGAGCTATCCCTTTCGCCCGAAGACCTGAGAGCGCTGATTGATACTTCCGGGGTCACGCCCACCCGGCTAAGCATGACGGGACAGGGTCCAGTCGAAAATGCAGGTGTCTTCGTCGCCTCCTCACTATCCGGAATGTTTCTTCACGGAGGTTGGTTTCACCTGATTGGAAATATGTGGTATCTCTGGATTTTCGGTGACAACGTCGAGGACCGCATCGGGCACCTTCGTTTTCTCATCTTCTATCTACTCTGTGGTGCCCTGGCCTCGCTGTCCCACATTCTCTTCAACCTGGGAAGCTCCGTCCCCAGCGTGGGCGCTAGCGGAGCGGTGGCGGGGGTGCTTGGAGCCTACCTGATCCGCTATCCTTTTGCCCGAGTCCTAACGCTGGTTCCACTCTTCCTGATATGGCCGGTGGTTGAGCTGCCAGCGGTCCTGGTTCTGGGGTTCTGGTTTCTAGTTCAGCTCCTGAACGGAACCGCATCGGTGGCAGTCGCCTCCGAGACTGCAGGGGGAATCGCCTGGTGGGCCCACATAAGAGGCTTTCTCGCCGGGATCGTCCTGATAATGATGCTGGCCAAGGCTCCCGAGAGGCGTTACTACTGGGAGTGAGGGTTGGGAGCAAGATACAAGATACAAACAAACCTCAAATCTCAAAATCCAAGCGCCTGATTCCCTCACTTCTCGAGTTCACTTTTTCTCTGTAGTTCAATCGCAAAATTCCCAGAAGCTCCGTTAACAGGTTAGAGGAATCTGTGGCTGTTTATGATCTAGAAGAGAGAACCTTTCATTTCGCGAAGCGCGTCAGGAAGTTCGTCCGGACTCTTCCAACGACAATTGCGAATGAGAAAGACAGCAGACAGCTTATTAGGGCCTCCGGTTCCGTCGGTGCGAATTATCGAGAAGCAAACGACGTCTTGGGTAAAAAAAAGACTTTCTGATGCGAATCAAGGTGAGTCGCAAAGAAGCAAAGGAGAGCGCTTATTGGCTAAAGCTGATCTCCGAAACGCACCTCTTAGAGAATCGTACCGAAGGCGAGTGCCTGGTCCAAGAGGCGAGCGAACTCGTGAAGATCCTTTCCTCAATAGCACAGAGATCCTCGGCGAAGCCAGGCGTGTAGTGCCAGGTAGCCATCGAGGCACCAACCCGCTCCGATCTCAGGACCCGCCTAGAATTGCTGCTTGGAATTTGGCATTTGGCATTTGTTTGTGTCTTGTATCTTGGAATTCGTCTCCCCGCCCCTCATTCCCCAAACAAGGACTCGACAAAAGCCTCTGGCTCGAACGGGAGCAGATCTTCGATCTGTTCACCCGTGCCGATGTAGCTGATGGGGACTTTGAGTTCCTTGACGATTCCTGCGACGATTCCTCCCTTGGCGGTACCGTCCAACTTCGTCACAATGATTCCGGTCACTCCCACGGATTCGACAAACTGGCGGGCCTGACTCAGGGCATTTTGTCCCGTGGTCGCATCCAGGACCAGGTAGACGTCGTGGGGCGCCCCTGGCAATTCTCGCCCCGCTATTCGGGACATCTTCTTTAGCTCTTCCATCAGATTCCGCTTGGTATGCATTCGTCCCGCCGTGTCGACGATCACGACATCCTTGTCTCTGGCTTTCCCGGCCGCAATAGCATCGAACAGGACGGCTGCCGGATCTGTGCCCGGTTTCTGCATCACGATTTCTGACTGAGTTCGCTGGGACCAGATGGTCAGCTGCTCGATTGCCGCCGCACGAAAGGTGTCCGAGGCACAGATTAGGACGTCCTTCTCCAACTGCTTGTAGCGGTGGACCAGCTTGCCTATGGTCGTGGTTTTTCCGACTCCATTGACCCCTACAACGAAGGTCACATGAGGTCGCTGAGACGAAAACCGTTCCTCCCAGACCGCACCCTCCAAGAAAAGAGCCCTGAGTTCTTCCGTGATCAGGTTCCTGACCTCAAGCGATGTGAGCGATCTGCTACGATGTGTGCTCTCTCTGACTCTCTCGATCAGTTCCATCGCCGTCTGCACTCCGATGTCGGCGGCAATCAACGCGTGTTCCATTTCTTCGAACTGTTCCTCGGTAATCGGAGACTTTTCCGATCCGAGCAAACGGTCGATCTTCTGGGTCAGCTCTGACCGGGTTGTCTGCAGCGCCTGCTTCAGCCGCCCGAAATACCCAGGAGACTCCTTGCTTCTAAACAGATCCATTTTTTCCCTCCGGGAGCTCCTCGATCGCGTATCCCAATGGCGACTCTTGGAGGTAGGTCTGAAACTCCTGGCGCACCGTCTTCCACTGACCTTCGTCCAAGAGCCGAAAGCCGCTTTCCAAGTGTCTTGATATGTCCTGGCATAAGGAAAGAGGATCGGTAGTCGTCATCCCCTCCATCAGCAGGGAAGTGGCTTTTGAAGCCAACTCTTCGGGGAAGTCTTTCTGGTAGAGGTTGAGACCAATTCCGATGATGCTCCAGCGGATGCGTTCGCTCTGGGTGCTCAATTCGGTGAGGATGCCGGCCACCTTCCGCTGATTGATTAGAATGTCGTTGGGCGATTTGATCTTCGGACTGAGCCTGCTTCCACCCTGTGCCTCGAGAGCCCGGATCAGGGCCAATGCCGCGATCATGGTCAAGAAGGGAGCTCTCGCTGCGTTCCAGGTTGGGTAGGCTAGGAAGGAGACATACAGACCCTTCCCCTTCTCCGAATACCAACTGTGCCCGTACCTTCCCTTGCCGGCAGTCTGTTCGTCTGCCATTGTAATCCGCGGGACCCCGTCGGCCACGAAGGCCTTGAGATGTTCGTTGGTAGAGGTCACGGTCTCCAGGTGGTCGAAATATCTGAACATAGGCATACTGTACGACATCCGCCACACTTTTGACTTATGACTCCAGGGACCCAAGTGGATTCTTCAGGATCTGGACCGGGGGTGCAAGAGCGTCCTACCCGAGTCCGTTGGTTGGTATTCTCTCTCGCCTGTGGTTCATCCTGGATCTTGTATCTTCACCGCTACACCTGGAACTTCATTGGGCCCGAACTGGAGAAGACACACGGTTTTAGCAAGACTGAGCTGGGGACGCTCTTTTCGTTGTTCAGTCCCAGCTACGGATTTCTACAGATTCCCAGCGGTATCTTAAGCGACCTGGTCGGCCCCCATTTCTTCCTGGGGACCATCATTCTGCTTTGGTCGCTCGCACTCCCCTCCCAGGCAGCGGCGGTTGGGTTCTATTCACTGGCCGGCGTCCGCCTGCTCTTCGGTGCGACCCAGGCGCCGGGTGTTATCCCAACCTGGCCAAGGTCACTCAGGTCTGGTTTCCCCGATCCAGGCGCACTATCGTCCAGGGGTGGGTGGCAACTTTTTTCGGGCGGGGTGGAGGAGCTCTCTCGCCGATCCTTTTCGGATCGATCCTGATCGGGTACTTTGGACTTTCCTGGCAGGTGGCTCTGATGGTGTTGGGTGCACTTGGGATCGCCTTTGGAATTGCCTTTCTTCTTCTCTTTAGAAACTCACCCGATACTGATCTACGGACGAACCAGGCGGAGCGGGATCTCATCAATTTGGATCCCCGTCCTGCTGCCGAAGATGCGTCATCTATCCTACCCTGGCGCCGGGTACTGAAAAGTCCCGTCATGCGCTTTTTTGTTCTTCAGCAAATCACGAGTGCGGGTGCGGATGGGATCTATGGCTCCTTCATGGGAGACTATTTTCTGAATGCCAAAGGCATCGAAATGGTCAAGGCAGGGCTTCTGGTCAGCCTGCCCCTCTGGGGTGGTGCCATCGGCGGAATGGTGGGCGGCTACTGCAACGATTGGATGATCCAGCGTACGGGAAGTCGTCGCTGGGGGCGCAGTACCGTCGGCTTCCTGGGCAAGTTCCTGGCCTGCATTCTGATGCTGGTGACCATCCAGCAGGAGAGTGCTGTGGCCGCAGGACTCTCCCTATTCGTGGTCAAGTTCTTCACCGATTGGAGCCAGCCAACGGTATGGGGTACCTGTACCGACCTGGGAGGAAGATACTCCGCCACCGTATTTGGAATTATCAATACGACCGGAAGCATTGGTGGAATTCTGTCGCCGGTTATGTTCGGGATGATCTTGGACTACAATACCTCGGAGCAGGTCATCGATGGGGTGACACAGTCGGTCACCAACTACAATCCGTTATTTCTTGCGGTAGCGGGTATGTATCTCATCAGCGCTCTGACATGGCTGTTCATCGATTGCACCAAGTCCCTTGAGCATGACGCCGAGTGGCAGCACAGTTGAATTGCCAGGTTAGGAATTGAAGAGGTTACTGGATCATGAAGATTATCGACATACAGACTTTTGGTGTGAATCTGGGTGACGGAAACCACATTTTCGTCAAGCTGTTGACCGATGAACACCTCCACGGTATCGGCGAGGCCTATCGGGTGGGGCCCGATAAGGCAGTCGAGGAAACGGTCCTGTATTTCAAGAATTGGCTGATCGGTCAGGACCCCACTCGAATCGAGCACATCTGGGGGCTCATGTACAACGGTTCCAGGTTCCCCGGCGGATCCATCGTGAATGCGGCCATCAGCGCCATCGAGATCGCTTGCTGGGACGTCAAGGGGAAGAAGTTGGGTGTGCCGGTCTATGAGCTGATTGGAGGACGCTGTCGCGATAAGGTGCGAGTGTATCGAGGCATTAGTGGGGATAGCCCTCAGGCAGTCGCTGACGACGCCAGACGGGCGGCCCAGAGCGAAGGCTTCACGGCCGTCAAGATGGCTCCTCAGCCGCCTGGTGCCGAGAAGCTTCCCTGGAACCGGGTGCTTCGCGACACGGCCAAGCGGATGGAAGCCGTGCGTAAGGCTGTGGGAGAGGATGTGGATATCGGGCTTGATCCTCACGCGCGCATCTTCGAGCCGGTCCGAGCATTACAGATGGCTGCCGTGGTCGAGCCCTTCCAGCCCTTTTTCTTCGAGGAGCCCCTGAGACCTGAGAATATCGAGGCGATGGGAGAACTGCGCCAGAAGATTGGCATCCCCATTGCCACCGGCGAGATGCTCTATACCAAGTACGAATTTCGTGATGTGATCGCCGCTGGAGCGGCCGACATCCTGCAGCCAGATCTTTTGCTCTGCGGGGGATTGATGGAGACCAAAAAGATTGCCGCCATGGCGGAGGCTCACTATCTGACGATCGCTCCTCACAGTCCACTAGGCCCGGTCTCCACGGCCGTCTCAACCCACTTCGCCGCCTCCACCCCCAACTTCATCATTCTGGAATACCGTGTCGACAGCGAAGGTCCCATGCGGGACCTGATTCTGGAGCCTCTCAAGCTGGTAGACGGCTACCTTCAGCTTCCTCAAGAGCCAGGGCTTGGAATCGAGCTGAATGAGAAGGCATTTGGCGGCAATCCCCTCAAGTCCTGGAGACGTCCCCTGGTGGTGGAACCGGATGGAAACATCCGCTACCAGTAGCTTCTGTGCTGGAGATCAGTTTAGCCCTCAGTCTGAGCTGGATCATTTACAAAGAAACTTGGATTGCCTCTGCGATGATCATCGCTAGCAGCGCTGACAGAGCCATGACCGTGAGGGAGTGGGATCCTGTGCTTCAAGGAAGCGCCTGGGGGTATGGTCCCTGTCGGGCCCCGCTCCCCTGACGGTCACGGCTCTGTCACCTGGCGAAGGTTGCTTCGCTTCCTCGTGGTGGAAGTTTCAGCTTAGTGCCGCCCCCGCTACGCTGCCCCATTCGAGAAAGAAACTTCCGGCTACTGGGGAGATTGTGCGTCACTGCGTGGGGAAGAGTTGCCCGGCTCTCTCCTCGGAACCTGGGCTGATCTTGCTAACGACTCAAGTCGTTCACGGCTCTGCCGGACCTGACTTGGTAATACTCGTAGTTCACCCGTCTGCGGCACCGTCTGGAGACTAGAGACGTGCGACGTTCAGACGTTCAGACGTTCAGACGTTCAGAGAATCGTTCAAGTTTCAGCTTAGAGCACCCAGATCTTTAATGACCTGCTCCAGTGTGCGTTCAGAGTCCAATGTTTCTGGAGTCTCCTCCGCCAACGGGCTCTTGCTCAGGAAGCGGAACATCTCGGCTGCACCCTGGTGGATAGAGGGCGTGAGACCCTGCTCCTGAAATGTGCGCGCGATCTCTTCCATCTCGCCTACCCAGCGACGCGCTTTGGGTGGAACCTGCGGTAGAGATTTCTCCATCCGGGCGAGCCGCTCTGGCTGACTCAGGCGAAGTTCTTTTATCAGGGGCTCATAGAGATCAAGCCGCCGGGCAGCGACCAGGACTCCGATTGCCAGAGCCGCAAATCCTTTGCTGAGGCCCGCGTATGTCATCTTGAAACCCGAGGCCTGCCCAACCTCGGTCCCCAGAACACGAACATCCAGACCATAGGAGGACAGTCTCTCTACCTCGGCGGCGTCCGGACCCGAGATATAGAACCGGGTTGTGCCGTCCCGGAGTGGTGGAGGACCGATGATTCCCCCGTCGACGAAGCGGCTGCCGGCTTCTTGCACCAACTGCGCCATTCTACAGGCGGTTGAAGGAGCAACGGCATTGCAGTCTACATAGAGAATACGGGCACCAGTGCCCTGGAGTGCCCGACAAACGGTTGCGGCAGCGCCCTCGGCCTCGGAAGGAACCAGAATGGAGAGGATTAGATCGACTTGTCGGACCAGTTCCTCATAGCTGTCGATCGAATGCACTCCGGCCAACTGCGCCAGTGCACGAGTCCGGGGACTGCGTCCCTCCAGGCAGGTCAGGACCTCCAGTCCGTGATCCCTGAGAACCATCGCTACTCTGTGTCCCATATCTCCCGGGCTGATCAGTCCCACCTTTTTGAAGCTCATTGCACCTCCGCGTTTACTCATGCCGGGCATCTGATTAGTATTTGCAGACGAGTGTCTCCAGTTTGTCCGACATTATATTGGTCGTGAAGTAACGGTGTGCACACCATGAAGAAGCTAGGCGAGCGCATATTGCCAGGCGGGGAAACGCTCTCGGTAGAATATTTCGAGCCCGCTGAACAGGAAGCTCCGGGAGTAGTTGAGGAGATTACCAACTTCGTCATCCAGGTGGAGGATCTGAACTCGTGGACTTCCCTAGCTGAATCCCTCTATTTGAAAGGGTGTTTGCGTGGTGACTTTTGCGAAACGAGTCTGGACCCGTTCTTCCTGGGACGGATCGAGGGTGAGATCGTGGGCGATGTCGGTTGCCAGGTGGCTCGAGACCAGACCGAGCTGGGGAGCCTGGGCTGGGTCTTTACCAAGCCCGAGCAAAGGGGCAAGGGAATCAGCAGTTGCCTGACCGAGTTCGCGGTTCAGTGGTTTGACCGGCGCGGCGGTCTCTGCATGCAGCTGGGGACGGCGAACCCCATCGCTCATCATCTCTACGAGAAATACGGGTTTCGCGATTACAACGGCCACGTAATGCGTCGCCTCAGCGGAGGCGCTGAGGTGAAGAAATTCGACCAGCATCTTTTCGCCGCCTCCGGGAGGCCAGTGGTCCGTCGTGCAGAATGGGGAGATGCATCTCGAGTCGCGGCCCTCTATGCCGCCCCTCATCCCTGGCTCATCCAGGATCATCAGGAGAGGCTTTTCTCTCACCCGACCCTGGTAACGAGCCGATACTTCTCGATTTTTCCATCTCTGATGCTGCGAGCGGATCGCTCCGGCTCTCTCTACATACAGGAGTGCCCTGGGAACCGCCTGGTGGGTGTGGCCGCTGTGCTTCCCCAGGAAGGTGAATGTGAAGCCCATATCGGATACCTAGATTTTCTGATCCGGCCCAACCATCTGGGGCTAGGGAAGGAGCTGGTTCGAAAGGTGCTGGAAGAGGCGGTCCGTGGAGGGATAACTACCGTCCTGGCCTACTTCGCTTCTTTCGATCGCGAGAAGATGGAACTGGCAGAGCAAGTCGGGCTCTGTCCCGTTGCGACCCTGCTCGATCACTTCCGTGTCGGCGAGGAACGCTTCGACTTAAGAATCTATCGCAGGGAGCTGGAATAGCAGCTATTTAGGACTTGGAACCTTATTTATAGACGTTTCGCATAGCCAGGATGACTGCGTGCATCTGGTGCTGGAAAACGTCTATCCGTAAGGGCGCTTCCTTGCGATGGTTCATGACCCCGCCGATGGCCTTGGGGTCGTTGCTGCGATTTCCAAGCAGGGAGGCGTTCTGATTGGGGCTCCCAACCTGCCAACTGGTCAGCTTGTAGAGAACATCGTTGATTACATCTCCGATCTTCTGGAGCGCCTCCGCGTTTCCGGTCAGCCGCGCAAGCTCCCAGGCGCAGATCAGTCCTTCATAGGCATATGCGGTGTTGCGACGGCGCGTGAGGGTGCGGTGCTCATCGATCATCCAATAGGCGAGATCGATAACCCAGTCGGCATATTCTTCTTTCTTGGCAGGAAGATCGCTCTGGTAGATCTCGAAGTACGCCATGGATCCCCATTGGTAGAAACCCTTGGTAGCATTGCTGTCGGGATCCTGACGCCGTGCCTGGTCGACGTGAACTCGGTGCATCTGTTCGGCCGACTCCAGCAGCAATCCGTCCCATGCCGGAGATCGAGGTGGTTTCGTGCTTTCACAAGGGCCAGCAGTATCTCTCCGTCGAAGTAGGGTGAGGGGTTACCTCCCCCTGTCCCGCTCTCGTACTCGTAACTCTTGTAGAATTGGCCGTTGGATAACCGCAGTGACATCAGAAAATCGAGGTACTTCACGAGTGCGGCTTCGTATTCTGGGTATTCCTCAAACGAGTCCTCCGAGCGCAGAAAATCTATCAGAGCCAGCGCCATCAAGGCCACCGTTCCGGTCCTGCCCACTCTGTCTCTGGGATAGACGATATAGAGAGATCACTCGCTCGTTTCCTTGGAATGCTCGATGAAGAATTCGAAACCCTTGACGAGAGCATCCGAGGTGGCTTCACTGAGCCTATTCTGATGCAGCAGCGAGAGTCCCCAGAGGGCACCGGTCTGGCGAACCTGACTGTCACTGGGGTTATTAGCGGCGCTTCACGAAGTTGTATTCGTACTGAAAGTTTCCCGACTCTTTCTGGTTGTGAAGCAGGAAGGAAGTTCCCAACTCCAGCGATCTTGCCAGAAGATCTCGGGCAATTCGATTGCCGCTCTTCCCATAAAGACTCACGTCGGGAATGATCGGGTCGGGCTTCTTGCCCTGGGGGACACTGTCTCCTGCGCCGCACGACAGCAGGAACAGGGAGTAAATCAGGAAGAGTGCAGTGCGGCGGGTCGGGCAGCCTCGGATAGACATTGGCATGATTAGGGTAGCGGAGTCCGCCCGGAGTAAGAAGAGGACTCCATCGAGATAGTCAGGAAATCAGAGTCGGTTCGACTGCAAGCAGAGGGGAGATTGGAATCATGGTTTTTTCTCAAATGAAGCAGAGACTGCTATTACTGGACACGGCCTGCGTCTGCGATGCGGACAAGGAGCAGGGAAGACTTGGGGTCGTGGATCCAGCGATTGGATCGGTTAGACGGGGCCTGAAGTTGGTCGGTCGAGCCTATACGGTGCGCTGCCATGAGGACTTCCTCACCGTGATCAAGGCACTGCGAGATGCCGGGGCGGGGGAAGTGATTGTGATCGATTCCCAGAACAGTCGGCGGGCTCTAACAGGAGAACTCTTTCCCACCGAGGCCAGACGCAAAGGGCTGGCCGGAATCGTCATCGATGGGTTTTGCCGAGATACGGCAGCCATCAGAGAGCTCGACGTCCCCTACTATGCACGGGGTGTCAACTGCGCGGCCGGGACTACGGACCGTCTCTTTGAAACTCAGGTGACGATCAACTGCGGAGGAGTTTCCGTCAATCCGGGCGACATTCTATTTGGTGACGATGATGGCCTGGTGGTAGGCACCGAGCGAGATTTTTCCCAGACGATTCCTCTGGCGGAGCAGATACAGGACAAAGAGCAAACTATCCTGGAAGGAATGCGTCAAGGAAGAAGTCTTTTCCGAATGCTCAACTTTGACGAGCACTGTGCCAAACTGGAAGCGGGAGAGCCAAGCAAACTCCAGTTTTTGGTCTGAAACTTGAACGATTCGTCGAAACGTCTGAACGTCTGAACGTCTGAACGTCGCACGTCTCTGTTCCCGGGAAAGTGCGGCGAACGGTTTCGATGGCAACTTCGAACGGCGAGGCGATCATGAAGAATCGCCAGATGACAGAGCCGTGACCGGAAGGGTTCGGCCCCTGATCAGGGGCCGAACCTGGCAGCTCCGCCCTGGAAGTTTTCTCCTGAATGATCCAGCGCGGCTGGGGGCGGGACTAAGCTGAAACTTCATTTGGCTCAGGTGGGTCGACGTGGGTTCGGTCTCCAGGCCGAAGTATTCTTCTTTTCGAGCCTTTGGCTCGATACACAGCGGCCTGGAGACCGCTGCCACGGCCGGGACTCCAAGTTTCTTTCTCGAATGGGGCAGCGCAGCGGGGGCGGAACTGATCTGAAACTTCGTCATTGCCCCAGCTCGAGGCTGATATCGACGGCCCTGTGGGAGTGGGTCAGGGCTCCCAGGGAAATGAAATCGACGCCGGCTTGGGCATACTGGAGCAGGTTGCCCTCGTGCACGCCTCCCGAGACCTCTAGCTGACAGCGGCCTCGGGCCAAAGCCACTGCTTCTGCGACTGTTTTCGGTTCCATGTTGTCCAGCAAAACTGCATCCGCGCCGGCCTCGAGCGCCTCCTCTAGCTCTTCGAGCGAGGTGACTTCGATCTCGATCTTCTGGAGGTGATTAAGGCGTCTACGGCAGGCTTCGAGGGCCGGGGTGATGCCTCCCGCCAGGATGATATGGTTTTCTTTGATCAGAATGCCGTCGTAGAGTCCAAGGCGGTGATTGTTGCCGCCCCCCATTCGGACCGAATACTTTTCCAGGGTCCGCCATAGAGGCGTCGTTTTGCGTGTGTCCAGAATCCTGACCTTGGTCGGAGCCACGAGGTCCACACACTTCCGGGTCAGCGTGGCCACTCCACACATCCTCTGCAGGAAGTTCAGGGCCAGCCTTTCTCCCTGCAACAACACTGAGGGCCGGGCACGGATCGATCCCAGAAGTCCGGGCTGGACCAAGTCTCCTTCAAGGATCTGGGACTCACCCTCAACCGGGCCCAGGAGCTCGAAGACTTGCAAGAAAACCGGCCACCCGGCCAGGGTGAAGGTCTCCTTTGCCACCACCTTGGCCTCGAGTACTGAATCGCTGTGACGGCTCTGTTGGAGGATGGCCTCGGTGGTGATGTCCCCGCTTCCGATATCCTCCTGAAGCGCCAATCGGATCAGGGGTTCAAGGTTGAGAGAGTTCATTGAGAGTTTCCTGAAGGTTCTTCAACTGCTCCCCGGCCTCATGCCGACGGAGTCGGGTTGCTTCAACGACATGAGCAGGCGCTTTCTGGACGAAGGCGGAATTCCCGAGCTTGGTTTCGAGGCGCTCCAGGTCCTGGGTCAGCTTTTGTAGTTGCCGACCAATACGCTCTCGCTTTGCCTCCAGATCCACGGCTTCGTCCAGTGCCAGCGAAAACTCTGCCAGTCGCGACACTCCACTGACGCGAAGTCCCTTGTCTTTCTGAGCGGGAGAGAACTCTATCGGGTCCAGTCGGCACAGGTTCTGGAGTTGATGCTGCTGCGATCGGAGGAAGGCCTCGGCCTCCCCTCGAGGGATGAGTTGAGCTGGCAGCTTCTTGCTCGGTGCGATGTTGCTCTCGGCTCGAGCTGTCCGGATGGAAGTGACCAATTCCTGAAATTGCTCCATCTGACTGATCGCCTCTTCATCAATCCAATCAACTCGACTCCTGGGATAGGGCGCGAACATGATCGATTCCCCTTCATGGGGAAGGCGCTGCCACATTTCCTCCGTCAGAAAGGGAATAAAAGGATGGAGTAGCCGCAACGAGGTCTCCAAGACGAAGGTGGCGATCAGCACAGACCCTTCGGCTTTGGCAGAGGAGCCGCCCAGATCAGCTTTGATCAATTCAATATACCAATCGCAGAGCTCGTGCCAGAAGAAATGGTAGAGATCGTGGCTGGCCTCGTGCAGAAGAAATTTCTCCAGGTTGCGGTCGGTGCCGGCGATGACCTGTTGTAGTCGTCCCAGGATCCAGCGGTGTTGCAACGCAAGCTCGGACTCCTGGCGGAGCGATTCCACGTCTTTTTCGCTTATGGGCGAGTGGGTCTCAATATTCAGCAGAAGAAAGCGACCTGCATTCCAGATCTTGTTGCAGAAGGCTCGGTAACCTGCCATCCGACTGATCGAAAACGGGATATCCGTACCGGGAACAGCCGAGACCGCTACCGTGAATCGCACGGCGTCACTGCCATATTGATCGATCAATTCTAGCGGATCGATGATGTTGCCTCTGGACTTGGACATCTTGTGTCCCTTTTCGTCGCGAACCAGACCGTTGATGTAGACTCGCCGAAAAGGGACTTCTCCTCGGAAGCGAAGTCCCATCATCATCATCCGGGCCACCCAGAAGAAGATGATGTCGAAGCCGGTAACGAGAGCGGTGGTGGGATAGTAGGTGCTGAGCTCCTTGGTTTCATCCGGCCATCCCAGAGTGGAGAAAGGCCACAGAGCCGAGCTGAACCAGGTGTCGAGAACATCCGATTCCTGCACCAGGTCCCTACCCTGGCAGTGATCGCAGAGCTCGACATCTTCACGAGATACCGTCAACTCTCCGCAGCTCTCACAGTGCCAGGCAGGAATACGATGCCCCCACCATAGTTGTCTGCTGATGCACCAGTCATGGATGTTGGACATCCACTCGAAGAAGATCTTTTCGTAGTTCTGGGGTACGAATACGGTCTCCTTCTTTTCAACCGCCTCGATGGCAGCTTCGGCCAGAGGCTTCACCTTGACGAACCACTGAGTCGAGACCAGCGGCTCGACCACTGTCCCGCATCTTTGGCATCCACCGACGTTGTGAGGATGGGGTTCCACCTTGGCCAATAGGTCCTGGTGCTCCAGGGCGGCGACGACCTGTTTTCGAGCCTGATAACGATCCAGACCTGAAAATTCTCCGGCTTCCTCGGTCATCTGTCCTTCTTCACCGATGACCTTGACGATGGGAAGCGAGTGCCTTCGGCCCATTTCGAAGTCGTTGGGGTCATGTCCCGGAGTGACCTTAACGGCCCCGGTTCCAAACTCCATTTCGACGAAGCTGTCGGTGATGACGGAGATCTCGCGGTCCATCAAGGGCAGGATAACGGTTTTCCCGTGAAGGTGGAGGTAGCGTTTATCCTCGGGGTGCACTGCCACCGCCGTGTCACCCAGCATGGTCTCGGGGCGTGTTGTAGCAACTACCAGGGATTCGTCCGATCCCTTGATGGGATATCGGATATGCCACAGTTTCCCCTGGGTGGGTGAGAACTCTACTTCGAGGTCGGATATCGCGGTGCGGCAGCGAGGACACCAGTTGACCAGGTACTCACCGCGGTAGATCAAACCATCGTCATAGAGCTGGACGAAGACTTCCCGTACTGCCCGGGAGAGACCCTCGTCCAGGGTGAAGCGCTGGCGACTCCAATCGCAGGAGCAGCCGAGCTTTCGAATCTGGGAGAGGATGTTGGACTCGGCTTTTTCCTTCCATTCCCAGACGACCCGTTCAAACTCCTCTCTTCCCAGGTCGGTGCGCTTCTTCCCCTGCTCAGCCAACTGGCGTTCGACCACGTTCTGGGTAGCGATCCCAGCATGATCGGTTCCGGGAAGCCAGAGCACGTTGGAGCCCTTCATCCTTTCCCAACGCGTGAGAATGTCCTGCAAGGTCATGTTCAGGGCATGTCCCATGTGGAGAGATCCGGTCACATTGGGAGGAGGCATGGCGATGGAAAAGGAGGGATTCGTGGACTCCTCGTCGGCGCGGAAATAGCCGCGCTCTTCCCAAAGGGTGTACCACTTCCGCTCTACCTCTTGCGGTTCATAGGACTTGGCAATCTCTTTATTCACATGTCTCCTTCGAGTAGAGGAAGCTGCCGGCGATCCGAGAGCGAAGTGTAGCCCAGTTTGCCCAGCGAGAACCAGCGTCGAAAAGGTCTTAACGTCTGAATTAGCCCACTCCGTCAGAGCCGAGAATGCCTTGACCCATTAGCGATATGAGGCCAAGTTTCGAGGAGAGAGCTGGACAACTGCACAATCTTCCCCAATCCTCAAGCTAAAGTTCAGATTAGTTAGTTCTCATCCGGGAACCCCCGTTTTTTCGGGCTCCATCAGCGGTTTCCTGGACAATGCAGGGTGTCG
>CAUZIZ010000130.1:0-15817 GCA_963579905.1 Acidobacteria bacterium UBA6911 | reverse complement strand
AACGGCGGCCTGGAGACCGAAGCCACGTCAGAGACCAACTCTACCACTTTCAACTGCACTCGAAGATGACCCTACCGTCCCTGCAGGACTTCGGGGACCTTCTCTTCGCCTGAAGGCGAGGGGTTTCACCATCCCCAATCGGGACACTAATCTGGGCACTCACGGTCGCTCAGATTGTCGCGAATCATAGCATGCCAACCCAGCTCGATCATCCCCCGCTTCCAAGCGATTCCACGGTCACTCACCTTCCACTGGCTACTCAGCGAGGAAACCCTGACACGAGCTTCCTCAATGCGAAAGACTATTTCGATTTCCCGCCGAAGCGAAAAGAGTAAAGATCGGCATCCTTCAGGATGAATCGGATTCGCACCGACTTGCCGACCAGGGAGCTGACGTCCTGGTTTCCCTTCCAGCTCACCGAGCCTTCGATGTGGTCGCCAAAAACCTCATCCGCATCCGCCTGGGCAAAGCCCTTGATTGGCCTTCCCTGCTCGTCCTGAAGCTCCACCCACAAACCTCCGCCCCCGGAACTGGAGTAGTTCAGGAGCAGCTTGCCGCCCTGAAATCGTAGGGGCTTCGTGACCATCTCACCGCCGCTCAGCGGCGCCTGGAGAGAGACGAATCCATCCATCCGGAGTGAATAGCGTCGAACGTTCAGGCTGCTGCCTGTCCAATAGCCCTCGACCACGTAGATTGAGAGTTCGCGGGGAGACTCCGGTAAATCAGAGACCGTCTCTACGATCCCCCAGGCAATGCTGTTGTCTCCATATACCCAGCTGTTGATTCGCGAAGGCCCAGGTCGAATGAAGGCTTCACCCCAACGTTTGAAGCTCAGACGATCCCTCCCCGTCATCAAGAGGGCATCCGTCACGGTGGTGCCGTAGCGCTGGGACACCTGCGCCCGATGCTGTCGTACCTCTGCTCCCGGGAGGCGCCAGGTAGACTCGGTGCGTCCCCTGTCGGTATAGCGCATGGGAAACCCAATCAGGATGTGCGGCGACCGATAGTAGGGCCGCAGCTGATTCGTGTAAAGATGCTCTCGCGGGGCTCCCGGGTACTCCAACCAGACTGGTTTGGTCCAGTTGAGAAAGTCCGGCGAGGTGGCCGTCAAGATGTCCCTAACCTTTTCGTTAAATCCTCTAAAGTAGGCCCGGTACTGGCCCTGATGAGGGTCCCAGAAAGCGAGGTTCTGCGAGTCGAAGGCCCCCTCGGAAATAACGACCTTGTCCGTCATTTCCGTGAAGCGAATGCCGTCAGGGGATTTGAGGGCGAACAGTCCCTTTTCGCCGTTGGACCGAATGATCATCTTGTATCGTGCGTCTGCAGGAGAATCGGGATTCCCGTCCTTGAAAATCGCCGCATGACCTGGATCCGCCTCAATTGCCTTGAGCGTTTTCTCGGTCAGGATGATGTTGTTGTTCCGACTACCTTGGAACTCGACCAGGCCCAGGTTGGGCCTCTCAAAGTGGATACCATCTCGGCTCTCGGCATAACAGAGAAAGGCTTCGTGTGAATACGTCTGTCCGGTAGCCGTAACGTCATACTGATAGGCCCCGTAGTACATTCGGTACCTGTCTCCGTCCTGGAAGACGGTTCGGTAATGACACGCGTTCCCTTCCCAGGCCTGGTCCGTTACCAGCGCCACGTTCTGTCGAACCGGGTGATGCATCTGAAGTCTAGCGCCTCCCGATATCTTCTCGATCAGGTAATCGTCTACCAGGAGTTCCAGACGCGAGCCGATATCTATTGCTGAAGCCGCAGAGGCGAAAGACAGCGAGGCTAGACACAGGCCCGCAAGAGTCAGTATTCGTTTCATATCACGCTCCTCTTGGTTGCACCCCCGCTAAGAGTCCCTCTGCCAACCAGCAACCGATAGAACCCCGTCGCGGCACATTCTGGCGCCTATGGTATCCTTACGGAAAGTAAGCCGTAAAGCTCCCTCTGGCCTCCCCTGACGTACCAGGGAGCGAATAGGAAGACGCAATGCCTTTAATCGAGGAAACAATTCTGAGCTTGATCCTGGGAGTAGGGCTCAGCGCAGCCTGTGGATTTCGCGTCTTTATTCCACCTCTGATCATCAGCATCGCCGCTCTGTCTGGACACCTGGAGCTATCTCCAGCTTTCGATTGGGTGGCCAGCTACCCAGCTCTGATTGCCCTGGCGACTGCCACAGTCCTAGAGATTCTGTGCTACTACCTGCCCGTTGTGGATAATTTCATGGATACCGTCGCTACACCTGCGGCAATCGTGGCGGGAGCGGCAACGACGGCGTCAATGGTCGCAGACACAAGCCCCATGCTCACCTGGGCCATTGCCGTGATAGCCGGCGGCGCCGCTGCCGCTACCGTCCAGGCAACCACGGTCGCCCTGCGCGGGGCGTCGACACTGAGTACCGGTGGCCTCGCAAATCCACTAGTTTCTTCGATCGAGCTGGGTGGAGCGGTCGCTACCTCGGTTTTGGCCTTGATTGCACCCATCCTTACCCTGATCCTCATTTTTCTTCTGATCATTGCCGTCAGGAAGTTTTATCTCAGCCGGAAGGCCCATCAATTGCTTCGCCCCAGCTAACCTGCCCTGGTTGGAGTCTCTACTCGAAGGAAGATTCAGCATGAAACACTCCAACAGATGGGCTCTTCTTCTCCTTTCCCTCAGTTTGACCACGATCAGTGCCGGAAGTACCCCGACCAAGGATTACGGACCACCGATCTACCCTTCTTTCGAACAATTGATGGAGCGACTGAAGGAGTGGGAGAAAGAGCATCCCCGTTTCCTGAAACTTCGAGATCTGGGAAAGAGCCTGCAGGGACGTCCATTGGTCGCGGCTGTGCTGACGGATCCCGATGCCCCAGCACAGGACAAGGAGCACGTGCTCATCACGGCCCAACACTGTGGCGGAGAGCGATCCGGAGCAACCGGTATTTTTTACCTGATGCAGAAGCTTTTATCCGGTGCGCCCCAGGCTCGGGAGACGCTCAGACGGCAGGTTGTGGTGTGCTTCCCAGTCGTCAATCCCGATGGCTACATCTCGGCCAGCCTGAGAAATTCGGTGGGAATGGATCCTTACAAGGATTGGACCGAGCAAGGTCCCAAGGACCCTGCTCGACTACCGGGAGCGGTGGCGGTCCAGACCCTCATGGATGAGTTGCAACCAGAAGTACACGCGGACTATCACGGGAATGGAATGCAGTTCCGCGGCTATATCCACGTAGAGGATTCGGCGGCCGCCTACTCGAACGTGGCGCTTCGTTCCTACAAACAGGAGATCACTCGCCAGATGGACGAGGCAGCCCTGGTGGAGGGCTATCCTTCTGACATGCTGGAGCAAGACGAGGAGCGGATTTTCTGGGGCCCCAGCATGGAACACCTGGGGACCAAGCTGTGGAAGGGAAGACCTCTTTTCTATGCTGCGACGTATGCATACGCGAAGTATCATACGCTGGGCTTCGCCAATGAGAATGTCTGGGAGCGCAGCAGCTACCTGAGACACCGCCGCCTGCTGCAGTTCGGTCAGGAGATCTGGCCCGGAGAATACTATCCTGGCTACCCCACCCGGGTCATCATGCAGAACAGCTTCCATCAGCTCACTGCCTATGGCTGCGATGCCTCAGAGCGCAGGCGCAGCCGCGTCGAGTTATGGAACAAACAGGACCAGATCACCCTCGGTTTCAACAACCCCCAGACCGAGGGCTTCGTGCTCTACGTCTGCGCTACCTCTACCGTCGCTGCTCAGAAATGGCTTTCGGAGAAGGCGATGCCCAAGTTCGCCGCCAAGATCGCCAGTCATCCCGCAATGGAAGGCAAGTCGATCGCAGAGGCCGTCGAGAATCTGCCGGATGCCCCCGGCCACTTCGACGCCCATCTCTATCTGGAAAAAGGCAATGTTCCCGGATCGCGGGAAGCACCGATTGAACATGGAGTAGGCCTGCGGCTTCGCATCCCCTATCCCAAGGCCCGGATCACGGACCTTCGTCTCAACGGTCGTCCGGTTTCCATCTCTGAGACCGACGGATACTTGACCTGGGTGGCAAGGGGATTTACCTATGTGCAACTCAACATCCCCCCAGAGCGCTGCCTCAAAGAGGATCTCTTCGTCATCACCTGTGCCTACGATCCGGGAGAGCGGCGCAGCTTCGGTCTGGGTTGGCAGGAGTAGATAGATTTAAAGCAGCCCCCGATCAACGCTCGACGTGGATCAATTGCAGTTGAAAGAAGCTTTATCGTGTTCCGCTTGAATCGTCTACAGCTGACAGGGCTCTGCCTCAAGAGCTCCATTTTTGCTCTGCTAGTTTTAGGTTTGAGTCTTCCCGCTAGCTCCCAACCCCGCCCCATCATCAAGGTGGTGACCGATCAGGGCCTGATCGATCCAGTACCGGCCGGGGGCCGCTGGGGCCTGCCAAATGGCATGCTCGGGACCCAAGGCAATCCGATCCCGCTGCAAGACATCAATGCAGTCTCCTTCAGAATCGGCGACCGCGTGACCCCTCAGTGGGCGCCTGGTTCTAGCGAAGTAAACTCGGAAAATCCTCAGACAACCTTCCCCACCCCCCCGGGGGAGCTGGGGGTGCTCTGCACGGGCTGCAATGGCGCTAGTCCCTCAATGACCATCATTCTGTGGGCTAGCCTACCTCTCAACGTGGCCCGCGTCATGGTCGCACGCGTCAGCCTGGGGGTCGACGCGACCGACCCGAACACCGTATTCAGCGACGGCAATTCCATTCTCGTCGACATCTGGTTCGCCCGCACCGCCTCTGCCGCCAACCAACCTCCCCAGGTCGATGCCGGCCCGAATCAAACCGTGGAGTTCGGTTAGACCGCAACACTCTAGGGCTCGGTGGAGGACTTGGATCAAGATCCGCTGACCGTCCTCTGGACTCTGGAAGAAGCAACACCGGAGAATGAGATCACGATCAATAATGCCACCTCGGCGGTCGCAACCTTCACAGCCCCCCATGACGCCGGAAGCCTGACCTTCCTACCTTGTGCCGATGACGGCAGGGCGCTGGAGGTCTGTGACACAACAGACGTTTCCGTTATTCCTCCCGCTCCAACGATCCTCTCCAGCTCACCTGGAAGCGCTCCCGCTGGCAACCACATCACGCTCAACGGAACCGGATTCGCAGCGGGAAACGTAGAGGTCTTTTTCGATGTGAGCCAGGGCCTCGATATCACGGTGCAGGACGACTCGACCATACTGGTTACGGTTCCCCCCGGTCTTCCCCCCGGTCCTGTGGATATTACCGTGTCAACAGCTGGTGGATCAGCCACGCTACCCGGTGGCCAGGGCGGCTTCAACCATGAGAAGAGGTTGTATTTTGCGCAATTTGGAAACGGCGATGGAACCACCACCGACGTCGTTCTAACCAATGCCTCGGCTGTGGAATCAGTTTCTGGCAGGGCCGATTTCTTGGATGACGGAGGCCTTCCCTTGCCCGTGGGGACCACGACCACAGGCGACGACGAGGACAATGATCTCATCACGGGTCCACTCAGCTTCCAGATAGCTAGCAGCGTCCCCTTCTTGATTCCTCCCCTGAGTGCCGCCACCATCTCCACCGACGGGCAGGGTGAGCTGGTGGCCGGAAGCGTCGTGGTAACAGCCGATCGTAATCTGGGGGGAGTCATCCGCTTCCGAATCTCGGGTGTGGGTAGCGCGGGTGTCGATGAAAGCAAGCCCCTGGAAGGATTCATAACGCCGGTACGTCGCAAGCTGGGCGTGATCAATACCGGGGTCGGAATTCACAACCCGGAATCGGAAGCCATCTCATTGCGTTTCAAGCTTAGACGCGGAGGCCAACAGGTAGCTCAGTCGAGTCGCCCGAACTTCCCACCGGGGGGACATCTGGCCCTCTTTATCGACGAAATTTTTTGCAGCACTGATACCGATGATTTCAACGGAATCCTGGTAGTGGAGGTAGACGATGCGAAGAAGGCTGCGGCTACGGTATTGGAACTGGGGTCGGGAACAGGGGAATTTACGAGCCTGCCGGTGCAACCTTTGGAGTGAGTGATTCAGGGGCGCTGCTGACGGCCCCGGTGCTGCCCTTGGATCCAGTCCGACCGCCTGCCTGTTTCAGATCCTAAGCTCGAGGTGGATGCATCGCAACAGCTGCTTTGTCGTAAACGGCTTCTCCAGCACGACCAGCGCAAGGGGACCGTGTCGTTCGACGGCCGTCCCCATCTGTCCTGTCATGAAAATCACCTTGAGATCGGGCCTCTGTTCCTGCAGCTCGCTGGCCAGCTCCTTTCCCGACATTCCCGGCATCATCACGTCGGTCAGGAGTAGATCGATTCTTCCGGCGCGACTGAAACTCTCCATCGCCTCCCGGGTGTTCCCCGCACTAACAACGGTATAGCCGTCCCGGATAAGTACCGACTCGACAAGCTGACGCAAGGCCACCTCGTCATCGACAACCATAATCCGAGTGTCATGGCGGTTAGGGGAGAAAGTTTGCCCTGCTCCGGATGCCAATCTCTTCGCGGGATCTGCTGGCGGCAAGCTGATTCGCACTGTGGTCCCCTTGCCGGGCATACTATCGACGAAGATTTCACCACCCACAGCACTGATGATGCTCTTACAGATCCACATACCCAGACCGGTCCCACTCCCCTCTCGCTTGGTGGTGTAAAAGAGCTCGAAGATCCGGTCAAGCACGTCGGGTGCGACTCCATTTCCAGAATCCACGACCTCGAGCAGAACCCTTCCGTCCACCGACGAGGTCCTGAGGATCAGGAGACCGCCCTCGACCATTGCATCGTGGGCATTGACCACCAGATTCAGAATCACCTGGTCGAGCTGCTTCGGATCGATCCTGACCATCGGAAGATCGCGCTCCACTACCTTCTGCAGTTGGATCTCCTTGCCCAACAGGTGATGACGCATCCTCTCCAGATCGGTAACAGATTGGTTGATGGAGACCAGGCGGGGCTCGCTGCTGTCCTTGCGGCCGATCAGAAGCAGTTGACGAGTCAGGGACTGGGCTTTCTCCATCGAACTGCGGATATCACCCAGTTCTTCTTGCCCTGGGTGCTCCGAGGGCAACTTGTGAGTGAGAATGTCGGCGCTGCACTGCATGACCATGAGCAGGTTGTTAAAATCGTGAGCAATTCCTCCTGCCAATCGCCCCACGCCCTCGAGTCTCTGCGACTGAACCAGAAGGCGCTCATATTCATCACGCTCGGTCGCAAAGCGATCTGTGACCCTGGCTGCGGCCCAGCTCACTAGCAGTAGGAGCAACAGCAAGCCCACCAGAACCAGTTAGCTCTCGGTATATGCTTGAGTTTCGCTGAGACGGACGACCCCGCCTGGGGCATTACCGGTGATGGCCAGGAGATAAAAGATTGCAAACTCCAGCAGGCAGAGCCCTGTCCAGACTGGAGCCAGGACGCGAAGCTCCTTCTGCATCGCCGCACTCACCGGAATCACGATGCTCCACACCAAAACCGCGGTGGGAAAACCACCCCGGATGAGGGCGATTTCCCCGATCCCGAGAAAGACCACGGCAGCTAAAGCGAACGAGATGGTGCAGATGGATCCGGTTCGGCGCAAAAGGAATAGAGTGGATGCCCCCAGCACACCCACCGTTAAAGTCAGTATTGCACCGATCCCTGATTGGAGATCGAACCAGTACCAAGCTGCAAAGCCCAGCCAGAAGGGCACGCCCGAAAATGCCAGAACGATCAGGAATCTATACCAGGCCTGGTCGCGCTCCCCTTGGATGCGCGGAGACCCAAACCAATCAAATAAGCGCTGAAGTCGCGACTTCATGAAAGGGAGCCCCTAGCGATGTTCGGCCCTATTCGTAAAGGAAATTTCCCGAGCCATAGAAGCCTGAAGCGCAAGCGAGGGGTTGGGGAGCACTTCGAATCCTTCCGGCTTGGCTGCTTGCCGCGCCTCAGGCCCCTTTGTCCACCCATCTTGCTGCCCTCCAACCCCTCGCTCGCGCTTCAGGCTTCCTCAGTTTTCGCATTAATGGGCGACCTAGAGGTGCGAGTTCCCAAATGAAGTTCCAGGTTAGTCCCACCCCCAGGAAGCACTGGCCCCATTCGAGAAAGAAACTTCCGGCTACTGGGGATTTGTGCGTCACTGCGTGGGGAAGAGTTGTCCGGCTCTCTCCTCGGGACCTGGACTCATTTTGCTAACGGCTCAAGTCGTTTGCGGCTCTGTCGGACTTGGCTTCGTCACGCTGGTACTTCACCCGTTGGCGGCACCTTCGGAGGACAGGAGACGTGCAACGTTCAGACGTTCGTACGTGCGACGAATTCTTGAAGTTTCGGGTCAGGGAAGTTCGATCGTCCCTTCCACTTCGCAGACGAAGCGATCTCCTAGAGAGATGCAGTCAAACTTGCTGCCACCCTTCATGCCTGCGAAGCGACCGATTCCCTTGAAATAGACAGCGGTACCGACGTCATGCCCATCGGCCGCCTGGCTCGTCCAACGCTCATAGTAGGAAGAGCCGTCGGCAAAAATGAATTTGCCATAGCCGTTGCCCTTTCCAGTCCCGTCACCGCGGGAGTCCCCGGTTCCCCAGATCTCGATCTTGTAGGGTGGCTCGCTGGGTCCTTCGCGCCGGAGGCCCAGGCCCTTTGCCTCGAAGAGAGAGATCGCGTGTCCCTGTTCGTCTCCCACCTCAACTTGATCGGATCGCGTCACTACGTTGACATGTTGCGACTTGAACTTGATTGTCTTACCACTCGAGGCAGCCTGTCTAGGCGCAACTGTCATCGTGGCCAATAGCAAAATGACCAGGCATGAAAACCATCTTGTCATGACGTCCCTCCTGAAAGCGGAATCCCCTACCCTGCTCTCACAGATCACGGTCTCTTCTATACCTTAGTACACTAGTACACTGGAACGTAAATAGTATTCTGTGGCTACTGAAACTGGATCACAAGGAGCTCTCCCTACTTCACAACGGCATTTACCACCGTGAAATAAAGGACTACTCCTGATCAGGCAAGGGTACCCTGTAGTCGACGACCGTATCGATGACACCTATCTCGACACGCCGATTCTTGGCTCTCGCCTTAGCACTGGTGCCGGCCACCAGCGGATTTGATTTCCCGAAGCCCTTCGTCCCGACGATGCTGGAATCAATGCCCACCTCGACCAAGTAGTCGCTGACGGCCTGGGCGCGCCGCTCGGATAAGACCTGGTTGTAGTCCGCCGTTCCGACATCGTCGGTGTGGCCGTATATCTGGATGCGATAACCCTTCGAAGTGAGAAGAACACCTGTGATCCGGCTGAGGAGTTCACGGTTCTCCGGTCGCAACGAGGCCTTGTCGAAGTCGAATTCGATGGCATCGCTTCCCAGGTTCATCACGACTCCCAAAGCGGTTCTTCGGGTCTCGACGATCTGGCTTAGAGCATCCTTCAGCCGGTTCATTTCCTCAACGCGCTCTGCGCGGATCCTGTCCGCCTCGTCCAGTGCCGATTGAGCCCGCTGTTCCGCCGCCTTCCTCGCCTGCTCAGCTGCTGCCGTCTGCACCTCTGCTGTCGACTGAGCTGCTTCCGCCCGAGCCCGGCCTTCGGCGGCGATCTGAGCCTCCTGCTGGGCCTGCTTGGCCAGAACCAGAGCTGACCTCGCCTGATCGGCGACCACTTCGGCGTGTTGAAGCACATCCCGAACCTGCGTGCTCAGGTCAGATATCTGATTCTCCATGCCGGTTTGTAGATTTAGGAAGATATAGGAGAGGCCCGCGAGCAGCAGCAGTAAAACAACCAGAAACAGAGTTTGAACCAGGGAAATCCGACTCTGCTTCGACTGCTGCCGGCTCTCTGGGAAACCGATTTGATCGTCTGCCACTACCCATCAGCTTACCACAACCGACTCCCTTGCCCGAAGCTGCCCTCCCCGTCCGGGGATCGATCAACGGTGCCAGGATCTGGGTGTACTATAGGGAACGACGGCCTGCCCTCTTCTGAGAGGAAATATGCAACATTCGGAAGATTCGGAAGATCTGGAAGGGACCCTGACAGTTCAGGAATCGGTCATTCGGCGAATGACCCGCCTGGCCATCCAACACAATGCGGTGAACCTGGCACAGGGATTTACCGACGAAGCTCCCCCCTACGATCTCGTCTGGGGTGGCATTGCCGCAATGCTGGGAGGGACCGACGAGGGAATTGAGCAGCTTGAATCGCTAAGCTTGAAAGAGATTCTGGGAGAACGGGACGACGACTCAGAGAGCCAATCTACTCTCTGCTTGCGCGATCTTCTGGGTCGGGTTCAGAACTCCCGCGACCGACTCAACCAATACTCGTTCCCCTTCGGCCTTCCCGAGCTTCGAGAGGCAATCGCTCGCTATACCCTCCGATTCTCCGGGTTTCGTCCGGATCCTGAACGGGAAATCACCGTCGTCCTGGGTGCCACGGAGGGGCTGGCAGCGGTCTTAAGGGCGACCTGCAGTCCAGGTGATGGGGTTCTGATCCTTCAACCCTTTCATGAAATGTATCCTTCCCAGGCCAAGGTTTTCGGAATTCGACCAGAATTCATATCGCTGAAAGAAGACCGGGACTCCGGAGATTGGATTCTTGACCGGGAGGAGCTTGAAGCTTCGCTGGGGCGGAATATAAGGGCCCTGATTTTGAATACTCCTCACAACCCCACAGGAAAGGTGTTCACCCGGGGCGAGTTGGAGTTTATCGCAGCGAGCTGCAGACGGCACGGCGTGCTGATCATCACCGATGAGATCTATGAGCACATCCTCTACGGATCGAATCAACATCACTGTCTGGCCGCACTTGATGGCATGCGCGATCACACCATTGTGGTCAACTCGATCTCCAAGACAGGTAATGCAACGGGCTGGCGGATCGGCTGGGTACTTTCCCCCGAAATCTACACGCCAGCGATACGAGGCATTCACGATACGTTAGTGGTACAAGCGCCTACGCCGCTGCAAAAGGCGTCCATTCGGCTACTCGATATGGAGGATGAGTTCTACCAACGGATAAAGCAGGTCTACGCGGCCAAGAAAGAAACACTTCTGATGGCGCTACGCGACATCGGGTTTCGGGTCACTTCACCGCAAGGTTCCTACTACCTGTTTGCCGACTATCGGCAGGTACCCGGTCTTCAATTTCTGACTCCCATGGACGCTGCCATGTTCCTGCTCAAGGAAAAGGGGATTGCAGCGGTTCCCGGCGACAACTTCTATCGCTGTGGTCCCGCTGGCAACAACTATCTGCGCTTTGCATTTTGCCGCAGCCTGAACACGCTGCAAGAGGCCGCCCAAAGGCTGTCGAGACTCGAGTCAAGTCTTGGGCGTTAAGACTTGGGCATTAAGAAACGACTTCTGACAGAACAGTGACCTGTAGGATGGGCACTCTTGCCCGTCAATATTTTCGACGGGCAAGAGTGCCCATCCTACAGTAGACACACTGCTTGTCAACGAAACCTTACTTTCGCAGAAAACGGATGCCAATAGATGTTAGACACAACCCGGGTACTCTCGCCCTCGTAGGAGCTTATAGTCTGGCTTTGGCAAAGAGGGATGGGTCCAACGCGACCTTGCGGACATGTAATGCACGGCGGCCCCTCGGCGAGAATGCTGAGTGTGGTTGGCGTTCGACTTGTGAAGAATCAGACTGTGGTGAAAGGAGCAGCTCCCCGCCTTCATCGTGATGGGGACCTCCGTGTGTCCAGCAAAGGCACTCTCCGGGACCCGCTTGTCAACACGGTCACCAACCTGCCAGGCCTGGCTGTGGTCGAGCACACCTAAACGCTGGCTCCCAGGAACGACCCACATGCAACCGTTTTCCAGGGTCACGTCATCGAGCGCGGCCCAGCAGGTGACCAACGCCATCGGCTCGATAAAGAAATAGGCGGAGTCCTGATGGTAAGGCTTCTCGACGCCACCCGGTGGCTTCATGAAGGTCTGGCTTCCGAAAAGCTTTACATCGGGTCCGATCAGGGACTCCACGAGATCTAGAATCCTTTCGTTCTCAGCGTGAGCCAGAAAGACGGGATCGTTCTCGGCACATCCATTGATCTTTCTTACCGTCTCCACGTTCTGCTTAACCGCCCCGGCTTCCAATTCGATCTTCTCCACAGGGAAATCAACTCGACCCTTAGCGATATCAATCGTGCGCTGGTGTAATCGTTGGAGCTCCGGTTGGGTCAGGAGATCCTCAATTACGATGTAGCCCTCTTCCTCATACTGTGTCTTATGTGCGCTGACCAAGGTACTCATTTGCTTCACCCTCTATCTCTTGTCGACCAACCCTGAATAGTGAGAAGTGAGCAGTGAACAAGTGCGCACAGAGCCCCTCTCACCGGCTCGTGGAGGAAACTCATATCTCACATATCTAGTACTAGTTACCATTAACTTCACTACTCACTTCTTCACCGCTCACCTGCCCAGGGCGAGAAACGCCGTTCCCAGAAGAATCAGACCGAGGCCAAAGAACTTCCTCCGGGTAAACGGCTCCTGAAAGAAGACCCGCGACCAGAAGAGTGTCCAGACATAGCCGAGCGATACCAGCGGGTAAAGGACCGTCAGCTCACCTTGGCGAACCGCCAGGACAAAAAAATACGAGGACACGAGCGCGATTCCTACCCCAACCATGAGTCGCCAATTCAAGAGTAGTGTGCTCCACTGGCGGTGTAGTCTGGCGGCACCTGCCTTGAAAAAGACAGCACTCACGGAACCAATCACAGAAGCTAACAGGACCAGAAGCATTGAGTAGAAAGGCGTTTTCACTCGCCGTCCTTCCTGCCCAGAAAGGAAACCCCAAGGACGATCAGGGCAACACCCAGGATCTTGAATAGGTTAAGTCTCTCGTTGAAGATCACGACCGACAACAGGAGGACCCACACGTAGGTCAGCGAGATGATGGGATACAGCACGGATAGCTGGCCGTCCCGAAGTGCCAGGACCAGCATTACAGTACTCACCGCATAAAGGCTGTATCCGGTAACCAGGAAAGGGTTTGAGAACATCGCCCAGGGCGAGCTGCTGAACAAGCCATTGGCCCCACTCTTGATCAGGATCTGGGCTGCTGCGCCAAAGAGAGTACACCCAAACACGAGCGCAATGGATTGCCGCTGGCTGAAGCGAAAGGACGGTCTGGCTCCCTTCACGATGCTGTTGGTGCTCAACTGACTTCCTTGCCTAAATCTACTCTAACTGTATTCCACCGTGCACTCTTGTCCTTTGCGGACTTCTGAAGACCCGCTGGGCGGACAACTCACCTAACCAGGCCTCTTGGTCCGCACACTCTCCGCAAATCCTACCTTACCTCAGACAACAGTGCGACGTCCCCGGGAAAAACCGCGCGCTGAGCTCTGCTATCTACTATTGGCTCGGATTCAATTCGACATCCTTCTTTGCAACCCAGAATCAGAGCGAATAGAATCTAGATTATTTTACCCCTGGCCTCGAGAGTATTTTGGAGGAAGATGATTTGAGCTCAGAAAACCGAGCCCTCTCGGTTCACTATGAATACGATCCCGTTTTCCTTCATTCGCGAAGGGAAGCGATCATCATTGTGGGCGTTTGGGCGTTGGGTTTGCTCTGGTCAGTCCCCTATTGCTACCTTCGAGGCTACAACCTGTCGCCCCAGGAAATTCATACGATTTGGGGCATTCCCAGTTGGGTCTTCTGGGGGATAGGAGTGCCCTGGATAATCGCCGATCTGTTCACTGCCTGGTTCTGTTTCTGGTACATGTCGCTCGACGATCTGGGCGAGGAACAGGAAAACCCAGAGACGCTACAGGGTATCGAAAGGTCGGGGGAAACTCGCTTGGAGTCTCCGCATGAGTGACGGGACTCCCGCCGTCTCCTACGCTCCCAACACGGCCTTACTCATCTTCCTCTTGTACACGCTGGGAGTGTTCGCACTTGCGTGGGTGTCGAATCGTCTGCTCCGGTCCAAGAGCTTCTTGAGCGAATACTTTCTGGGAAGCAGGAGCCTCGGGGTCTGGGCCTTCGCCCTCACCTTTGCCGCTACCAGCGCCTCCGGAGGCAGCTTTACCGGGTTTCCCTCAAAAATATACAGTCACGGTTGGATTTTGGCTCTCTGGATTGGCAGTTATATCGTGGTGCCCATCTGCGGGATGGGAATCCTGGGAAAACGGATCAACCAGATAGCCCGCCGCACGGGGGCAATCACCGTCCCCGACGTTATCCGGGACCGCTTCAACAATCCCGCTTTCGGCGTGCTTGCGACAACCCTCATCGTCTTCTTCATGTCCATCAACCTGACGGCTCAGTTCAAGTCAGGAAGTCTGATTCTGAAGACCCTGCTTAACGACGTACCCTTGTTTCAGGCTCTGGCCCAACAGGCTTCCGACCTGAAGGAGGGGAGCAGTCTTCTCGCTGGCGTAGACTCTGCCTATCTCCTGTGTTTGCTAGTCTTTGCCGTGGCCGTGATCGTCTACACGACCTACGGCGGATTCCACGCTGTGGTTTGGACCGACGTCATGCAGGGCATCGTCATGGTGCTAGGAGTCTTGATCCTGCTTCCACTGGCCCTGATCCAGGTGGGAGGCTTGGAGTCCGCCACCGACCAATTCAAGGAGATGACTCCACCGCGCATTGGCAGCGCGCGTCTGGAATTGGACGGACCTTCACAACAGGGGACGGTCATTCCAGCTGGAAGCTGGATCCTTTTGCACGACGGATCCGATGACCGGGTCCTGAGAACGGGTCGTGAGGCGGTGATCCCAGCAGGTCTGAACCAGGTCGAAAGCGTCCAGGTGCTGGAGATCACAACCGACCGGCAGGCCCAACAGCTCAAGCGCCGCATCCAGGCGAACGAAGTCCCCACCTTGTCGCCGAATATCAGCGCCACCATCACCCAGATGGAAGACTACCGCTACGGGGCAGACCAACCCGGCACATACCTCACCGGCCCCGGTCCCGATAGACACAGCGACTTGGGATTCTTGCCTCTCAGCCTCGCCATCTCCTTCTTTTTCATGTGGGCGATCTCTGGCTCGGGGCAACCCGGTAGCATGGTACGTCTGATGGCGTTCAACAACTCTCTGACCCTGAGGCGATCAATTTTCACGGTTAGCATCTACTATTCGCTTATCTATTTTCCGCTGGTGATCATCTTCTGTTGTTCAAGGATCTTCCTGCCTGGAATGGACCTGGAGTCGGATCGAATCATGCCTGCCACGGCGGTGTTTCTCAGCTCAGGCGCGGGGATGCCCTGGCTGGCTGGTATTCTCGTAGCCGCTCCCTTCGCGGCGGTGATGTCGACTGTCGACAGCTTCCTGCTGGTCATATCTTCCGCCTTGGTTCGCGACGTCTATCAGCGCAACATCAACCCCAATGTGAGCGAGCAGCGCATCAAATGGATGAGTTATGCCTGCACAGTACTCGTGGGTCTGGGGGCCGTAGCCGGAGCCGTAAGTCCTCCTCAGTTCCTGCAGGACATCATCGTCTACACCGGCAGTGGACTGGCCGCTTGCTTCCTGGGACCCATCGCCCTGGGTCTCTACTGGCCGCGGGTCAATGCAGCAGGCGCGATTGCCGGAATGCTGGGCGGGTTTCTGTCACACCTGCTTCTCTACATCATCGGATACGCCGTGTACGGCAGATTTGCATCTTACCGCCTGCTCAGCATGGATCCCCTGATCTGGGGTCTATTCGCTTCGTTCCTACTAGTGGTTATTGTCAGCAAGATAACTCCGCCGCCGCCAGAGGCCCTGGTGCGGCGGTATTTCTACCGAACAGTCTAGCTAGTTCTCATCCGGGAACCCCCGTTTTTTCGGGCTCCATCAGCGGTTTCCTGGACAATGCAGGGTGTCGGACAGTGACTGCCCTGCGTTTTAGAGGAGGGTTCGCAAGCTGGGCCTCGAACTCCCGC
>CAUZIZ010000129.1:0-15913 GCA_963579905.1 Acidobacteria bacterium UBA6911 | reverse complement strand
GTACATAAGAGAGAATTCGACGACCGTGGAGAATCTATTTCCGACTCGGTGTCGGCCGCGCAGACGACGAAGTTCTCCATTCCTACACCCAATGGGCCAGGAGCGTTCAAGGTGATCTGGATTCCCATTCCACGCCCTGGATTCTACGTGGTTGAGTTGGAGAGCCAGATCTTGGGAAATACACTTCTTGGCGAAGACACGAGGATGTATGTGCCTACCACGGGCCTGGTAACGAACCTGGCGGTACATTTCAAGTGGGGACTCGATTCCTCCATTGTCTGGGTAACCGCCCTGGACAGCGGAGAGCCCGTCAAGAACGCCTTGATCGAGGTAAGAGACTGTGACGCGAAGCTCCTCTGGGAGGGGCGTAGCGACGCCAATGGTGTGGCGCGTATCGAAGATCTCCCGGCGCAAGAGCGCCAGCGAAGATGGTGGGGCCGCCGCTTTGAGAGTGGGTTTCTGGTGACTGCCCAGCTTGAGGACGATGTGAGCTTCGTCCACACCAGCTGGAACCAAGGTATCGAGCCCTGGAGGTTCAGGCTTCCGGTCGAATATGACTCGTCGCTTCTCAGCGTCCACACCCTCCTGGATCGGTCCCTCTTTCGGGCGGGCGAGACGCTCCACATGAACCATATTCTGAGAAAGCGAGCGACTTCTGGCTTCTCCTTCGTCCCCGAGGACGAAAGACCGACCCAGTTGTTCATCCAGCAGCCGGTGCAGATCAGGAACTCAAGTTTTCGCTGACCTGGGAGACGGCTGGATCGTCCCAGGGTGAGTGGACGATCCCCGAGGCTGCCAGGTTAGGGAGGTACAGTACTTTCCTCGCAACCAAGGACGATTCGGGGAGCGGATCTCGATGGTATTCGGGATCTTTTTGGGTTGAGGAATATAGGGTGCCCTTGATGCGCGGGACCATCCGCGCGCCTTCCTCCGATCTGATTCGTCCTTCTGAAATCGAAATTGATTTGAGTGTGGAGTATCTGGCCGGTGGCGGTGTTGCCGGACTTCCGGTCCGGCTAAGGTATGAGCCCAAGCGTCGAGCCAGCCCTTCTTTTCTCGACTTTAAAGGATTCACTTTCGCAAACGGTCGGGTGCAAGAAGGACTGATTCGAGGGGGCAGGTCAGCAAGAACGGAGACCGCCGAGCTGAAACTCGTCGATCTCACACTCGACTCAGCTGGCTCCGTGCAGGCCAGCCTCCCACATCTACCTCCGTTGGAAAAGCCGATGGGGATGCTGGCTGAGTTGGAGTTCAAGGATCCGAACGGCGCAACTCAGACAGTCTCCTCACGCATTCCCATCTGGCCTTCGGAATGGCTAGTCGGCATTAAGCCAGAGAGCTGGTTGCTAACGCAGGACGCCCTGAGATTTTCGGTGGCCGTCTTGGATCTGAAAGGCGAGCCGGTGCCCGGTGCGGACGTTCAAGTCGACCTTTTCGGACGCAAGACCTGCTTTGACCGGAAGCGCCTGGTAGGGGGCTTTTACGGATATGAGCATTTCGAGGAAACCAAATCTCTAGGCTTCCTTTGTGGCGGGAAGACGAATGCAGAGGGGCTGCTCCTTTGCGACTCGACGTCTTCAGTCAGCGGAGGCGTCGTCCTGCAAGCGAGCGTCAGCGATTCAGAGGGCCGGAGCAGTACCGCCCACCGCTCCGTTCGGGTGGCCGGAGAGGAAGAGGCCTGGTTTCGTGCTCAGGATCACGACCGGATCGACATCCTGCCGGATAAGAAGCACTACCAGGCAGGAGAGATGGCAAGACTCGAGGTCAGAATGCCCTTTCGTGAGGCGACCGCCCTGGTTTCGGTGGAGCGAGAAGGAGTCGGCGAGGTGCTGGTAAGGAAAGTGGCTGGGAAGAATCCAGTGATCGAAGTTCCAGTGCTGCATCACTATGCTCCCAACGCATTTGTGTCTGTTCTGGTCGTGCGGGGTAGCGTAGGAGAGGGCCAGTCCACCGCTCTGTTGGATCTGGCGAAACCGGCCTATAAGTTGGGAATTGTAGAACTGAAAGTGGGCTGGAGGGATCACGAGCTAAAGATCGAAGTACTAACGGCGGAAGGAGTTCTTCCCCCAGACGGGACGGAGGTAATGGTCGCGGCCGTCGACGAAGGCCTACTGGAACTTCAGTCCAACGAGAGCTGGCTGCTGCTGGATGCCATGATGGGGCAAAAGAGATATGCAGTAGAAACCTTCACCGCTCAAATGCAGGTGGTGGGCAAGAGACACTTCGGCTTGAAGGCGCTGCCTCATGGCGGCGGGGGGAAACAGATGACTCGAGAGCTCTTTGACACCCTGCTGCTGTGGAAGAGTCGTCTCGTCCTGGATTCGAAGGGTCACGCGACGGTCGAAGTCCCCATGAACGACTCCGTGACAAGCTTCCGAATCACAGCGATTGCAACCGGAGGAGCGGACCGGTTTAGAACCGGAGCGGCTTCGATTCGCGCGACCCAGGATTTGATGATCTTCTCCGGTGTTACCCCTATGATCCGGGAAGGGGACAGGATGCGTTCCGATTTCACCGTCCGCAACGCCAGCCCGAAAGAAATGAGGGTCAAGGTCGCGGCCAGCATCCGAGAAGTAGAGCGAGAAATGCCCGCCGAAGAACTTCGGTTGCGCCGGGGACAGTCGCGGGTCGTGGGTTGGGATCTGACCGCTCCTGCTGACCTCGATGTCCTCACCTATGAGATCGAGGTGTCCAACAAGGAAGGACCTCTAGACAGAATCGTGGTGAAGCGGAAGGTCATCCCCCTGGTTACTACGCGACCTTTTCAAGCCACAGTCGCCCGGCTCGACAAGAACTTTGAGACCCGTGTTGAAAGGCCCGCCAGCGCCCTTGCGGGAAAGGGAGGAATTCGTCTGGCATTCCAGCGAACCCTTCTGAACGGCCTGGACACGGTGCAGGAATATATGCGGGACTATCCCTACAACTGCTTCGAGCCGAGGATCTCCCGTGCGGTGGCACTGGATGACGAGAAGACCTGGCGTATCTTGATGCAGAATCTGCCAGCCTACCTCGATCGCGACGGTCTGGTCAGATACTTTCCTTCCAAACATCGCGGTAGTCCGGCGCTGACCTCCTATGTCCTCGCCCTCGGGCACGAGGTTGGCTGGGAGATCCCGAGCGACAGTCTGAACAAGATGGTTTCCGGCCTCCGTGGCTTCATTGAGGGATCCGTGATTTTCCGTTCGCCACTTTCGACTGCCGATTTGAGGGTCAGAATCCTGTCAGCCATCGAGGCCCTCTCGCGATTCGGCGAGGCCAAGCTCGATCTGCTCTCTGGGTTGACGATTTCACCGAATCTCTGGCCAACCTCGGCGGTCATCGACTGGTTCAACATCCTGAGTCGCGTGACGGCCATTTCGGGGAGAAAGCGGCAGCTGGAACAGGCGGAACAGGTCCTCAGGTCTCGGCTCAACTTTCGTGGTAGAAGGATGAATTTCTCCACGGAGGGCAGCGACCGCCTGTGATGGCTGATGGTTTCTCCAGATGCGAATGTGGTGCGCCTGATCTTGTCTCTACCGGAGGCCAGGAAGTGGGAGCAAGACCTGCCGCGACTGGTGGGGGGCGCGCTATCCTGATAGCAGCAAGGACACTGGGAGCTGACCACTGCAAATGCCTGGGGACTGTTGGCCCTGAGAAAGTTCTCACGGCCCTATCAGCAAGATCCGACCTCAGGCGTCACCACGATCTCCCTGGACACGACGTCTGAGTCGGTGAATTGGCAGGATCATGGGGACGGAACCCAATTGACTCTGGACTGGCCCTCGTCCCAGGAGAGTCTGAGGCGTCGTGCACACAGGAAAGGGGCAACCCTGGCTCTCTGTGCCCAGTCTGGCTGCTATTCCCGTGAAGTAAGCCATCTCGAATGGGTTCCTGATTCGGAAGACTCTGCGACCGGTCGAGGTCAAGGACGCGTCCCGATGGAGCGTGGGTGATATTCTTCGCGTTCGGCTGCAGCTGGAAGCCCAGTCGGATGTGACCTGGGTGGCTTTAAGCGATCCGATCCCTGCAGGCGCAGTCATTCTGGGGAGCGGGCTAGGTCGAGATTCCCGGTTGCTGACTCAGGATGAAGAGCGCGCCGGACGAGCCTGGCCCTCCTTCGAAGAACGTTCTCTCGAATCGTTTCGCGCGTATTACGATTACGTTCCCCAGGGCGAGTGGGTCTTTGAGTACACCATCAGGCTGAACAACCCGGGAGCGTTCAATCTTCCACCCACACGAGTAGAGGCTCTCTACTTTTCCGAGATTTTCGAGGAATCTCCCAACCCACCAATGAAGGTACATCCGTGAGGAAAAGGATCCTCTTTATGGTCACGGTCGCTCTGTTAGCGGCCAGCTTGGGACTCGTCTCCCTCCAGGCCCTTCTAGGTCCTCCGAAGCCCGTCCTATCATACTCGGAAGTGAGAGAACGCTACCGATCTTCGAGCGCCAGGTTGCTGGATCGAGAGGGGAAGTTGCTGCATGAGATTCGGGAGGACGAAAGATCACGGAGGCTCGACTGGCTCCCGCTGGCGGAGATCTCTCCCGCCTTGATTCAGGCCTGTGTTCATTCCGAGGACCGACGGGTCCGCGAACATGAGGGAGTCGATTGGAGGGCTCTGGCATCAGCTCTGCACCAAACTCTTGTCAAGAGCAGGGCGCGAGGAGCGAGCACGATCAGCATGCAACTTGCCTCCTTGCTTCACCCTGATTTGAGGTCCAGGACACGACGGCGATCACTGTCCCAAAAATGGAAGCAGATTCTGACGGCCTACGGGATCGAAGGACGGTGGTCGAAGACCGAGATCCTCGAGGCCTACCTCAATCTTGTGAGTTTTCGCGGGGAATTGCAGGGAATATCGGCTGCCTCCCAGGGTTTGTTCGGAAAAGCTGCCCATGGCCTCACCGCCAATGAATCGCTGCTTCTGGCCTGCTTGATTTGCGCTCCGAACGCTTCGAAGGCGGATCTGCTGAGGCGGGCCAGGCAGCTCGCAGGACTGGTGAGTTGGAAAACCACGGAGGAAGGGCTCCAAAAGGCTGTAAAGAAGGCTGTCGAAGGCACTACTACATTCGGCCGCAGGTTGATGTCGCTCCCCACGTAGCCAGAACACTCCTGAGATCGAACAGATCCAGGGAAAGGGACACGAGGGATCTCTCGTCCACTCTTGACGCCGAACTCCAGCGTTTCTGCCTGAAGACACTCCAGAGGAAGCTGCTGGAGATCCGTGATCGTAACGTTCAGGACGGAGCCCTGTTGGTCGTCGACAACCGAAGCGGTGAGGTCCTTTCCTACCTTGGCAACGGAGCTACAGTCTCGTCGGCCCGTTATGTCGACGGCGTTCGAGCGTGGCGTCAGGCGGGCTCGACACTCAAACCATTCCTGTATGCTCTGGCCTTCGAGAATCGGCTCCTCACGCCCGCTTCCCTGATCGATGATAGCCCTGTCGATATCTCCCTGAGCAACGGGATCTACCGTCCTTCCAATTATGAGGACGGTTTTAGAGGATTGGTGTCGGCTCGCATCGCGCTGGCCTCTTCGCTCAATATTCCACCAGTAAGAGTCCTGGATCTGGTGGGCGTCGATCGCTTCGTGAAGCAGTTGGATGATCTCGGTTTTCGCCGACTGAATTCGGGACAGCACTACGGGCTCTCTCTGGCTCTGGGTTCAGCCGAGGTGACTCTTTGGGATCTGGTCAACGGCTATAGAACACTCGCAAACGACGGTCTCCGGAGCGTTCTCCGACTTTCCCAGGATACGAGCAGCGGGCCGGGAGGAAGAGTGCTTTCGGCGGAGGCGGCCTATCTGGTTTCGAACATCCTGGCCGACCGGGGCAGCCGCAGCCTGACTTTCGGCTTGGAGAGTCCCCTGGCAACCTCCTATTGGACTGCCGTCAAGACCGGGAGCAGCAAGGATATGCGAGATAATTGGTGTGTCGGCTTTTCAAGCGACTACACCGTGGGCGTCTGGGTAGGGAATTTCTCGGGTCAACCGATGTGGGATGTAAGCGGCATGACGGGGGCCGCTCCCATCTGGGTCGAGGTAATGAACCGCTTACACTCCAGCAGGCCTAGCAGAGCCAAAGAGGCTCCTGAGGGAATCGTAATCGGTAAGGTTCGGTTTGCTGTGGCCGAGCAGAGCCAGAGTGAATGGTTTCTTCGGGGGACAGAGTCTGAGTTGGTCTCGAGAATACCACCGACGTTGGTTCCCGAAATCGATTATCCACCGCCAGGAGGCATCTTCGCCCTGGATCCCGATATTCCAGACGAACAACAGCGGGTCTTCTTCCTGGCAACAGCGGCTGCAGCGAATCTGAGCTGGGTCCTGGACGGCAAGAAGCTGGGTTCCGCCGCCGATCCCTGGTCGTGGTCACCCCAGACCGGCAGACATACGCTGTCGTTGGCGGATCGGAACGGTGTCGCTGTCGATTCGGTCGGCTTCTCGGTTCGGGGGGGCGGCTCGCGAGTCGGCACGCTGAATCCGTCCGCAGTCATCGAATCTGGAAGGCAAAGATAGTTGCCTGCCGTGCCCGTAGGCGGAGACGGACGGACTGCCCCCGGAATCGGCCCAATGAGCCGCCCTTCCAGGTTATCTTGTGCTGGTTGCTATCCCCTGCGACGGGCCGGCAGTCATCGTAGGAGAAACCCGGGAATGGGCCGGCGTCACCCTCGAACTCGTGATAGCGGACGCTGCCCTCCTTATCTCGAAGCGTCTTCAGGGTGAGGGAAATGTTGGTGGGAACCACCTCAACAACCAACTCATCGGAGATGTCGGCGTTGATGAACAGATCCTCTCCTTCGATGAGGATGGGCCGGGTAAGGAAAGATCCAGCCGGCCGGTCGGCACGCAATCCCATCAATCGGTCCATCGGCACTCGGGCGAGGCCTACCTTGTTCATCCTGCGTTGGGGGGGGAGTCGCTGCCATTGGCGCGCATTGTGGGGGTATCTGGCTCCGCCGTAGTAGAAGAAGATGGACTCGCCCTGGGCCACCGTCTGGGGAAACCAGGTAATCATGTCATCGAAATCGCCTGGCGAGCCCCTGGGGATGAAAGCCTCGTCGGGAAAGGGCTGCTCCCAGTGAATCCCGTCACGGCTCGTGATGAGATGGATCTCGACTTCTCCCGTGCGCTCGTTCTCCAGCATCTGGGGTAGACCAAAATAGAGGCCCCGGTGGTAGAAGGTCATCATGCTTTCCACCTCGGGCCAACGGCCTCCCATGGGATTGAAAACAGTCTGGCGCGGCGTCCAATGGATCAAGTCTTGACTCTCCTGGCGAACGATGTACCGTCCGCCGCCGGCGGTTTCGTAGAGCTGGCGATGAAAGAGGATGTAGCGCTCTCGTTGCGGGTCCCAGAGGCACGCTGGATTACCACCGCCAGCACCTTCGAGAATGCCGCCCTTCGCCATATGCCAGATCTTGCCGTCGGCGCTGTAGGCCACGCCTGCCCATCGTCGAATCCGAGAGCTACCCTCTCGCCAGTGGGGTAGACCTACGGCCCAGAATCGCTGCTCCGGTGACTGCGGTCGGGGGTCCTGGATGATATGAATCGCTCCCCAGACCGGCTTGCCGTAGGGTTCGACGCGACACACATTGTTGGCTCTAGTTCCCCCATACTCCACCAACCCAAGGTGAGGCTTCTCGAAGTGGATACCGTCTTGGCTCTCGGCATACCCGATGACATTCCCACCGGTCTCCTGCTCAATTTGGTACCAGAGTTTGAAGAGGCCTTCCTCTTTATCGTAGACAGCTGCGGTGGGAAAACTTCCTGCACTGTTGCGAGCGGTATCCTCCCAGGGCTGATCGGGTTCCAGAATCGGGTTCTCTGGGTGCTTTCTGGCCCGGTATTGAACGCGCCGAAGGCGCCACCAATCTGCCAGTACATGGTTGTCGACCAGCAGCTGGGGCTGTTGACCGATGCGCAGGGGTGTCTCGGACTCGGCGACTCTGGGAGGTTCGAATTGGCTGGGAATTTCATCTCCGGAGAGGGGTCGGACGACCTTGCTCTGGGCCGTGACCGGAGTCCCTTCGAGTGCACTGAGGCACAGCAGGAACCGGATCCACCTCCACCAGGACTGGGGAAACACCGGCAGTAGGGACCCGGCTAGGACGGTAGGCACTCGATTATCTATCTCCTATCCTCCTGTCAGGGTACACTCCAGTTGGCAGGATCGACAAGCCCCCAGCCTTCGGTCAGTTCTAGTTCTCTTAAGTTTCAGACTAGTCCCACCCCGAGGAAGCACTGGCCCTATTCGAGAACGAAACTTAGGTCGAGGATAGGCGATATCGTGCGTCACTGCGTGGGGAAGGGTTGTCCAGCTCTCTCCTCGGAATCGGGCCTCATGTTGCTAAAGGGTCAAGTCGTTTGCGGCTCTGACGGACTTGGCTTTGTAATACTGGTAGTTCACCCTCAGGTCGTGACAAGAGTCTGGGGAGTCTAGTCTTGGTGAAGTAGGTTGACGCTGTCGGCCAACAGGCCCCGTTCTACGCGCTGTCCGGGGACTAGAGAGGAGCGACGTTCAGACGTGCGACGAATTCTTGAAGTTTCAGCTTAGTCCCTCCCCCAGGAGCGCGTCGCAAAAAAGGCGTGCCGCGGCGTTCTAGGATTTAGCCGTCGGCGTCGTTAAAATCGAGTCAATTTTGATCTGATTGTTGAGTTCCTGATCTGCGCCACGTTTAATGGGCCTTAACGTAGCGGTTCCAAAGTCCATCACCCGCTATATTGGAGGGCCATACCAATGCGGGGCTCACGACGCGATTTTCTGGCAGGGATGGCGGCGACATCGCCGCCGGGAGAGGCCACGCGGCCGGCTGGCCGTCGACCTAGAATCGCCGCTCTGACGACTGTCTACTATAAGTATTCCCATTCCGAGCACATCATAGATCGATTTCTTGATGGGTATGGTTGGGAGAGCCGGCACCATAGGCCTCCCATGGATGTTGTTTCTCTCTATGTGGAGCAGGTTGGGGACAAAGACCTCAGCCGCGAGCGCGCCCAGCGGCACCCCGGAATGAGGATCTACCCAACCGTCGCCGAGGCCCTGACGCAGGCTGGAAGCGACTTGGCCGTGGATGGTGTCCTCCTCATCGGGGAGCATGGACACTATCCGGTCAACGAGAAGGGACAGAAACTCTATCCCCGTTACGAGTACTTCCAGCAAGTAGTGGAGGTGTATCGGCAGAGCGGTAAGACTGCGCCGCTGTTCAACGACAAACACCTGTCGTGGAACTGGGACTATGCCCGCGAGATGGCAGACACGGCCAAGCAGATGGGTTTCGGATTCATGGCCGGGTCCTCGCTGCCGGTTACCTGGCGTCAGCCGTCCATCGATCTACCCCGCGGAGTCGAGGTTGAAGAGGCCGTGAGCATTTGGGCTGGTGGCATCGACGGAGGCGATATCCATGCACTCGAGGCCCTGCAGTCGATTGTCGAACGTCGGCGCGGGGGTGAAACTGGCGTGCGCGCGGTCCAAGCGGTGCGTGGCGAGCGCTTCTGGCAAGCTTTGGAGTCTGGTTCCTGGGAAGGGGGTGGCTGGGACCGGCAACTGCTGGAAGCCGCTCTTTGCCGAAGCAACCAACTCAACCCGGCCCGTGCCACCTACAGTAATGTTTTTCCCAGTAACAGGGACCTGCGTCGTCTGGCTCCGGACGCTTACGCCTACCGTTTTGAATATGGCGACGGACTGAGGGCCAGCATCATCCAGTTCCAGGCGGCACCGAAGCAAAAGGGGGGCGGTGTTGTAGGAGACTGCAACGTTGCCGCGAGACTCAAGGGAGGCGATGTCTTCTCGGTTCTGTTCTACCTCCCCTACTATTCGATGCGCAATTTTTTCAGTCCGCAAGTCCACCATATCGAATCCTTGTTTCTGACTGGCAAGGCACCCTATCCTCTCGAGCGGACCTTGCTCACAACCGGGATGACGGCGGCGGGCATCGAGTCGCTTTACCAAAAGCAGCAACGGCTGGAGACGCCGCATCTGGCGATCCGCTACGAGCCTACCCGAGAATCAACTTTTTGGAGAACTTAGATGCTCACCCGACGAACCTTTCTCGAAGCGGTCGGCGGCGCCACCCTGGTGTCGACGCGTCCAACTCAGGCTGAATCCTCGGTCCCCAGGAGAATCGCGATTATCACCACCATCTGGAAGTATCTATCTCATGCGCAGCACATGGGAGACCGCTTTCTGGTCGGTTATCCCCGACACGGAAAGTGGCACGAGCCCCCTATACAAGTCGTGTCGCTGTACGTCGATCAGAAACCGGAGGGAGACCTGAGCGGGCAGCGTGCTGCCGAGCATGGTTTCAAGATCTATCGCAGCATCGCCGAGACCCTGCGCTGTGGGACCGATAAGCTGGCGGTCGATGCTGTTGTGATCATCGGAGAACACGGCAGTTACCCCACGAACGAGAAGGGCCAGAAGCTCTATCCGCGCTACGAGTTTTTCCAGGAGGTGGTGCGTGTTTTCGAGCAAAGCCGCCGATCGGTGCCCGTGTTCAACGACAAGCACCTCTCGTATAGCTGGAAGAAGGCACGACAGATGGTGTCCGATTCGAAGCGCCTCGGCTTCCCCTTTCTGGCCGGGTCGTCTCTGCCGGTGACGTGGCGATTGCCGCCTGTTGAGATCCCTTACGGTGCAGAGGTGGAAGAGGCGCTGATGTTGGGCGTGGGTGGTTCGGATGCCATGGACTACCATGCGCTGGAAGCGATGCAGTGCATGGTGGAGCGACGAAAGGGAGGTGAGACGGGTATCCGATCGGTCCAGATGCTCGAGGGGGAGGCCGTCTGGAAGGCGGGCGAGCAAGGCCGCTGGTCAAAGCGGCTACTGGAAGCGGCGCTCTCCCGCTCGGACTCACTTCAGGGTGACTCCCAGTTGGACTCCCGACCTCAGGATTTGGCCCACAACGGGCAGCTCCCGACGCTGGCGAAGAATCCCGCGGCCTATTTCATCGAGCGGAATGACGGGCTCCGCACCACGCTCCTGATGCTCAACGGAGCGATGAGGGATTTCACGTTTGCGGCGCGACTCCGAGCAGGCGAGATAGTCTCTACGCAGTTTTTCCTTCCGCCGACTCCGAACGTGACCTATTCCGCCTGTCTGGTTGCCCAGATTGAAAGGATGATCGTGTCAGGGCGAGCGCCCTATCCCGTGGAAAGAACTCAGATCACCAGCGCAATGCTCGACCGTTGTCTGGATTCCAAAGTGGCCGGACATCGCCGCCTTGAGACCCCGGAACTCGATGTTTCCTATCGGGCCCCGCAGTAACGCCTTCGGCGTAGGACAGCTCCCGTTCACCACGCTGTTCGGAGGGTAGAGACGTGCAGACGTTTCGACGTGCGACGTATTCTTAAAGTTTCAGGTTAGGGGCCGTGGATTTCCACCTTCCGTACTCGATCGCCATGCCTCCGTCGGAGGTGGGCCGCTCTAGTAACCACTGTGATCGGTGAACGAGTTCGTCGACGGCGGCGTCCAGAAAGGCCTTCCCCAACTCGGCCGAACCCTCTCTGGGGTCAGGCCCGCCGATTCCGGTCAAGCTGGACGTCTCCTCAGTCAAGGTTCCCAGATCTACCAGGTCGGGCTCCAGCGACATCATGAGCCCTGTCTCGAAACGGCCGGCGTGATCTCTCGATATCCCTCTACCAATTCTGCTGCCCAGGCAGCCTCCATCTTGACACCTGTCTGTCGTTCGAAGAGTTGGCAGGTGAGGACTGCGTAGGGCTGAGTGGGCCGTGGTCCGAGAGCACGAAGATGGCTTCGAAACCGTAGCTCTTGATCTCGTGGTAGATGTGAAAGAGTAGTTGCTGATAGAAGAATGCCTGGGAAGCGACCGTCTCGCCCCCCATGTAGCCTGGACTGAAGCTCCCAGAGGGCAGCTCCAGCGCCCGAGCAACTGCCTCCCGACTGGGCGTGCTGAACTCCAGCAGATGGGACTCTCGATGGGAACCGTACTAAGGGACAGGAAAGACCAGGCCACCACCTCGTTGCGCGGCGCGGGTGGCCACTCCGTGGACCTTGAGACCATCCAGCCCGAGGGGGTTCTGGAGTCCGTGCCACTCGATGATACCGAGGGGGAAGATAGGCAACTGGGCAGGCCTGGCTCCGTTTCACTATCTGGCCAGGCCGTAGGCGTTCATATCTAACCTCTTCCATGCACTCATCTCCTGTTTTGACGGCTTAGAGAAGGGCCCCGGGTCAATTTTCTGCAGGAGACTATCCAAGCCTCCGCAACTTGCAAACCAGCCGCCGTGGTGATTCTTCTGGATTCTGGTTCTGATTTGGCTGCAGAAGGCCGGGAGATAGCAAAGAGACTGTTGAAGCAGGGAGAAAGCTGCGCGACAATGGCTGGCAGGAACGACACGAAGCCAGCATGAAGCACTGCCTTTTCTCAATCAGTTACGCCGGGCTCTGGGGGCAGGAGCGTGTTGCGTTGGAAGCCTTCATTGGCCGAGCCGCGCGGTTGGGATACCAGGGAGTGATGATCGCAGGTAAGCGCCCTCACTTGGCTCCATTGGACGCGACTACCGAGGTGCTCCTTGGTATCAAGGGTCATCTAAAGCGAGCGGGAGTCGAATGCCCCGTGCTGGCGGCTTACACCGACTTTTCCGGCGCTGGAGCGGCCGAGGTTCCATTTCTAGAAATCCAGATCGGCTACGTCGAGTCCCTGGCTCGAATCGCCCCTGAGCTAGGAGCCCGGCTGATTCGTGTGTTTACGGCCTATGAGAGCGAAGAGATCGGGATGGGCAGCGTCTGGAACCGTGTAGTGGAGAGCCTGAGAGAGTGCTGCGACCGGGCGGCATTTCACGGTGTTGCTCTGGCTGTTCAGAACCACCACGATGTGGGAGTACATACGGATGCCCTGCTGGAGCTCCTGAAAGAGATAGATCGGCCCAACTGCAAGTTGGCATTCGATGCCTGGTCTCCCGCACTCAGAGGTGAGGACCTGCACCAGTCAGCTCGGAAGGCAGCACCCTATACCGCTCTCACCACCAGCGCTGACTACGTCCGACTGCCCCGCTTCCGCTACGAACCTCAGCTGGTCAACTATCGTTCCCAGGAGCCGGATCTGGTCCGGGCCGTTCCTTTCGGAGAGGGTTTCATCGACTACAAGGGCTTCTTCCGGGGGCTTCTGGAAGGGGGCTTCAACGGTATTACCAGCTATGAAATATGCTCACCTCTGAGAGGCGGTGGGTCCCTCGAGAACCTGGACCTGTGTGCTCGCCGCTACCTGGACTGGATGCAGCAGCACGGTTTCTGAGAGCCCCGCCCTCAACCCTTGGCCCGGGACCTACGGTCCTTACGAATTCCCACTTCGGTTGTACCCACTGAAAAGGAGCCTTCGGCGTGCTACGATACCGGACCAGTACATCGGATGGTTTTCATGGTACCGGCGTCTCCAGTACCGGAAGGAGGATCTCATGCATCGATCCCAGAAGGCCCTACTCATGGTGACGTTGGCCGGACTCCTGGTCCTGGGCCTGAGCGCACCAACCGATCCTTCCCAGCTGAAGATTCAACACGTGCCTAACTGGCCAGATCTGCCTGAGGGGTGGAATTTCGGCCAGATTTCGGGCGTGGATGTGGACTCGCAGAACCGGGTCTACATCTTCCACCGGGGACCCCATCCCATCATGTGCTTCGAGGCCGACGGAAAATTTGTGCGCTCCTGGGGAGACGGGACGATCAAGACTTCCCATGGTCTGACGGTGGACGCGGACGACAATGTCTGGGTAACCGACATGGGCGCCCATGTGGTGATCAAGTTCAGCCCCAAAGGGAGGGTCTTGATGGTCCTGGGCCAGAAGGATGCGCCGGGCGAGACCGAGACCCAGTTCGACCGACCGACCCACGTAGCCTTCGGTTCCGGCGGGGAGGTCTACGTAGCCGACGGCTATGGGAACTCCCGGATTGTCAAGTTCTCCAAGGATGGGCACTACCTGAAGGCCTGGGGAACCAAGGGCACGGGACCCGGACAGTTCGACACCCCTCATACCGTGTTGGTGGACGACCAGGAACGAATCATTGTAGGTGATCGCGAGAACTACCGGATTCAGATCTTCGATAGGGAAGGGAAGTTCCTCACCCAGTGGGCCGGGGCAGGATCTCCCTGGGGCCTTGTCTTGAGCAAGGAGGGGCACTTCTACATGACGGATGGGCACAACGAACGTCTCTCCAAGTTGGATTTGGAAGGACGAGTGCTGGCCACCTTCGGTCGCGCCGGCAGCGCAGCGGGTGAGTTCCGCTATGCGCACCATATCGCTCTGGGAACGGAGGGGGAACTCTACGTCTCGGAGATCCACAACTGGCGCGTTTCCAAGTTCCTGCTGAAGTGAAGTGCAGATCCTATCTGATCCAGCTCCAGGAAGGAGCTCTGACGAGGATGAGATCGCAGGCAAGAAGGGTATCAAGATGCAGAAGCTGAGAGGAGTCCTAGCTTGCAGCTCGGGACTAATCGTCCTGTTGGCTGGAATCGGACATGCGCAATCAGGATCGTCGGTAGGACGAGTTAGCATCATCGGGATTAACCGGGACGGTGCCGATTTCAAGGTTCCTCCCAGCCAGCCGAAGGACCGAACCTGGAGATATGGTCTTGGTTTTTCCCTCCAGATCGGACCCACTGAGGCAGGACTGTTCTGCCATATCCGCCGGGAGTACGGGCCTGGAATCGACTTCGAGATCGGAACCGATGTGATCCTCTTCGATGACCTTTCCGACATCAGCGCAAAGAGGGCCGTGGTCGTCTCCCGAAATCACAAGGAGCCCAATCCCAACTCGAAGCCTTCCGGGAAGCCATCTATCATGGTCAAGTATCCCGTCCAGCCGGGGTTCGTCCTCTTGGGGGCATTGGGGAAGGACGGAGCTCCCCATCCGCACGCCGGCACCGGTTTTGGAGTGGCCAGCGCGCTATCCTGGCTGGCGGCCGTGGGGGACCAGATCCGAGGTGATGTGTGGTGGACCACCGACCCGCGTGGTATCGGGCCCTTTATGGGAGACGAGTACCATAACTACTTTGAAGTACAGCAGTATCAATACGATGGGAAGGAGTTCAAAGTCACCGAAACACGTAAGATTGCTGAAACCGAGCTGCTGCCGGGTGGCAGATTGGGAACCGAGGCCTGGGCCCGGCCATTGCCGATGGCGAAGACTTGATCATGGGCATGGTGGGGAGCAGATTATCAGAGGCCAGCAATCTGGCGAGGGGAGCGTCTGAGAAAGAGCTGATTAGTGGTGCCGTTCTGGTCCGATGGCGGCGTCAAGAGGGACGCTGGGCTGCGATCAATATCACCCCTGTTTCCCCCCTCGACAACTCCTTCGAGCCTAGCGTGGTACGGGACCGAGACGGATCGCTCCTCTTCTGTGTGAGAGAAGGACGTGAGCCCGACAACAATGATGTCCGCATCTGCGGTCGCAAGACGCTGGCCGTGGCTGGGAAAAGATCATCCATGTCCGAGGGATCGTCGGCACCACTCCCATTTGCCTGAATCAGCCCGCCGGCGGATCGCTTTACGTGGCCTCTAACGTGTATCAGGTATTGCTTCACCCCAGACCCCACACCTACACGCTGTCCCGGGACCGCAACGGCAACCCCAGAGGAGGAGGCTGGCTCCGTGAAACCCTTGCGCTATGGCCCTTGAACCACAAGCTACCTTTGGCCTCCCACCTCTTGTCTTTCCCGGCTTCCCCCTCTCCTCCTGCTGTGCCCTTCGCACAGCGGTCCACCACTCTTGTGTCTGGCCTCAGCTTTCACCACCCCTCCTTGGCCCCAGCGAAGCCCCTCCAACCCTTCATCCCCCCTCTGCTGACCCTCGAATCCTCTCGTCCCTCCTTTGGATAGCCCCTCCCTTTCTCCAAAAAACCCATTGGGAATCCAAAGCCCACTGAACCCCGGATTTACTTCAACTCTTGATTCTTGTCGCCGCTCCGCGCGACAAGAATCCTTAATC
>CAUZIZ010000128.1:0-16152 GCA_963579905.1 Acidobacteria bacterium UBA6911 | reverse complement strand
TGCAAGAGACGCCATCTGACAGAGCGGTGATCTTCGTAGGATGGGCACTCTTGCCCGTCACTTTCATCGACGGGCAGGAGTGCCCGTCCTACAACGGACAGAGTGCTATCGATGTTCGTGGTTCGAGACAACCCAAAGTTTCTTTCTCGAATGGGGCCAGGGCTCCTGGGGGGACGCTGCTCGGAGGTTTCCGATATAGCAAGGCGGATCGGCACCTGGTACTCCGAGTGGAAGACCACGGGTACTATCGCACTCGACACCAAGCCCGAAGCCATCGAACGCTATTCGCGAAGACATCACGCCGCTATGCTGGCCAAGCTGCTAGACGAAATCAGTCTTTGAAAACGCAAAGAGCCCTCTTCTCTCTAAAAGGAAAAACAACCTGATGATGCAGATTCCTCTTGTAGATTTGAGAGCCCAATATGCTTCGATCAAGGAAGAAATTGATGCAGCGATCCACGCTGTCGTTTCAGACACAGCCTTTATTGGGGGGGCACACCTGAAGAGTTTCGAACACGAGTTTGCAGAGTTCTGCGGGGTGAAGCACTGCGTAGGGGTTGGGAATGGAACGGACGCTCTCTTCATCGCTCTGAAGGTGCTTGGTGTGGGGAAGGGAGACGAGGTCATTACGGCTGCTAACAGTTTTGTGGCCACTTCCGAAGCAATCACCATGGCAGGAGCCCGAGTTGCTTTCGTCGACATCAACGCCGCGACCTACAACATTGACGTCGAGAAGATCGAGGAGAGAATCAGTGGGCGGACGAAGGCCATCATTCCCGTTCATCTCTTCGGTCAGCCGGCCGACATGGCCACTATCCTTGAGCTCTCCAGAAAGTACAATCTTAGGATCGTCGCTGACGCAGCACAGGCACATGGAAGCCTCTACCGAGGTCAACCTATCGCGAGGCTGGCCGATTTGGCCTGCTTTAGCTTCTACCCTGGAAAAAACCTCGGAGCCTACGGCGATGGCGGAGCGCTGCTAACCGATAACCAGGAGTGGGCTGACAAAGCGCGAATGTTTGCAAATCATGGCAGGGTGCAGAAATACGAGCATCAAGTCGAGGGGGTAAACAGCCGCTTGGACAGCCTTCAAGCGGCGATCTTGAGCGTCAAACTAAGGCACCTCGATGAATGGACCCGGTGCCGCCGCCGAAACGCCGGTCTCTACAGCCAATATCTGAAGGCTCTTGGTGTGAGCGGGCCTGTTGCGATCGAAGACGTCAGGGCCGCTTATCACCTATACGTCATCCGTGTAGAGGCTGAAATCAGGTCCAAGCTTCAGGAGTTTCTGAATGCCAACGGTGTCAGCACGGGAGTCCATTACCCAATCGCGTTGCCATATCTCGAATCCTACAACTACCTGAATCATGAGGCGGTGGATTTCCGGGAAGCTTTGAGGGCCTCAAAGGAGATACTCTCCTTGCCGATGTATCCTGAATTAACTGACGAGCAGATTCAGTATGTTGTCGAAAAGATAGCTGAGTTTCTCCAGACGGCTGGGAACCGTGCCAGTTGAAGCCCAACTACGGGCGTTGGGGCCACTCCCGTCTTGGTGGATTGCGCACGTGTTTTTTGAACGCCCTTGATCCAGGGTAGCTCGCTTCGCATTGTAACCCTGGGCTACGCGCAGTAACGCCTTTGGCGTAAGAGACTAGTCGCAAAGTGCGGAGAAGCTCCCCCACTCAGGGTCTATCGTTCGGATGCGGCCAACGGGGCTCGTCAGCTCCAGGGCTCCAAGTGTTTGATCGGAAACTGGAAACCTGTAAGCTTCAAGCAGGCGAAATCTCTGGTCAGACTTCGCGTCTTATTGGGACTCCTCATCGGCCTGCGCTGGAGGGATCTGGAATCGGCCATCCGGTTCATGAATGTCCGCTACCCTCAGCACTCCCGGGTAGTGCGCCTGCTGAAATTCATGAGGTGGTCGCTGGACGTGATGTGGAGCCAGATTCCCGACTCGGATCCCTGGGTGGAGCTGTCTGAGACAATCTCCAGCACCCCTTACTGGCTGACTGCCGAGAATCCGATCGCCGATCATCCCTGGGCGACCAATCCGGTAGCTGCGCTACCAGAGCGGGCAGAAGTCGTCGTGGTTGGTGCTGGATTCGGTGGGGCTGACGTAGCCTACCATTGCTCCAAGCAGGGTGCTACTCCCCTCGTGATCCTCGAGCGTGATCAGGCGGCCAGCGGGTCCGCCGGGCGCAATGGAGAAATCGTCGTGATGGCGGGCGGGGCGCTTCACGGCTACTACGTCTATGGAGCCGTGAACAAATATCTGGGACTGATCCAGCCTCAACTCTCGGATGCCGAGCGGGAGGAACGAGCAGGCTGCTTCGCCGACGCCTACGTCAAGGCGCTTCAGGCCAGCCGCGAGTCTATCAAAGAGGCGATGGAATCCGAGGGGATCGAGTGTGACTACGCTCGAAGGGGCTGGGTTTTCTACACCGACCCACTCGCCAGCGAAGGTCTTGCGTCCTCGCTGGCGCTGGGCAGTCGTCGAGGATATTCAGACTGGGTGCGGCGAACGCCGGAGCAGCTCCTGGATCGAAGCGGCGTGAGAACCTCCTGGACGGGGCCGAGTCTCTCGAGAGCGCGACCTGGCATCCGGCCAAATGGGTCTGGGGAATCCTGGGAGCGGCACTGCGCAGCCCTGAAGTTGAGCTTTTCACTCGGACCAGCGTCCAGCGGGTCGAGCGGGAAGGCGAGGAGTACGCCGTCCATACCGATCGTGGCATCATCCGATCACGGCATGTGGTGAACGCTACCGAAGCCCACACACCGACCGTATTCAAGAACTTCCTCGGCCCCTTTCTCAATCTGATCACAACCTACAAGGAGCAAGGGATCCATCTGGAGGGTGGGCCCGCCAGCATCAAGTCACGAGTTGGTGTCAGCGGACCGCTTGCCTGGTTTACCCGAATCGCCTCTGGAGGAATGGTGTTGGGATCCGACAACACCGCCGTGTCCCCACGGCGAGCGGGAAGGAGTGAGCCTTCCCGCTTCATTACCCGTTATTGTTGTGCAACAGTGGTTACCAACTGGGAAGATGCCCCGATGCGAGTCACCCATGAATGGACCGGCACCACCTCGACGACTCCCGACAAGTTTCCCGTAATTGGAAGCATGGATGGACGGGGTACCCATATTATCGGCGGTTTTTCAGGTGCCGGCTCGGCCGCTTCTTTCAACGCCGGACGGTCGATCGTGTTCAGAATCCTCGGGGTGCAGTCTGACCCTGACTACCATCCCGATCACTTCTTTTCACCGTTTCGGTTTACTGACCCTGCTCGCTATGGAATCCTGGACCCCTGAGTAGCCGTTTCGGCCTGCCAAAATGCTAGTATAAAATAAGCCAATGGGCCTGTCCCAGCTTAAAGAGCTTAAACGGAGAAGACCTATGAAGACCGTAGTCTCGAATACAATTTGCGTCCTGCTCTTCAACTGCGCCGGGGTTCTCGCAGGTCCGGGAGCGGTCCGGTTCGAAAGGCGATTGCTGCTGGTAAATCCCAACGAAGGATGTGCCGTCGCCGAAGTGGACCGCGACGGACGGCTGGACGTCATTGCCGGAACCCATTGGTTTACGGCTCCCGAGTTTCCGCAGGGTCCAGGAGGGAACGTTCGGGTGCGTCACCTGGGCTCACACCCTCTGGCCGTGGACAATTCAGTCCAGGCAGAGGGGTATACCGTCACCGATCTCTATTTCAGTCATCGTTTCTCGGATCATTGGCAGGGCGTCCTGACCGTGGAGAACCTCTTTGACGTGGACGTCAAGGAAGCCCAGACCTGGTTTGAGTCCCAGCTGCCCGGCGAGACAGCGCCGGTATTCGACAATCACTTTTCCCCCGGCTATCCGTTCACCCTGCGCCTCAGGATCCAGTACGAGTTCTGAGCTGAAACTTCAAGAATACGTCGCACGTCTCCTGTCCTCCGAAGGCGCCTCCAACGGGTGGACTACCAGCGTTACGAAGCCAAGTCCGCCAGAGCCGCGAACGACTTGAGCCGTTAGCAAAATGAGACCAGGTTCCGAGGAGAGAGCCGGACAACTCTTCCCCACGCAGTGACGCACAAATCCCCAGTAGCCGGAAGTTTCTTTCTCGAATTGGGGCCAGCACCGCCGCCCCTGGGGGGCCACTAAGCTGCAACTTCATTCGGAACTCGCACCTCCAGGTCGCCCAATAATGCGAAACGTGGGAAAGCCTGAAGCGCGAGCGAGGGGTTGGAGGGTAGCGCAATGGGGGGACGAAGGAGCCTGAGGCGCAGCAAGCAGCCAAGCCTGGGGGATTTGAGGTGTTCCCCAACCCCTCGCTTGCGCTTCAGGCTTCCATAGCTCGTCTTCATTTCTTGGGCCTTCGTCTCGACGAACGTCGGTCTGGAGACCACCTCCACTTCCACAGGTCTCACTGTCTGTTCAACCGCACCCAGCGGATATTGTAGACCTCTTCTTCGAAACACCAGAACGCCACCATCACTTCACCCGTGGGAAGCAGAATGAGATTGGGATAACCCAGCTTGAGTTCGCTTAGTTCGTCACCCACAGCTTTACGGCCGAGCATTCTATTGGCGGAATTCCCCTGCCAAAGTACCGAGAATGGACCGTGCTTCCAGTGGTCACCATCGAGGCTCACCAGGGTGGCACAAAGTCCGGGCGAGTCTATCCCGCGGTAGACACATAGAATTCGGCCGTCCGGCAAAGTCAGCAGCTTGGCCGTTTCGCCATCCAGACCGGTGGAAAGAGGCGGTGAAGAAAAGGTCCTGGCATCTTCACTCACTGCGTAGTTGATGGCCTTGGTCGTCCCCATCTTTTCGTCGAAGGCCCAGGAGACTGCCAGCAGTCGCCCGTCAGGGAGCTCGACAACGGATTGCTCCCAGTGGATGATCCCATTGGCATAGTCGTCCATGATGTCTAGGTAGGAAGGCCAGGTTCTGCCGCGGTCCGAGGAAACCAGGGCAATAGCCTTCATTCCATTGGGAGCGGCACCGTCCCAGCCCTTCCAGGTTGCCATCGGCCAGAGCCAACGGCCGTCCTGCAGCTCGACTACCTGATGGGCTACTTCGAAGCCCGGGCCCACCAACGGAGGATCCACACGCTCGACCCCATCCCAACTCCGGCCCGCATCACTGCTGCGGGCAAACAAGAGATCCATCGGTGCATAACCCAGATTAGCGGTATTTACTATTCCCTCCTCCGGGTCATAGGGATACCAGCGTCCGATTGTGACCACCATTTCACCGTTCGACATCAGCCTGGGCCGAGCCGTGTGAACGCTGTGGCGTTCTGGATCCTGGATCAGCTCGTCGGGGAAGAGTGGTACCGGATCATCCCAGGAGTCTCCTAAATCCCTGCTGCGACTGATGTAGGTTCGGTAGTCGTGGGTCCCCGGCCCCGGTCCCAGATCGAAGGTGCAGATCAATCCAGTGTCACCTTCGACTACTAGGCTCGGATGCCATGCGTTGATATCTCTCAGCCGTGGCTCAGGGTTCCTGTAGACCAGGCCAGTGGAATTTGTCTCGATCAAGGTTTGTCCTCCTACCTCTTTCTGGTTCACCTTTCCGCTAACCGTATTTCTCTTTCAAGTTGAGTTAACAGACTCACGATCCCCGGGTTTCCCGGCAGGAGCTCCTGGAGTTTCCGGGCATACTGTAGCGCCAGCTTCGGCTGTTCCTCTTGTCTCATCAGGGTGACCAGAGCCATCAGTAGGTCCGGGTCTCCTGGGTGACTGAAATGGGCAGTCCGCAACACCTGTAGCGCCTGCTGAGGCTGGCCCAAAGACTGGAGCGCCACCCCATAAACATAGCTGTACCGAGCCCGATCTGGCTGAGTCTCCGCCGCCTTCTGAAGCCAGTCCAGTGCCTCGGACCGCCGCTGCATCCTGACAAGCAACAGGCCCAATGAATGCTGGAGCGGGGCGCTCTCGGGGTCAATATTCAAGCCACTGAGCAGCAGCTCTTCGCCCTCTGCGTCCCTGCCCTGAGAACGATACAGATCGGCCAGGTTCACGTAGGCCAACATCGAGTAGGGAGAAATGTCCAAAGCCTTCTGGTATGCCTCCTCCGCTTCCTGAGAGTCGCCAAGTCGTTGGTGGAGTAGCCCCAGATTGTAGTGGGACTCAGCTCGATCGGACTGAGTTTGGAAGGCCTCTCGGTACTCAGCCAGAACGAGGTCGCGCTTGGCAAGGCGCCCGGGTCCCCACGAATCTGGAGGCACATCTGCCAGGGCCCTGACTGCTTCGAGACGTACGGCGCGAACCGGGTCGGTCAGGCTGGCGAACAGCATCTCCAACCGGACGGCGGGTTCGACCATCTCCGCAGCGGCGGCGGCGGCGATCCGGATCAGGGGATCGCTGTTGGCAAGCGCGTTTCGAATGACACCCGTCGATTCGGCAGTGGCATGCCTGGCCAGCAGCGACAACGCCGAGGCCCGAGCGATTCCAGGAGCGCTCTCATCCTGAGCGAGGGCCAGGAGTTTCGCCCCCGCTCCGGGAAGACCCCTCCGACCCGCGAACAGGGTCTCCCCATAGTGGGATTCGCTTGAACGCTCACGCCCATACCAACGCTCCACAGCGTCTGCAGCCCACTGGACAGGTCGATCCTGGTGACAGTGGTTGCAGGCATTCGGCGTCCCCAACTTCAGGGAAAGATGGGGACTCGGCACCCGAAAGCTATGATCGCGCCTCCCGTCCAATACCATGTACTTCCTCGCTGGCATGTGGCACTCCACACAGCTGGAGCCGGAGGAGCCCGGTGGGTGGAAGTGGTGCGAGGTACTCTCGTAGGTCTCTTCCAGGTGACAGGTACGACAGACCGCATCAACACCACCCTGCAGACCTAAGCTGTGGGGCTGGTGACAGTCGCTGCAGCTGACCCCTTTCCGGTGCATCTTGCTTTGCAGAAACGAACCGTAGACGTAGACTTCGTCCTGGATCTGGCCGTCTGGATAGTAAAGGTCCTCTTCGAGGAGCGTCACCCGATGAGTGTCGAGAAGAGGTTTTCCGTAGACATACTTTTCTGACAGCTGGGAGCGACGAGAGTGGCAGCGCCCGCAGGTCTCTATTTCTACCTGGGAACTCCTGGGACGGTTTCGTCGAGCGATAGACTTACCCGGATCGAAAATCCAGGAGATATCGTCAGCCTCCTCCAGACGCACCACGAGACCCATCGAGCCGTCCTTTTTCGGCACATCCCCCGACTGGGGATCCTGGGCCCACGCCACATGCTCGGAGCCGGGCCCATGGCAGGCCTCGCACGAAACGTCGATCTCGGACCAGGTGGTCTGGTAGGAAGCGTTCTCCGCTGAATAACTCTTCTCCAAATCGGTTGAGTGGCATTCGGCACATTGATGGTTCCAGGTCTGATACACCCCCGTCCAGTGGAGTGGATCATGGGGGCCGATTTCTTCGTCTCCATAGAGGTGAAACCAGCGCTGCCCCCCCTCCGTTGCTGGGCGTGTATCCCAGCAAATACTCAGAGCCTGAAAGCGTCCTCGAGGAAACCGGATCAGGTACTGCTGTAGAGGCTCCACCCCGAAGGTGTGCGAGACCTCAAACTCCTGAAGTTCGCCGTCTTCCCCCTGGGTTCGGACCAGGAACTGACCCTCACGTTTGTAGAAGTTGGAGATGACGCCGAAATGGGTGAACTCACTGTCGTCGAAGTCGCCCAGGACGGTCTCGTCGCTGGCGATCTGCATGGCCAGATCATGGTGGGAACCCGCCCAGAGATCCAGCTCCCTCTGGTGGCAGGGAGCACACACCCCACGACCTACAAAGCGGGCCGAAACCGGTCCGCTCTGGTCTGGCTCTCCAGTTTCGTCCGGCTCACCACAGCCTTTGAGACCCAGGCTCAGAATGAGGCCAAAGATAAGTCCACCAAGCCCGCTTCGCATGGTTCGCCCATTCTAGCCTGCTTTGGAATCAGATATCCTTCTCGAGTAGCGGTGTTGCGTGTAGCCCAGGGTTGGCGATGCGGAGCGAAGCGGGCTACCCTGGGTCAAGCTCGTCTAAGAGAAAATGCGCTACCCCGAAGGGGTTATTGCTGACAGAAAACGCGTTGGCAATAACGCTTTCAGCGTAGAAGGGGCAGGGCAACTTAAACCCAGGGCAGCTCGCTTCGCTCCGCATCGCCAACCCTGGGCTACACGCAATAACACCTTCGGTGTAGGGGACGTCCCCTCAAAGTTGTCTCCCTGGATGATCCAGCGCCAGCTGTGGGTCTCTGTTGGCCTGATTAGAGTTAGAAGTTTCTTTCGCAATGGGGCCAGGGCTGCCTGGGGGCGGGACTGACCTGAAACTTCAATCACAAGGAAACGAATCAGCCTTCGCCAGTTGACAGAGCCGTGACTGTCAGGGGAGCGGGGCCCGACAGGGACTATAGTCCCCAGGCGCTTCTAGGTTGAGGGGATGCATGCAGATATCAAATCAGGGTGTACCCCTTAAGTTGGAGCATCGGATCCCACTCCCTCACGGTCATGGCTCTGTCAGGGTTGCTAGCGAAAATCATGGCAGCGGCAATCCAAGTTTCTTCCTGAAGGATCCAGCGCAGCCGGAGGCTGCACTGACCTGAAACTCCATTTGGCTCCAGGTTCAGGATTCCCAACCGTGGCACGGCCTTCCAGGCCGTGATTGTCGAGCCTTTGGCTCGACGGATCGGTCGTCACGGGCAGGGATGCCCGTGCCACTGTAGGACACTGAGGTTTCTTTCTCGAATGGGACCAGCCGTGTAGAGATGCTCTTCTGTGGCCACGTTCATACCGGTCGTACGGGTGAGATTCTGACTTGAACGGTCGATCTGGCTGGGACTGGCCCTCCCGAGCACGCCATTCTTACGCGATCAGGGTAACGACAGCTCCGAGAACTCACCGTCCCCGAACAGGGCGAACACTCTGATGTCGTCGAGGTCGGCAGGGCCAAAGAGCTCCCTCGAGATGAAGGGGTTGAAGCCCGAGTAGAGGAATCCCTTTCCGTAGATGGAGGCCACGTCCGGACGCTTGTGGAAGGAGGTTGTTTCGTGAATGTATCCCTCAGATGCGAACACGACAACCGCGTCGACGGGCTTTCCGGCAACTTCGTCGCCCGCCCATCCACCCACTTGGACGAATCCACCGGGCTCCTCGATGAGGCTGACCCCACCTACCAAACGCTCACTGGAAAGTCGATAGCGTTGGGCCCCAAGACGTAGCACCATCAAATCGAGAGTGCCCTCCCGTGAGTAGATTTCCAGAGCCACACTTACCGGGACCAGGACGGGTTTTCCCAACCACTCCCGTAGCAGGTAGAAATCGAGGTTGTTCATGCCCGACTTCAGATGATGGGGGGGACATCATTGTGTAGAAGGGTTGGGCCCCACCCTGGCTGTAGGTGCGTGTAGCGCCCGAGATGGTTCCGTTCACGGCAACGAGCAGGACCTGCGGCTGAGTGCGATGTTTTTCTGGAAAGAGGGTACCCTCCATCATCACGGGAAGAAATTGTCCTTTGGGATCGATTGAACGATAGAGGTGTAGGTTCTCAACCTGCAGCGAGACATCAACATCAGCAGTCTGAGCGAGTTCTCCCACGGGTCGATCGACCCACTGCTACGCCTTCGCGAAGGCGCAGAGATTCGGAATACCGCCGCTGGTATCGAACAGAGCCCTCCGGCGCCGGACAGCTTCCCGCATGGCCCTGGTGATATCAGGTCCAAAGCTGACTATTTTCGATTCTCCCCATCCCATCAACCGCTTCAGGGGCCTTGGAGCCTGACTGGCATCGAGGGCAGAGACTCCATCCAGTCTCCCTGCGAGGGGGAGATCCATCAAGTGGGCGATGGTGTGCAGGATGTCGATGATCTCGATATTGGCGTCAGACACCTCTCCCCCTTGTCTGCCTCGGCTTCTTGATGAACAGGGGTACACCCAACGACTCCGCCAGACTTCTCTTCTGCAGGCTGCGCCTCACGTCGCCCGGTTCGAAGCTGGCTCCATGGTCCGCCGTCACCACGATCAGGGCGTCATCATAAATCCCGATCTCCTGGAGTCGTTCCAGGAACTGACCTAGAATCCGATCGGTGAAACCTACTTGAAGCAAGTAGCGTTGATATGCCTGTGCTGCCAGGACCTCGTCGTCTCCCCAGTTCGAAAGGGAACTGTCGACCGAATAGAGCCGTCCGTCGGGAAGGTACTGGTAAGGCACATGCGGCAATAGAATATGAATGCACCTTAAACTGGCCCCGGTCTTGTTAGGAATCAAATCCTGGAAATCCTGGAAGTACCGCGCACGGTGGGGTCCCAACAGATATTTCTGGGAGTCTCGACCGGGATCCTGGAAACCCGTCCAGCGATCGGCGACGGAGGAAAGCCTTTTGCGGTAGCTGTCCGGAGCAACCATGTGGGTGAAGAGAACAGAAAGATCCGAGACCAAGGCACCTACTCGGAAATTGAGTGGACTTCGGCAGATTGTCTCCGGACAAAGTTCTGTCACTGTCTCGAAGCCGACGGCTTCATGAGAGCGGGAAAACAGAGAAAAGAGGTTGATCGGATAGTTGGAAACGGTTGGGACGGTGTCGGGCTTAGGTAAGGTTCCTGACACGATCGCGGACACGGCTTTGGTGGTCTCCAGACTCACCGTCGTTGCGTTTCAGAACCAGTATGAATCGGCGGCGCGGCGCGCGAAATTGGGATATAGATTTTCGTCGATCTGAAGGTCCCGATTGAGAAGTGAGACCGTCGAGAACTCGTCAAAGACAATGACAAATACCGGTGCCCTCGACCGGGCAATCTCAGCGGTTGGAATCTCCTCGTTGCCGCTGAAGATCAGTTGACTCACCGGGGAAAAGAAGAGAAAGACCAAAGGAAACACCACCACTCCTGGTGAGAGACAGGTCAAGAACAGCCTGAAGATCCGACTGCGTGCGTAGGTCAGACCAGCGATCATCCCGAAGAGGGTGCCGGTCGTGATGAAGAGGGTTATCGACAGGTCCGTGCTCCGATTCAGGATCGGAAGAATGAATAAGGTACTTAGCAGAACTACCAGAGCGAGGCGTGAAGCTTTCTCCGGCCTGGGGCCAAAGATGCCTAGCAAGGGGGGACCAGGGACAGGAGGCCGGGGAGGCCGATCGACAGCAACAGAGCCCCAAACACCAGCCAGGCTGCCGGTGTCTCGTGGGCAACATAGAACTCGGCCTGTTTTGAAGTCACATCGTAGAGAGGTTGAGCCAATGCCAGGTTGAACAAGATCATCAAATGAAGGCTCTGGCTGAGGGTGCCGGCACGGAGGAGGGGCTGGAGTTTCTGCCTTGAGTGCATGGGCGTGCGATTATATACAGCCCCGCGGGTCGCTCAGGCGCTAGCGATTCAGGTGTTTACACTGCATTCGAACTAGGCTAGTGTCGGCGCGGTCGCAGGCATTTGAAACCGTAGACGGTAGCCTTGTTCAGGTAGAGCTTGAGGCGGACAGTTCCACGACGCAAATGCTCCTTCAGGTCTTCCTGACCCTTCCAATGGACAATGAGCCCGGCGCCCGCCCCTGTGATCGGCTCGCAGTCGTCGCGGGAAAAGCCATCCAGGACCTGACCCGAATCGTCCAACAGCTCCGCCCGAATCGATCCATTCGTGGCTTTGGCGCTGAGATGGAAAAGACTCTGGCTGTCCCGGACCCGTAGATGATGGGTCAAGAGGGTGCCCTCGGACTCCGCTTTCCATCCCAGGAAGGCACCCTGATCCAAAAACGCGACGCCCATCCCTCGATCTCCGCCCAAATCGTGGGCGGGATTGGTACTGGCATGGTAGAAGATCGCCGTCTTGCCCCCGATGGTCGCATCGGCCGGGATCGGCATGATGTACCCGGCGTCCCATTTTCCCTTCTCGGACGGACCCATGAAGGGTTGACGGAAACGGTGCCAGTTGATTCCGTCTCGGCTGACGCCCAGCTCGCCATACATGTCGTAGGAAACTTCGTCGTAGCCCCCCTGCAGCATGATGTAGGTGTTTCGGGCTTTGGAATACTTAAAGATTCCCGGTGTGTAGAGGTGCCAGGTGGAAGGGTCGTCGGCATCGGGTGTGTGGACCGTCTCGGGACGGGACCAATGGTAGCCATCAGGACTGGTAGCCCGCGAGATGGAACGAAGTCCGCCTTCGTGGCTGCGAAAATAGCCGACGAAAGAGCCGATCCGATCGTCCCAGAAGAAGATGTTCTGGGAATCGAAAGGTCCCACCCGGTTGCCGTAGCCGCTCGAGGTCCAATTGATCCCGTCCGGCGAACTTGCCATGTGGGCCGCCCGGCCCCGGAAATCCCAGCTCTGGAGCATCATTTTATAGCGGCGCTCTGGATCGGGATCCGCATAGTCCTTCTCCACCCAGTACGAAGGTGTCCCCCTGATTCCTTCGTGTTCGTGCAAGACGATGTTGTTTTCTTTGGAGCCCTGGTACTCGATGATACCCAGAGACGGCTTTTCCCACTGAAAGCCGTCCTTTGAGGTGGCATACATACACCAGCTCTCGTTCCCTCCACCCTCCTTGGGACGGATCACCTGGTACCACATCTTGTAGGTCCCCTCTTCCCGGTCCTGCATCACGCAGGTGTAGTTCAGGTTTCCCACTTCCCAGGGCTTGTCCTTTACCAGGATCGGATTCCCCGGGTGCTTGCGGATGGTTCCCGGGGTCAGGGTCAGTCCCTGGCTTTCGGCCACCAGATGGTCATCGTGAAGAAAGAGGTCGGACCGATCGCTTTCCGGCCCCAGTTGGACAACACGTGACTCCGACCCACCCGTTGCACCGTTCCCTCCTGGTTCTTGGCTGCAAGAGGCTAGCATGCTCACCATCACGAGCAGAATCGGAAAGGTTGCTGTGCGCTTCAGCAGAGAACTGACACGCGAAACGAGTCTCGGCTGTTTCGGGAGAGTCTTCATCTATTCGTCCTCCTCACTACCAGCGGTGTCGATGGGGTCCGAAGTCGGCTTCGTAGAAAGGGGAGAGCATTCTGCCCGGCGGGACGATCGAATCGATTCTCCCCAGGTCATCCTCCGACAATTTCACTTCCAGAGCCCCCAGATTGTCTTCCAGCTGATTCACCGTGCGAGGGCCGATGATGGGACTGGTCACGCCCGGCTGACAGGCACACCAGGCGAGAGACAATTGGGATAAGGTGCAACCCTTCTCTTCGGCCAGCGGATCGAGGGCCTCACAGACTTCGAGGACCCCTGCGTGCAGGCGGGGTCTGAGAAGAGGGTCATTGGCCGCGTTGACGAAGCGGCTGTCTGATGGCGGCGGAGTGTCCCGACGATATTTTCCGGTCAGGAGTCCTCCCGCCAACGGACTCCAGGGTAGAATTGCAACATCGTAGGTGCGCGCCATGCGCAGCAACTCGTGCTCCGCCCGGCGATCCAGGAGATTGTAGGCCGGCTGCTCCGAGACGAAACGGTTCAGGCGCAATTCCCTCGAGGCCCACAGCGATTCCACGAGCTGCCAGGCAGCGAAGTTACTGGTCCCCACATAGCGCACCTTGCCCGCCCGGACCAGGTCATCGAGAGCCTGCAGGGTCTCGTCTATGGGGACTTCCGACTGAGGTCTGTGGATCTGGTAGAGGTCAATGTAGTCGGTCCTGAGACGACGGAGGCTGGTCTCGCACTGCTCCAGGATGTGACGCCGGCTATTGCCGAAAGCGTTGGGATCGTCCTCGGAGACCCTGAAATGCACCTTTGTGGCCAGAACGATCTGCTGGCGCTTACCGTTCTTGCTTAGGGTCGCCCCAACATACTCTTCACTCAATCCTTTCTGGTAAGCGTTGGCCGTGTCCAGAAAATTGATTCCCCTATCGATTGCCCGGTCGATGATGGCAGCCGACTCCCCGCGACTGGCTTTGCCGCCGAACATCCAACATCCCAGACAGATTGGGCTGACCTGGACACCAGTACGGCCTAGAAAACGGTACTGCATTCGCGCTCCTCGTCCGTGAAAGCTTGTCGAGATCGGCCACAACGCCCAGTTCAACAGAGAGTTCGGATCGACACGACCTTGACCCATAACCCAGGGTGAGTCAAGTGTGGTGGTGGTTTGAGACGGTGAGTTAACCCGGGTTAAGCCTGCGTTAAGCCCTAGAACAGCTTGACCCCTGTGACTACCTGTAACTACAATGCTGAAATGAAGGCCGTTGGTATCCGCGAGTTGAAGAGCCGACTCAGCGAATATGTACGTCTGGCCAGCTCTGGCGAGGTCATCCTGGTGACGGATCGCGGAGTGGTCGTAGCCGAACTGAGACAGCCTTACACTCCAATGAACACTGAACTACCCTATCCGGGCCTGGTAGAGCTGGTGCGGAAGGGGAAGGCACGCCTCGGTTTGCCCAACGACCCTGAACTGTACACCCGTCGAACGGTGCAGACCGAAGCCGGTACAGCGATTCGTCTTCTCGACCAGGAGCGAGGGGATCGTTGAGTCTGTATGTCGAATCGAGTGCAGTCCTGGCATGGCTCCTCGCCGAGCCCGGCGGGGCCGAGATTGGTCTTCATCTGGCAAGATCCGAGGTCGTTCTCACTTCGGAATTGACAGCTCTAGAATGTCACCGCGCTCTCATCCGTCACGTTTTCACGGGGAATTTTAGCGAAGCTGCCGCCGCCCGCGAACGCTCGCGACTACAGCGAGCCCTGGCCCACTGGGTGTGTCTGAGAATCGAGGATGAGGTGCTGGAGCGAGCTCGCCGACCGTTCCCTGTCGAACCCATTCGCTCCCTGGATGCAATCCATCTTGCTAGCGCCCTTCTAGCCAAAACCGCTATTTCCGAGATCGGTCTTCTCACCCTGGATGGTAAGGTTCGGGAATGTGGGCTTGAACTGGGGTTTAAGGTCTTTCCCTAGGTCCTGACCCAGAAGCGTGAATTCTCAATCATTAGTAGCCCCTTCATCCTCACCAAGCCCCAGCGCCGTCGCGGCATTTCTCCAGAAGATCCCCTCGACCTGGGCGCGCGAGAGCTGGGCTATTTCGGCTGCGTCCCGAAGCGATAGCAGCTGCTCATATACCGAGAGGATGGGTCTTCCATCGCAGTGCGGGAATTTCAGCTCTCCCTGATCGGCGTCGTAGTGTTGCCAGGCACGACCCAAAGCGGCGTAATGACCATGGAAGAAGGCCGCACCGACTCCATCGGAACCCCAGAAGATACGCTTGGGATCTTCTTTCGTCAGTAGCGTGATGTAGGGACGAACATCGGTTACTGCCGAGGTGTCGTAGTAAATGTTCGGCAGGTCGCGGAGTCGCTCCACCGAGTTGCGGATTGGCCAATAGGTAAAGCTTCGGGCACAGTGCGCCAGTAGCCACTTGATATTGGGGTAGCGTTTGGTTGTGTATTCGGTCAAATCATCGAGGTTCTCCTGATCGGCACAGCCATGGAAGCGAGAAAGGTGCACGGTCACCCAGAGACCGTGATGATTGGCGAACTCCATCTGCTCGTGGGTAAGGAACTCGTGGATTCGACACTGGGCGATGTCTCCTGTTACCGAATAGGTGCGGTAGGGCTTCAGGCCCGTGAACTGAGGATTATGCAGATCGCGCTCGATGTCCTCGATCTGGCACGATGGGGTGACTAGCCGATGGTAGCGGATTCCAGGCACACCCTCGATTTCCCGCTTCACAGAGTGAATGTGCCGGGCGACGTCGATACCTACGACCGGCATCCCCAGGATAAGGTACTGCATCCGGCGCCCCGGATAGAGAGCCTTGGCCCAGGTATTCAGCGTGGACAAGTCGGCATTGTCCCTGGTGCCTTGCTGTGGAGGTACCGGGAAATCCGAGGCCCAGAAAAAATGGATGTGTGCGTCGAGGATTCGGTCGGGCACGAAGTCGTTTAGTTCTTCTTCCCAGACCTCCCGATCACAGTCGCGATAATCGATCCTGTCTTGATTCATCTTTTGAAGCTCCTGGCAGATTGTAGCTAGTAATAGCAAGCGACCTCATACCGCCGACATCAGAGAGGTCAACCCCAACGGGGTGCGATGAGCCGCAGTGGCTCGAACTAAGTCAAATCATGTTAGACAAACGGTGAGGCGTTTGGAAAGGAGGGAAACAAAGCGATAAGAAAGGCAAGACGCCGAAGCCTACCTGTGCGAGTCCATGCTCGTACAGAACTTCCTACTCGAACTCCGCGACTAACCCGCGGGGGGATGCAGCCAGGGCACTCCCAACGGCTGGACCGGAAGAAG
>CAUZIZ010000127.1:0-16393 GCA_963579905.1 Acidobacteria bacterium UBA6911 | reverse complement strand
ACAAGCAGTGCCTTCCTCATCATCCTTCCTCCTTGCTGGGGGCTAGGTTATCTCGGTGGACTGGAAGGATCAATGGGGTCAGAGTCCTGAAAGGACAGGGCACAGGAAGTCGTAATCTCTTCGGGAATCGAGCTTGAGCATTGGCTAGGGCTGCTGATCGCCATCCTCCTTCTCGCGTCGCAGTAACTCCCGAACGGAGACCCCGTTGCGTCTGCCGCCCCGCGGGGAGCTGACCCGGAGATCCAAGGAGCTTACCGGGCGCCCGATTGAAATGAGCTCTCAATATGCCGAGGACGCCAGCAGATTCACCGACGATTCCCTATGAAATAGGTGACACCACTGGTTGTGGAACTGTAGGGAGACGCGCTCTCCCACACGGAGGTCCAGGGAGGGTGGCGTAATTGCAACGATCGATGTCTCGCCCAAGATCAATTCGACGTGTAATTCCCGGCCAATCGGCTCCAGCACGTCGACGATTCCCTGCATCGCCGGGCTCGCTGCCACCTGCCTGGTCACACGGATGTGCTCCGGTCGAATCCCAAGCGTGACGTTCTCAACCGGCGGTAATCGATCCAATGCCTGAGAAAGATGCCCGGGAATGGAGTACGAAAAGTCAGCGGATAGGAACTTGAGCCCGCATTCATCACGCTTGATCGAGCCATCAAAAAAGTTCATCGAAGGGCTGCCGACGAAATACGCGACGAACTGGTTGGCAGGCTTCTCGTAGATCGCGCGCGGCGTCGCATGTTGCTGGAGCCTCCCATTCTTGAGTACGGCAATCCTTGAGGTCGGGTCGGGTCCTGCGATAGGGGGTGTTCGCGTATCCGCCTCCAGGCAGGTGCAGCCCTTGGTCCAGGAGATGCTCGCGATAAAACTTGGACAAATACGGAAGCAGATCTTCCGGCCGCCGGAAGTTGTGATGGACATCGCAGTCGACTAGCTTTGCGCCCGCCGCTTTCCTCGCCGTCCACCCAGGAGCCGTAATCGGGGTCGCTCCCTCTTTGTCCAGGGCCGAATGCCTCAAGAGACCTCCCTCGTCCTCATTGTCCAGCCACCGCGGCACTGGGATCAAGTTTCTCCGGAAGCAAGGCTACCTCAGAGGAGGCTTGTGAGTCGAGATCAACAACGGGCGCCGAGCTTGGCGGAGCATGGCGGAACAAGCAGTATCCCTGAGTTTCACAACCTCCTCATTTCCAATAAGTTGTTGAACCAAAGTCACTTAGGTTTTTCCGATTTTCAGAGATTTCCCACGCTTTGGTAGATTTTGGAAGGATTTTCTCACACGGATTCATACACAAAGTCCATGCTTCACCTGCAGCGGAAGATCTCAGAGGGTTCCTTCGATGACGGAGATCGAATGGAACGCCTCGACGTTCTCTTTGCCAACCGCTATTTGAAGGCCTTTGATCAGTATCTCAGCGGGGCAGATCCCAGCCGCACCTGGGATTTCGCGTTCCAGGTCTCTGCCCAGTGGTGGCCGATTGTGCTTCAGCACCTTCTGCTCGGTGTGGATGCACACATCAACCTTGATCTAGGCATCGCCGCCGCAAGGACAGTAACGGCCGATTCTCTGCCGGAGCTCCAGGAAGATTTCAACAGGATCAATCAAGTTCTGGCTTCCCTGGTCGGTGGCGTTCAGGGGGAATTGGAAGAAATCTGGGCGCCCTATCGCTTCCTGGACCGAGCCTTGGGAGGTGTCGACTCGGCGATCATAACCTTCAGTATGGAGAAGGCCCGAGACCAGGCCTGGTCCGTTGCTCTGAAACTCGGTGCCCTGAATCAGACGGATCAGGAGCGTGGGATAACACGACTGGATGCCAGGGTGGTCCATCTGGCACGCCTGGTACGGCATCCCGGCATAATCGGCAGTGCCGCAACCCGCTCCATTCGGCTGGGTGAAAGGGAAACGATTCCCAACACCATTGAGATTCTGAGGTGATGAGGGCGTTATTTGCGAGACGGTCGTCCTGTCAGTTTCAGATAGGCCTGCACCGCTAGTGCGTCGCAGCGCTCGTTCATGGCATGGCCGGAATGTCCCTTGACCAGCTCGAAGGACACCTCATGCTGGCCGGTCAGCCGATCCAGCTCCTGCCATAGTTCGACGTTCTTGACCGGCTGCAGCCCATTGGATGTCTTCCGCCGCCAGCCTCGTCTCTTCCAGCCGTGGATCCAACTGGTGATTCCCTGTTGGACGTAAGAGCTGTCGGTGACGATGTGAACCCGAGTAGGCCTCTTCAGGGAAGCGAGGCCCTGGATCACCGCCTGGAGTTCCATCTGGTTATTGGTGGTTTGCCCCTGGGCGCCGCTCTGTTCCTTCTGGGTTCCCGAGGGAACGTGGGCCAGGATGAAAGCCCACCCGCCCGGACCAGGATTTCCACTGCAGGCTCCGTCTGAGTAAAGGACAACCTCAGTTTCATTGGGCTGATGGGAAGCCATCTGTGTTTTTCTTCCCTTTGTCGTCAGTGTCGGGTCGGATTCAGCCAACCTTCCCGCAGGAACTGTCCGTCGCTCCTGCGTTCACGTCATTCATGATATCAAACTGCTCTGCGTCGGGTAGAAGGACAATAGGGAAGGCTGTCTGACTGTCTCCACACTCCGGGAAAACAACCCGGCGGTCGCTCGAGAGACGATTGAATTCCTCGGCCAAGCCACTCAGAATAGAAAAGTATGAGTCACACGGAACTGGGCTACATGACTGCCTACCAGCTACGCCATCACATCTCGCAGAAAGATGTGTCCCCGGTGGAGGTGATTGCGGCAACGCTGGAGCGGATCGATCGGTACAACGAGGCCCTCGGTGCCTTCATCACGGTCTGCTACGATCTAGCGATAGACCAGGCCCGGGAGGCAGAGCAGGCGGTGTTGGGGGGCGAGGAACTGGGTCCGCTGCACGGGATTCCCGTACCTATCAAGGATCTCGAGGCTGTCAAAGGGATTCGTTTTACACACGGCTCCGTTCCTGGCGAGGAGATCGCTACAACCGACGCTCTTTGCGTAGAGCGAGTGCGCGCAGCGGGAGGCATCATCATAGGTAAGACCAACACCCCCGAGTATGGTTATGCTGGCACGACAGAGAATCTAGTCTATGAATCGTGCCGAAATCCGTGGAATACGGAGCGGACTTCGGGCGGCTCCAGCGGAGGTTCAGCTGCCGCTGTGGCCGCAGGTCTGACCGCCATGGCGCAGGGAAGTGACGGGGGGGGAAGCGTGCGCATCCCCTGTTCCTTCACGGGTATCTATGGAATCAAGGCTACCCAGGGACGGATTCCCCGAAGACACGTCGGTCCCCAATCCTGGAGCCCGATCAATAATTCTTCGGTGGGCCCTATGACACGGTCCGTGCGCGACGCCGCTATCCTATTGCGCTGTCTGGCGGGTCCTTCTTCCGATGCCGAGTACGGGACGCTGGAGGAAGTGCCTCCCGACTTCGAGGCGGCGATCAGACGCGGTGTAAAAGGGCTGAAGATAGCTCTCAGTGTCGATTTGGGAGGAGCTGCCGTGGATCCCCAGGTGGTCGAGAAGGTCCGGAGCGCCGCACAGTTCTTCCAGGCGCAGGGAGCGACTGTAGAGGAGGGCGACTTCAGGGCGGACGATCCGGAAGAACAGTTCCGCACCTTTTTCGACTTTTTTTGCGCCCGCGGCTATGCCGCTTACGGAGGTCTGGCTGACGACGAGGTAAGCCGGGGTAAACTTACGGACTATTTTCGTCAGTGCCTCGAGCACGGACGTTCCCTGGCTACCTCCGATTTCATAAGAGCCCTGAACAACATCGGTCGCTATCGCTCCTACGTGTCTGGCTTTTTCGATCGGTATGACCTGCTCCTGACGCCGACGACAGCTGTTTCGGCTTTTCCTATTGGCAGACCTCCACTGGAAATCGGCGGGCGCACCTGCTCTCATCCCGACTGGGACTTCCTCCCCTTCACCTATCTTTTCAACCTGACCGGCAACCCCGCAGCCAACATTCCCTGCGGCTTCAGCGAAGACGGCTTGCCGATCGGTCTGCAGATCGTGGGTCGACTAGGGGACGAGGAGACGGTAATAGCGGCTTCGGCCGCCTTCGAAGAGGGAAGGCCGTGGGCGGAAAAGCAGCCCGGAGGATTTGATTGATGACTTGGGAAGTGGCTCCGGGGACTTTACCTCACGGTCGAGTGGACGTCTCTTGCGGGTTCAGGAATACGGCCTGAGCAATGCAACATCTAGACAAGAAGAAGCCGAAGCCGTCCCTGCAAACCGTCAGGTATGCCTTTCACCATATCATCTGGCCCCGGCGTCGGATCCTTTTTCTGGGTCTGCTCTTGATCGTCATCAATCGGGCCGCAGCGCTGGTTTTACCCGGCGCCAGCAAGATCCTCTTGGACAAGGTCATCCCCGAGAACGACGAACAGCTGCTGTACCTGCTTTTGTTGGGTGTGACCCTGGCCATCCTGGTTCAGTCGTCCACAGCTTTCTTCCTGACCCGGCTCCTGAGTGTGGAAGCCCAGCATTTGATTTCTCTGCTCCGAGCACAGGTACATCGCCACATCCTCTACCTCCCGATTCGATTCTTCGACAACAGCAAATCTGGTGAGCTTGTCTCCCGCATCATGACCGACGTCGAGGGCGTCCGGAACCTGGTGGGTACCGGTTTGGTACAAATGTTCGGCGGGGTTCTGACCGCTATTGCGTCGCTGGTACTTCTGCTTAAGATCAATGCGCTGATGACGCTATACACCCTGCTGCCTCTGAGCCTCTTCGGCTTGATCTCGCTGAAGGCGTTTGGCTATATTCGTCCGATTTTTCGGGAAAGGGGAAAAATCAACGCGGAAGTGACCGGGCGTCTCACGGAGTCGCTAGGTGGGATTCGGGTTATAAAGGGGTTCAACGCCGAAAAACAGGAGGTCCGGGTATTCGAGAAGGGAGTCGACCGGATTTTCAACAACGTCAAGCGCTCCCTGACCGTCACCAGCTTGGTTACCAGCTCGTCCACTCTGCTGTTGGGTCTGGCCAGCGTCGGCATCATGGGTGTTGGAGCGTCGATGATCATGAGTGGAGGCCTGAGTGTGGGAGACCTCTTTGCGTTCACCCTTTATCTGGGCTTTCTGATTGCTCCCATCGTGCAGATGGGCAACATCGGGAGTCAGATCACCGAGGCCTTTGCCGGACTCGACCGTACTGACGAGATCTTGAGTGTGAAGCCTGAGCATGCTGAGCCGACGAGGACTATTGCGCTGGACGAAGTGCGAGGCGATGTCCGGTTCGAGGACGTCGACTTTTCCTACGACGAGGGGAACCCGGTTTTGGCAGGCATTAGCTTCGAAGCCCCGGCCGGCAGCCTCACCGCCCTGGTGGGGAGCTCCGGCTCCGGAAAGACTACGATTGCCGGCCTGGCCGCGTCCTTTTTGAAACCCAATAGCGGTAGAGTCCTAATCGACGGACAGGACCTTTCCACGGTGACGCTGGACTCATACCGATCCAGGCTAGGTGTTGTCCTTCAGGACGATTTTCTCTACGAGGGGACGATTCGGGAAAACATTCTGTTTTCCAGGTCGGAAGCAAGCGACACGGAGGTGGATAAATCGGTCGCCGCTGCCCACGTCAGTGAGTTCACCGATCGCTTCGACGAGGGGCTGGATACCCTTATTGGTGAGCGCGGTGTGAAGCTTTCGGGAGGACAGAAGCAGCGGGTGACCATCGCTCGCGCTCTGCTGGCCGATCCTCGGATCTTGATTCTGGATGAGGCCACCTCGAACCTGGATACCGAAAGCGAGCTTTATATCCAGGAGAGTCTGGACCAGCTCCTGAAAGGCCGAACCACATTCGTCATCGCACACAGGCTCAGCACAATTCGGCGCGCGGACCAGATCCTGGTTATAGAGGGTGGTGAGATCGTCGAACGAGGGCGTCATGAAGAGCTGATCGCGGCAAAGGGTCGATACTACCAACTCTACACCTACCAGGCCCGCATCTAAGCTGAAACTTCAAGAATTCGTCGCACGTCTCCTGTCCTCCGAAGATGCCGCCAACGGGTGAACTAACAGCGTTACGAAGCCAACTCCGGCAGAGCCGCGAACGACTTGAGCCGTTAGCAGAATGAGCCCAGGTTCCGAGGAGAGAGCCGGACAACTCTTCCCCACACAGTGACGCACAATCTCCCCAGTAGCCGGAAGTTTCTTTCTGGAGCGGGGCCGGCACAGCAGCACACACCTTGACTCCATTCAGGGGAACTGCGAGGCTAGTGGTCAGTATAAAAACATGCACCGACTGAAAGATAGAGTGGCGATTGTCACCGGTGCGGGCAGGGGCATTGGACGTGCCATCGCCGTTGCCTTTTCCCAGGAAGGTGCCGACGTGGTCGTTGCTTCCCGCAGCAAGAACGAGATCGAGGCAGTGGTACAAGGTCTTGAAACACGGGCCCTAGCGATTCCGACTGACGTGAGCGACCCGACTCAGATTCAGCAGTTGGTGGATCGGACCATCGCCGAATTTGGCCGGGTCGACATCCTGGTGAACAATGCGGGAATTGCCTTTCAGCGTCCCGTCCTGGAAACAAAGCTAGAGGACTGGGAGCGTTTGATGAACATCAACCTCCGGGCTGTCTTCCTTTCCTGTCAGGCCGTTCTTCCTCAGATGAAGCATCAGCAGGGTGGGAAAATCATCAACATCTCAGCCGGTTCCGGCTCGGTTGCCTCGCGCGATTTCTCCGCCTACAGTGTTTCCAAAGCGGGCGTGATCATGTTCACCGAGTGTCTGGCTCTGGAGATGAAGCCTTTTAACATCGATGTCAACGCAATCGCCGTGGGCCGGACTCATACCCGAATGGCTGATGAGTTGGCAGGGGCACGAGGCGGGGGCGACTACCAGCCTGAACTATTGATGCGACCCGAGGACATCGCGCCCATTGCGGTGTTCCTGGCCAGCGACGAGTCCTGTTGTATGACCGGCGCTAACGTCGTAGCCCGTAAGCATGTTCCTCCTGGTTACTATGGCGAGGGAAACCTGCCCCCTCATGCCTATTGAGGTTTTCCTGACCTCTCCCTTGCCTTTGCCCTGACTTTCATCTTGCACCAAGACCCTCGATCAGGCCCGACTCGATTCCAACAAATCTTCAAGCGAAAAATGAAAATGGACGGGCAAGGGTAGGTAGGGTTCGTTCTGTCAGGCGCCGATTCGGACCACGAGCAGAGTAAGCAGAATAATGCCGATGACGCCCAGCCAGGCGACGATGAAACCGACTACCGTCTGCTTCGAGGGCCTTCGGAACTCAAGGTCCCACATCTTCGACACTCCTCGATGATCGTTGCTTCAGACCGGTCCTGCTTTTACTCCAGCTCTACTTCGATCCCGGCATCACGCAGTTTTTGCTCGTCTCCTACCGGAGTATGCAACACCGTATAGAAGCGATCCAATCGCTTCTTGTCGGCTGGAGGTGTCAGCAGGCTCACCACGATCATGGCGAGGAACCCGCCACTCAGGTAGAGCGCGAACTGGTGGGCCAACTCCCAGTGCCAGAGGAAACGGGACAGATACCAGAGGAAGCCCGAAACCAGCACCGCAGCCCAGGCACCTCTCGCGTTACAGCGACGCCAAAGAACTCCACCCCAGAAAGCAATCCCGAAGAACGCCCCCAAAGACCAGGTCAGTTTCAGGATACCCACAACAGAGTGGGAGGTCAGTGTCACCAGCAGACCTCCGGCGACAACGCTGAGGGCCACCCACCGGCCCACGGCCAGATAATGGGAGTCCGGTGCGTCACGGCAGAAGTAGCGCTTGTATACATTCTTCACTACCAGGGCCGAGCCGTCGACCATGAGTGAATCACAGGTGGACATAACCGCTGCGATCATCGAGGCGAGCATGACGCCGACCAGTCCCACGGGTAGCAGATCCCGGGACGCCATGCCGAAAGCGTTTTCGGGGTCCGCAATATTGGGGTAAATGGCAACACAGGCCACCCCCACGAAGGCCCAGGCCAGCGTGCAGATGCGTTTGAGCATGTTGCCATAGGTGAAGCCCACTCGGCCTTCGAGCTCGGTCTTACCCGCACCTCCTATCTCCATATGATGGGGTTGCGCCACGATTCCGACCAACGCATTGATCACGATCATAAAGATGTAAAAAACCGTCACCCGGTCGTATCCAGGAGGGGGCTCACCGGGCGCAGTCAAGCTGAACATTTCTCCAGGAACCTGTTGGTGCAAACCGCTGAAGCCTCCCACCTCTGCCAGGACGAAGGGGACCAGTAGGAACGAGAGGACAATGATGAAGAAGCCTTGAATGAAGTCGGTGACGATAGCAGCGGGCAAGCCCCCGGCCAATCCATAGATGAGGAAGAGCGCGGTCATCACGGCAATCGCCAACTCGGGACTCACCGCCCCGCCGGTAATGGCATTGGCAGTCTTTCCTGTCCCGAGAAGCATGAGACCGATCTGCAGAGAAACGTAGATAAGCCCGAAAATTGTGTAGAAAATGGCGAGAGACGGACTAAAGCGATCTTCGAAGAAGTCCGCTGTAGTCAGATATCTCATCCGCCGAAAGAGGGGGGCGATGAGCCAATAAAAGGGAGTCGTAAAGAGATAGAGCCACTGGTACCAGATGCCGGCCATTCCCAGCTTGTAGGAAGCCCCGGCAACGGAGACGGCCTGATCGGTATGGGTACCCGTCCCGAAAGCGTGCATCAGCATGAATGCCTTGCCGAACTTTCTCGAGCCCATGAAGTAGTCGCCGATCGTCGATACCTTGCGGGCCGCCCAGAGGCCGGCGAAGGTTACGCCTGCCAGATATAGCATAAGCGTGAAGAAATCGAGGGAATGCAGCCCAAACATGGGTTCTCCTGTTTTTCCGGAAAGAACTATCGATGCTGGCGTTAGCGCCCTCAGATGTTCTGGGGCTAAAGCCCTCGTCCCCGAATACTCAGACAAGAAGCTGGTGGACTACTTTACCTGCCACATCTGTCAGGCGGAAGTCCCTACCCTGATAGCGATAGGTGAGCTGCTCATGGTCCAGACCCAGGCAATGGAGAATTGTGGCGTGAAGGTCATGGACGTGGATCTTGTCCTTCTGGATGTTCAGGCCGAGCTCGTCCGTCTGGCCGACGATCTGTCCACCCCGGATCCCTCCTCCGGCCATCCAGAGTGTGAAGGCAAAAGGATGGTGGTCACGGCCCCGGGTGTCTCCAGCGCCGACCTTGCTGCGCTCGACCATGGGGGTACGACCAAACTCGCCCCCCCAAATGACCAGCGTATCTTCCAACAATCCGCGTTGTTTCAAGTCCTTCAAGAGTGCGGCGGTGGGCTGATCGGTCATCTCACAGTTGCTCTTCAATCTCTTGTTGAGCTCAGTGTGGTCGTCCCAACTAGAATGCGTGACCTGAACGAATCGAACTCCGCGCTCTACCATCCTGCGCGCCAGGAGACAATTGATCGCAAACTGATTTGAGTTCGTCTTTCTGGCGGTGGCATATGAGTCCGGTTGGTTGTTCACGCCGTACAAGTTTTGGATCTCTTGGGGTTCCTGGGAGAGATCCAGGAGTTCCGGCGCCGCGCTTTGCATGCGAAAGGCCAGCTCGTAGGAAGCGATCCGGGAAGCGATCTCGATATCTCCGGCGTCGGCGAATCTTTCCTGGTTGAGGTCGCGGAGGACGTCGAGTCTAGCCCGCTGACTGTTTTCGCTGATTCCTTCCGGATTGGAAAGGTAGAGAACCGGGTCACCTCCGCTGCGAAAGGGGACGCCCTGATAGCTGGAGGGTAGAAAGCCGTTAGACCAGGCCTTGCTCCCGGAATGGGTCGGATCCCCCGAGCTCAACACCACAAAGCCGGGCAGATTTTGGGATTCGCTGCCCAGGCCATAGGTGATCCAGGACCCCATCGCTGGTCGGCCAGCAAGTGGTGCGCCGCAGCTGAACATTAACTGGCCGGGATGGTGGTTGAACTGATCCGTATACATAGAGCGGATCATGCAGATGTCGTCGGCACACTTGGCGGTGTGAGGCAGCAGGTCCGAGAACTCCATGCCACACTCGCCATAGCGTCGAAATTCTCGTTGACTGGCCCAGATCTCCGCCGTGGGTTTGATGAAGGCAAGTTTCAGGTCCTTGGTCATGGATGGGGGAAGGGGCAATCCTTCCCATTTTTTGAGTTCCGGCTTGGGATCGAATAGATCGACCTGACTTGGGGCTCCGGCCATGAACAGGAAAATTACGTTCTTGGCGGTAGCTGGAAAGTGGGGAGCTCGGGGATGAAGCGGATTCACCTGAGCCAGCTCGGTCTGAAGTCGGCCGGCAAGGCCCTCCTGAGCCAGCAGGTTCCAAAGGGCCGCCATGCCCAATCCTCCTGCGCACCGCTCCAAGAAATGCCGACGTGTCTGGATCTGTTTGAATTCCTGCAGATTCATCGGTCACTCCCTCGTGATGAACTCCTCGAGATTTAACAAAACGCTGCTGACGCCAACCCAGGCAGCGGCCGAAGCGGGATCGGTCTTGTCTATCAACTCCAGAGGAAGCACCTTCGCAATCGAAGCTGGCTCCTGACGCAGAATCTCTCGCTGCTGCTCGTAGTATCTCAGCAGACGATCGGTCTCGGTGGAGTTCGGCTCCCGAGCCAGACATACTTGAAAGCCGTATTCTAACCGCTTTTGCACGTCACCGGACTCTTCCTGGAGCAGGCGGATCGCCAGCGCCTGTGCGGCCTCGAAAAAGACAGGATCGTTGAGCAGGTTCAGGGCCTGAAGGGCGGTCGTCGAGCGCTCGCGGCGCGTGCAGGATTCCTGGGCATCGGGCGCGTCGAAAACCATCAGCTGAGGATAGGGAGCTGTACGCTTGGCCAGAACGTAAAGGCCACGTCGATAGCGGTCCTTGCCTTGGCTCTTCTCCCACCCCTGAAAACGATGTCCCAGGTCTGCGAGGCCCTTTGGCAGGGGAGGCAGGATGCTCTTGCCTCCAACCACAGGGTAGAGCAGATTGCTGGCTGCCAGGACTGAGTCTCGTATCAATTCAGCCGAAAGACGCAGCCGTGTTTGACGAGCTAGAAGACGGTTGGCCGGATCCAGCTCTTGGAGGTCGAGTCTCAGCTTGGAGGCTTGTCGGTAGGTAGCAGACTCTACGATGAGCCGATGCATTTGCTTGAGGTTCCATCCCGAGCTCATAAATTCCGTTGCTAGCCAGTCCAGTAGCTTTGGATGGCTGGGCCGCTCACCCCGAACTCCGAAGTCCCCCGCCGTGCCCACCAGACCCGTGCCGAAAAACTCCTGCCACATGCGGTTCACGGTTACCCGAGCCGTCAGCGGATTCTTCTTCGAAACCAGCCACTGTGCTAATTCCAGCCGAGTGGGTGCGGTCTGGGAGAGCAGGGGGTGCAGAACAGCCGGCGTCCCTGGTCGCACCTCGATTCCCGGATTGCGGAAGTCGCCCCGCAAATGGAGGTGCGTGGTCGGAGGATGAGAGTGGGGAATCAGCGTCTGGGCTTCACTCAACGACGGGAACTCGGCCCTCATCTTGACCAGTTCTTCCTTCAGTTTCGCCAAGCCGAGCTCTTCGTACTTCCCTTTATCGACGACGTGATTGTAGGCACCAACGAAATAGTCGCTCAGCTGATCCTTCTGTTTTTGAGTTCTTTGGGAGGGATCCAGTCGAAGGATCTCCTGTCCCCCATCGAACAACCAGCCCACTTTCCGCCAGGCCAGGGTCCAGATGAGATCCACCTCCGAAGTGCTAGCGGCCTCGAGTAACCTGGCTTCCCACTGGGGCTGCAGGGCGAGAGCGGGATACTGATCCAGGAGCTCGCGTCTTCGTCTTTGGTATTCGGGGCTCTGCTGGAGGTAGGGGCCCATTTCGCCTGGAAGCGGAGCCTCGATATTGACCTCCTTGTCTCCGTTGAAGAAAGCGTACAGCCGATAGTATTCCTTTTGGGTAATCGGATCGTACTTGTGATCGTGGCACTGGGCACAGCCGACGGTTAGGCCCAGCCAGACGGCTCCGACCGTGTTGGCACGATCCACGATTTGTTTGACTCGAAATTCCTCGCGGTCGGTTCCGGTTTCTCGCTGCGTCAACGTGTTGCGGTGGAACCCGGTGGCCACCCGCTGCTCCACGGTGGCGTCAGGCAGCAGATCGCCAGCCATCTGCTGAATCGTGAACTGATCGAAGGGCAGGTTGCCGTTGAGCGCCTGGATGACCCAGTGGCGATAGCGCCAGGCATGGGGTCTGGGGCCGTCATTGTATCCATCACTATCCGCATACCGGGCCAGATCCAGCCAGTGCCGTGCCCACTTTTCTCCGTAGTGGCTCGAGGAAAGAAGATGCGTAACCAGGCGTTCGTAAGCATCAGGGCGATGATCGGCCAGGAAGGCTTCCAGTGCCTCTGGTGGTGGAGGCAGCCCAATCAAGTCCAGGTATAGCCGCCGAATCAGGGTGGAGCGTGCGGCTTCCGGTGAGGGAGTAGTCCCTTCGCTTTCAAGCCGTTCCAGGACGAAAGTGTCTATGGGGTTGCGAACCCAGGAACGCAGCATAACATGGGGCAATTCAGGTCGCTCCGGTGGTCGCAAAGACCAGTGCGTCTGCCGCCTTGGCGCTTCTTCTGTCGATGCTGCTTCGGCCGACAAAGCTGTTTCTGGCCAGTCCGCACCCTGATCGATCCAGAGCCGTAGAAGAGCGACCTCTGCCGGTGTGAGCCGCGGACCGTCCAACGGCATGAGCTTGCCCTTGATCTCACCGGAAACCAGCTGGATCAGCTTACTCTGGGCACTCTCCCCTGGTAAGATTACGAGACCAGAATATCCACCGCTGAGAGCAGCCTTCCGCTGATCTAGTCGAAGTCCTCCCAGCTGTAGTTCCGACCCGTGGCAGCGGTGACACTTTCCGCTGAGTATAGGTCGTACGCTCGTTTCGAAATCAACCCGGGGTGACGTTTGGGATGACGGCGTGCCCTGAGTCAGATCCTGTGCGAATACTATCGAAAACAACAAGGGTAGGGAAGCGAGAAGGATCCCCAACTTCCGAGGAGAGACGGGAGTTAGCTGAGTGGGCGGTCGGCTTTCCGGTCCAGTCGAGCTTGTGAGCATAGGGAGAAAATTCCTGCCAGAGTCTCGCAGAGCTAAGATAGGACAGGAGCGTTTCAGCTGTCAAGGAGCCCAGGGGCGTGTGAGCGAGGCCAGACTTGAAACGTTTGCAGACTAGAAGTTATAATTTCGGTCTGATTTCGGGAGATTGAAGACGATTGAACCCAAGGTTTATTGGCTGGGTCTCACGATTGTGCAATCGCACGCGTCAGGGGTAACGGCCAGATCTTGGGAGCCGGCTAGAAGCAAGGAGTGTTTATGAGTGCAGAAGAGCGTATCCAGGAACTCAGGCTTCAACTACCCCCAGCACCTAGCCCAATGGCAACTTACCGTCCTTCGGTGCGCGTCGGAGACATTCTTTACGTGTCTGGTACTGGACCGTTTCGACACGATGGCAGCGTGATCAAGGGCAAGGTTGGAGTCGATCTCGACGTCAAGCAGGCGTATGAAGCGGCTAGATTGGTTGGCCTCAATGTATTGAGTACCCTGCGCGCAGCCCTCGGAAGCCTGGATAAGGTCGTGAGAATCGTCAAGGTTTTGGGCTTTGTCAATGCCACGCTAGACTTCGAGGAACAGCCACGGGTCATCAATGGATTCAGCGACCTCATGGTCGAAGTCTTTGGAGAAGAAACCGGTAAGGGAGGCCGCAGTGCCGTCGGGATGGGATCGCTTCCACAGAACATTCCGGTTGAAGTCGAGGCCATCTTCGAAGTCACCGACTGAGCGCTGTCCCCCTCGCAACCTGTCATCTCGGGCCCGACCAACGATCGCGTTTCTTAAACTCTGCTGAAAGAGGCGATAAACGATGTCTAGCGAGAAGGACCGCCGGCAATTCCTGACCGGCCTGGGTGCCAGTGCCGCTGGCCTCTGGAGCGTTGGAGCTAAGTCGGCTCGGTATTCATATTCCGCCAACGAGACCCTGAACATCGGGTGTATCGGCACCGGAGGGCGGTGTCGATCCCTCATGAGGACGATCAAGAAGGTACCCGGCGTCAGGCTGGCTGCCGTCTGTGACATCTGGGATGATCATCTGGAGAAGGGTCGGGAACTTGCTGATCCAGCGGCCTTCACCAGCAAGCACTACCACGATCTGCTTGAGAGCAAACACATTGACGCCGTGATCATCGGATCGCCCGACCACTGGCACGTTCCGATGACCGTGGACGCCTGCAAGGCAGGAAAGGACGTCTACGTTGAAAAGCCCCTGACCCATGATCCAAGTGAGGGAGATGCGGTCATTCGGGCCCAGAACGAGTATGGGAGAATCGTACAGGTGGGCATGCAGCAGCGCAGCATGCCCCAGTTTCGGAAAGCCTATGAAATCATCCAATCAGGCGTGCTGGGCAAGATTCATAAAGTCCACCTGACCTGGAATCGCAACACAGACAAGGTCCGAAGACGACCGGTCAACATAGATCCCTCAAGCCTCAATTGGAAGCAGTTTCTAGGATCGGCCAGAGAGCAGCCATTTGACCCCTACCGCTTCCGCAACTGGCGCTGGTTCTGGGATTTTGGTGGCGGAATCCTTACCGATCTCATGGTTCACTATCATGACGTCGCCAATTGGTATCTCGACCTGGGAAATCCCACAACGGCGACCACAATTGGAGACAACTTCATCACCGCTGGCCTCTGGGAAACTCCCGATACGATACAAACCCTGTTGCGGTTCGAAGAGGAGCAGGTTCAGGTCTACTTCGAAGGCACCTTCGTAAACGCTCGAAACGCCGCGATGCTCGAGTTCATGGGCACCGAGGCCACACTCTACCTGGACCGGGGACGCTACGAAGTCCTGCCCGAAAAGGAAAGCAAGCTGGCGCCATCGCACATGATTCTCGCGCGAGGCGCGCGAGGCGCTGACTTCTACGACCCCCCGGCCTCGACGCTACTACACCTGCAGAACTGGGTCGACTGCATCCACAGCCGTGGCCGGCCCAGGGCTCCCGCAGAGGTGGGCGTAAAGGTAGCGGCCGATGCCCATCTAGCGAACCTGGCCTACCGCAATGGCCGAGTTGAGCACGGTCAGCAAGTCTGAGTTCACCTCCGAGGCCGCTCACCCCGATCGCATGCGACTAAGAAGGGTGGGAGCAGGCAGAAGAGTCCGTTTGTTGTAGTCTCGATGAACTGGACGGTTCGGTTCGAGACGGCCCAGGGGTTCCTCGCTCTGCCACAAGTTAGTCATGCTCGAGACAGGAGGCAGTTCCTTGGCTCGAATAGGTGAAGTGCAGCGTCGTCGAATTGTCTTGTGTGTGCTGATATCTCCCTCCTACCTCTCTGTCTGTTGACGTATACCGAGTGGGTGGCGCCGCGGTCTTACGGTGCGCTCTATCCGACGGATAATGAGCCAGCGGCCTTTTATGTGACCCGCCTCAAGGCAGCAGGAGAAGCGGCCAACGTCCACTCTCCATATTCTCTCGGTTGGTGGATTGGTGGCGTCGCGCTCGCTGCAGCGGGTGATGCCCTCGAGAATGTGGGCGCCTGGCTGAAGTTGTGTCGTTACCTGTCAGCCTTGTTACTCGGATTCTCATTGCTGTTTTTCGGCTGGGTGCACCTACGCAAACGTTCCTACAGCGCCCTGGTCCTGGCGTATGCCGCGATCTTTGCTTGGCCTACTGTATGGGCTTACGTGCACGGATACTGCGCCTACTACTCGGTTATAGTCATCTTGGGATTGCCTCTAATGACGATCTGCTACTGGCAGTTCGAGCAACGATCCATCGTTCCGCGAGCACTTGTTGCTTGCGGGTTTCACTACTCCCACTCAGTTTGTTGACCTACACCGAATGGATAGCTCCTCTACCCTACAATGCGCTCTATCCGGTAGATAATGAGCCGGCGGCCTTTTATGTGGCTCGCATCCAGGCATCCGGAAAAGCCGCCTGGGTGCACTCTCCCTATTCCCCAGGCTGGTGGGTTGGCCGGGTCGCCATTGCTGTCACGGGTGATGGTCTGGAGAATATCGAAACCTGGCTGACCTTGTGCCGTTACTTATCGGCCCTGTTACTCGCAACTCTCATTGTTATTCTTCGGCTGGACTCACCTGCGACGATGCTCATACAGCGCTCTGGTTCTGGCGTATGCCGTAATTTTCATGTGGCCGACCGCATGCCCTACATGCATGGATACTGCGCCTACTATTCGTTTGTAATCACATTGGGCTCGCCTCTGGTTACGATTGGCTATTGGCAGCTCAAGCAGCGATCCATCGTGCCGACCGCTCTCGCTAGTTACGGGCTTCTAGACCCAAAATAAGCGCAATTTGGAAAACAGGACCGTTTCCCGGCTCCTAGGAGTCATTTTGGAGGCCCAAATTCTAAGTTTATGCACCAAGCCACTCAGAACTCGGCTCGGCTGTTGCGGT